>CAYHKW010000013.1:0-19209 GCA_964357385.1 uncultured Gammaproteobacteria bacterium
TTGAATTGCGAGAATACGCCGAGCGAGAACGCATTGAGATCGTAAAAGAATTTACGGAAGCGAAAAGCGCAAAGAAGCCCGGGCGAGACGAATTTAGCAAAATGCTCTCAATGATTGAAACAAGTAAAGCGCCTTTAGGAATCCTTGCATGGCACCCCGACCGTCTCGCCCGTAATAGCGTCGATGGTGGCAAGATCATTTACTTAGTGGATACGGGAGCTATTACTTCTTTGCGCTTTCCGCAATTTTGGTTTGAGCCCACTCCGCAAGGGAAATTCATGTTACAAGTGGCGTTCGGACAGTCGAAATACTTTTCCGACAATCTTGTTGAGAATATAAAGCGGGGAATGCGCCAAAAACTCCGCCGTGGGGAATGGCTATGCCGTGCGCCCTTTGGCTATGTGAATAATTATAAGACAAGGAACATAGAGCCTCATCCTGTGTATTCACAAGTCATACGCAAAGCCTTTGAAGAATATGCCAAAGGGTCGCATACGCTGGGGGCATTAGCGGCATTTTTGGCAGAGCATGGCCTTGTCAAAAGGAACGGGGCACCACTTGCAAACGTTTCCGTCGTAAAGATGCTCTCCAACAGAGCATATCTTGGCTTTGTGAAGCACTATGATGAGTGGTACGACGGAACCTTTGAACCGATACTTTCCCCGACACTGTTTGAAGCAGTGCAAAAGGTACGCTTATCAAGAAGTAGGCCACATAAGTCAAAATCGATCATTCCCTTTCCGTTTACCCAATTGGCACGATGCGGTGAGTGCGGGTGTGCCATCACGGCACAATATGCGACGAATCGCTGGGGTACGCGGTATACCTACTATCGGTGTACGAAACGACAAATAAAGTGCAGCCAACCCTATCTTGGTGCCGATGCACTCACTGCACAGCTTCAGACGCTGCTTCAATCAGTGTCGCTTCCTCTCGAAGAAATTGAGAATATGGAAAAACAAATTGATATATGGGAACATGAGTCAATTTCTTCAAGAGGAGATGTTGCCCAAAATCTCAAAGCAAGCATTAAAGAGATACAAGAAAAACTGGAACGGCTTGTATCGCTTTATTTGGATGGTGATATTGAGCGCGAATCATACCTTGTGCGTAAAGATGCTCTGATGCGTCAAAAAGCAAAACAGCAGGCACAAGCGGGAGATTTTGGGCAACAAGGAAAGAATCGGTTCGAACCCTTGAGGAATTTCGTTTTGTCCTTGAGGGAAGCGGAAAAACTGGGAAAAGAAAAAAATTACGCCCAATGGCGCAACTTTTTTCGTTCTATCGGATCTAACCCTGAAATCAAGGACAAAACCCTTGCAATCCATTGGGGTGCACTCTGGGATTTCACCGCGAAAACAAAGGGGGATTTTGAATTCAGGGGCGGGGCGTATGCGCGCAACGGCGCGATGGATTTTGAAAATGTTTCTCTTGGTAGAGTTATTATACACTTTGCGCGAACTTTTTTTGAAAAGAAACTGAATGAGTGATCCTTTTTGAATACGGATTTCGCACACGGATGAGGAGGGGTGTGGGGAGGAATCCTTCGTGTGCTCCTCTCTTTTGATCCAAGATATAGGTGCCTCCTATGAGGCAAAAATACTAACATGCGCACAAACCCGTGTTTATTAAACCATATTCGAACCTTTTTTCAACAGAATCCTGAAACAGAATAACGTGTCAGGGCGGTTATTGTAGCGGGGGATTAGGCATACGCCCTGATTCTGGGTATTTTCCGTCTACAGGAGGGATCTGGGGAGGAATGTGGACAACGGTGTGTGGGGTTTTGGATGCGGCGCGGTGAGGCCTGAATTCAGGAGGGATGGCTTGACAAAACAGACTATTTCCTGTATAGTCGTTTGAGGTAATTGCTGTCATGAAAAGGAGAATGCAATGAGTACATTACAAACAAAGGGAAATGGCGACAACAGCAAAAAGGAGAGTGAGACAAACGATGTACTTCCTTCTCCTGAAGAGATGAAGAAGTTTGAGTCAAAACTGATTTTGTGGTTTGTTTCTATCTTCTTATCTCTACTATTAGTATCGATTGGGTTAATAATCCAAGGAATTACTGACAACATAGTGGTAGACAAATTGGCAACTATTTTAACATTTCTATCGTCAATAGGATATTGCATCGTTTTTTTGATTGCTTTATTCTACATAACACACGATATAGAAACAGCTGCAGAGAGGTTTCCCATTACTTTCTTTATGGGTGCTGCATTTGGACTTATAGTGGGCGATCTAATGGTACTATATAAAATAATAGTACTAGAACCATGGTAGAAAAATTTTCAAAGACAGATTACTGGAGACACCATCGTGTACCAAGGTATCTGTCTTTTTTTATTACGCAGTAATATCACGAACATAAATTTAATGACTTATCAAAACATGGCGTACGTATAGACACCATGCTATTATTATGGTAATAAGCTCTCATGCCTATCTATACTGAAAAATTTAAGAACCTTGTACTCTATATCCTGGCGAACGAGCACTACAAGGACGAAGGTATAAAGAAACTTAATAAGGTTCTTTATTTTGTCGATTTTTACTTTTATCGAGACCACGAGCGCCTTATTTCTGGCGTTACGTATGCAAAGGCACCAATGGGACCGATTGTGAATGATTATCAAACAATTTTTAAACAGATGGTACAAGACGATGTCCTTCATCAAAAAAGCGAATACCCTGCCATGTTTACATCAAATATCGATTATACTCTTTCGGAATTTAGTCCGGAAGAGGTTGATCATATTCACAAAGTATTGGAAAAGTATGGACGTCTCTCCTCAACTGAGCTAGAAGCAATATCACATCAACAGCAACCGTGGGTACTTACTGAGCGTATGGGGGACATTATTGATCCTGATCTTGCCCTTCTGATCGCAGATGATTCTGGTGAAGAATTGGAGATTACTGATGAGAATCTTAAAAATGAGTTGGAGAGATTGGCGAACAGTGCCTAATTGTATATGGCAGAAATTGAAATCAACGTTCTTTACTCGCTTGAGCAAGAGATACGTACCAGTGACACGAAAACCAAAAAACTTTTTGAAAAGCAAAAGACTTTTATGGGTGCTAACCCTCACCATCCTTCGTTAGGACGGACAAAGTTAGTAAATGTGTGCGATAAATACGGTAATCATCTGTGGGAAGTTCGTTTGGATGGTAAGCGAAGAATTGTTTTTGTGGAAAGGGGAACGTCAACTATCATCTGGTTGAAAATATGTTCTCATGATGAGATTCGTAGAAATAGTGTGATCCGTGTAAAAGATGACTATGAAAATTGATACTAAGACGAATAGAACCCTAAGTCTTTTGGATCAAAAGAGAGGAGCACACGAAGGATTCCTCCCCACACCCCTCCTCATCCGTGTGCGAAATCCGTATTCAAAAAGGATCACTCATTCAGTTTCTTTTCAAAAAAAGTTCGCGCAAAGTGTATAATAACTCTATATTTTTTAAATGATACAATGGGTGTACAATATAGTATATATACTATGGCGATTATTAAGGTTACAAAAGATTATATCGCGCGCATACTCCAAGAAACTGCTGATCGTCTGGCAGGTATTCCTCATGTGCCAAAAAGTCTCTACGAACTTGTTCAGTATTTTCGACGCGAAGGACCTATTAATTTTACATACCACCAAGAAGAAGGAGTGCTTGTTGCAGTAAGCACAAATTTTAGATACGGCTCAATTGTAACCTCCGGTAAAAATAGCAGCGAGCTTGATACAAATATTAAAGATGCAATTCTCGCGTCGTTTGATCTACCTTCTGCATACGCAAAAAAAGTACAATTATACAAAGTAGGCGAGCAGAAAACAGAATATGCCCTCGCTTAGTGAATTGCCAGGGGAGATAAAACGAAAACAATTTATTAATGCACTTCGTCGTATTGGGTTTGTTATTGATGAGATTGGAGGAAATGGCAGTCACTACAAAGCGGTTTGGCCACGCACCCACAAGAGCGTTACCATCCCCGCATATCTTCCCAAACAAGTGCTTAAATATATTCTTAAAGAAATTGAATCCCAGAGTGGAATTACTTGGGAGGATATTCAAAAAGAGCTTTAAAATAGATGGCATGTAATATTATATGAAAGACACTAGACGCTACCTTTTTATTATCACCACTCTTCTTGTGCTGGTAGTCGTTGGAATTGGAGTGTGGTGTTTAGTTACGCCCCCACAATCTTTTCAAAAGCCAATCCAAGAAAAACCTGTCAAAACGAATGCCGTTGGAAAGAAGGATTCGATAGCAATTCCACAAGGAAACGTATATAAAAATGCAGAGTTTGGATTTGAAATAACTCTCCCTGATGGGGTACAGAATCCTCCTTCTACAGAAGAATATATTGACCCGCTCACGGGGAAACAACAGGTTCAGTATGGTTTTGATCTATTCAGTGTATCCGTGATAAAAAATATTAGTCCTGAGGAATTTGCTGAAGCAATTTCAGATAATACGCAATTTGGTCCTAAGCCAAAAAATATTATAGTAAACGGGATATCCGCAGTTTACCTAGAGATAGGGAAGGCATCAGGAGATACATGGAGAGAGTATTTCTTTTCCAAGGGCGAAAACACTATTGCTGTATTTTTCTTTGGACCAAAAACATCCACGGCGCACGAGGCTATAATTAATAGTTTTACGTTGGGAGATTAAGGTGTCTCAGACACCCTCCTACATTCGATCCATGTCAGGATTCGGTCTAAAAATTCACCCCAGCATTTCGCTGAGGGTGTTTTTGGGGAAAAATAAAAAAGGACAATTGATTTGATTCAATTGTCCCAGAAATAAAATTCAAACTAATCCAAAGTTTTAAGGAGTTAAGGTAGGTTTTACTAAGTACTCTGTATCCTTCTCCGTACTTGCTGTTTGGATGGCAAGCATAAGAGTTTCTGTTTTAGCGTGGAAACCATGCCATACCATCTCTGGAACATCAAGAACGCTCTTATTCCCATAGACGGAGTTTCCTATGTCGTTCTGTTTATCACCTCTGAAATACACTCCCCTTCCTTCAAGAATAAAAATTCTTGAAGCACTATGGCTATGGCGATGGATATCCAAAGTTGCTCCAGCCTCAATCTTTAATATTTCAATGATGCCTTCTGATGAAGGGATCACTTTATAGAAAAGATATCCGTCAGTGACTTCTTCTTTACCATCAAATACAATACTGCTCAAAATTTCCGAATACATTTTATTGCTCCTTTTCAATTTACTATGCGAAATGTAAAGTACTATACTTTTACTTAATACCATAATTATAGCTTTGTCAACTCCTCCATTCCACCATTTCCTCAATGAAAGTGTTCCAGTTCACTCCCTCAAGGGCTAAAAATTCACCTCAGCATTTCGCTGGGGTGTTTTTTGACTAAAAAGTGTATTTATCATAGGGTATGAAAAGTTATTTATTATAGAACCGTGGAGGTATACCATGCCATTAGTACTTGTTTCACGAGATCCCAAACAGATTCCGGATGAACTATTGTTACATATCGGTAAACATTTTCCTTCTATTGTCGCAAACAATCTTACTGTACCAGAGGTACCAGCAGCCCATCTTGATGCGACTGATGTTGAAATACGATTTAGTGATTTTAGTCCATTTGATGTAAAAAAGAGACCGTTAGAAATCGTCGTTTTTGCCAATGATTTTTTAGAACGTAAGGTGGATCTTGAAGAAAGAACAAGACAGATCGATGCCGATCTTCGTGAGTCATTCAGTATCATTAAGAGTCTGAATAACTTCTGGGTCTGGATATTATTGATGCCAGGCGCATTTTTAGATGTAACTGAAGACTCACATTTCGAACAGGCATCAAAAATTGTTGAAAACTGGCCTGACTGGAAAAAAGATACAATACAATCAGAGATTCTTAACAAGAAGAAGGGGTAAGTTCAGTGTTAAGATTATAAAGATCACAATAGATCACATCGGTAACACTCGTTGTTACCTTTTTTTATTCACCCTTGTACCCATTGACAAGGCAATTATTATCTGACAAAATGCGCCTATCGAATAGTAATGAACATCGAAAGGGGTGCGGTATGGACTTTGAAGTTGGTAATTTAGTGAGTGCTGAAGAGTACAAATTTGGAGTGTATGGTGAAATAGTCACTCTGCAGGAAACGGAAGCATTGGTTTGTTACGAAATACCCAATAGGCCGAAAGAATGTGCAGAATGTGGTTTTGAAGCTTTTCTCTCAGTTAATGGTGGAACTGGCGAGGTAGTATGCATGAGAAGTGGATGTGGTTGTGAGCACGGTTTCTCTAAGAAAGAAGTAACAATTCCATTAAAGGATTTAGTTAATATTTCTCATAGGAAGAAGATACAAAAAAGAGAGAAATGGCTTAAAGAAGTAGATCGTTTCTTTGAATCTGCTCAAAAAGATGAGATTATCAGTAGTGAGTTGAAAGATGAATGTATAGCAAACATCACTAAGATACTATCTTCTACCTAAGTAATATCTTAACCATAATATGGTTTAGAAAGAATCTCGCAAAGCGGGATTTTTTTTGAGTGGAAGAAATGGATGCAGACTGTTTTCCCCATTGACATTTACAGGTACATAATATAGAATCGTACGCAGGTATTTGAAAATATAAAGGAGTTAAAACGATGTGGGATCCCTATGCGTGCTTTCAGAGGCACCAGTTCCCAAACGGACTTGTTCTGTATCACCAGGAGTGGAAGGAAAGGGGGTGCGTCGCTGTCAGTTTCCTTGTCCATACCGGCCTATCTTCTGATCCAGAAGATAAGGAAGGCCTTGCTCATTTTATTGAGCATGTAGTATCCAGCAATGCTCGACGTCCGTATGTTGAATTGAAACGATTTTTTTCAGAAAATGGTGGGTCTGTTAATCTCGGTGTTACAGGATTATATGCTACCCATTATTCATTTCTTCTTCCGAACCAAGAGGAGGTAGTGGAAGAAGGATTTCAGGATTTTTCTTCATTTCTTATAGGAGCTACGCTGAATAAAGAAATCGAAGCACAGAGAAAAATAATTATTGCAGAATTTTTTGAAAAGTATCCTATCAAGAGTATGTATGAGGCGCTTATGTCAGGTCGCAATACATTATTCTCTTATGGATGGTATACACGTGCTTATTCGGCTCTGGGAAATTTAGATGCAATCCGTTCTATTACTCAGGAAGATATCATGTCGTACTATCGGAAGGAGTATGTTCCTGCAAACATGACGATTATCTGCGTTGGCGATATAGACTTTGCGTCCATCAAACGTATTATTTCTTGCACATCTCTTGGTCAAGGAGTGGCGCGTACCCGAAAGCAGATCATGTTCCAGGATGCGGCATTGCAAAAACCTCTTACAACAAAAGAAACGTTCCTTCTTCCTAAAGATATGATGGAGCGGGCGAACTATCGAAGGGTGTTTTTGTTTCCTCTTTCGGTGGGAGAGGAAGTTGTGGGTGCATTTGATCATTTGTTGTACAAACAAATGTTTAATTATTTTCGAGAGGAGAAGGGTTGGGTGTATGATGTACGTATTAGTATGTCGCATTCTGAGCAGTTTTATGAATGTACCATCGAATTATTAGGTATCCCAAGAGAGAATTTGGAACTTATCGATTCTTGTTTGGATATTTGTATATCTGAAATAACAAAAGAAACTGATAAATTGGAATCATATAAGAAATCGGCAATTGCGGGCACCTATGTGCTTGATATAACGGCACGTGGTTTAGTCAAAGCTACCCTGAATCTATTAAAGATTAGTGACAGGATTCCAAACCTCATTGACCGACGGAGAGCAATTGAGCAGATAACAATCTCAAACATAGAGCGTTTATCTCAATATGCATTGAGTGAAAACTCTTGGTCGTTGACCATCAAGTAATGTGTTAAAGTCTCTTTAAAAGAGGCTTTATTTTTTTATTACGAAGCTTGGCAGGGCATGATTGACCAGGCAACAATAAAGAATTGCATGTTATTCAGGATGCACCACATACGTTTCGCGAGGAAACTCATCTTGAGGAAATTTATATAAAAAAGCCCTAAGATTTCTTAGGACAAATGTTTTACTAGCACTATTACTTGACAGGTTTTATGTGTTCCGGAGTCAGTTTTCCTAATGCCTGAAGCCGTATTCGTGCTGCTTCCAAGATAACAGGACCTACTATTCCAGGTACACACTCTATTCTATAACTAACTATCTCGCCCAGAATAAGCGCTTCGGCAACTCCAAGTATCGAGCCGAATTCTTTTATTAGTTCATCTCCACCAATACTCCCCATCTGTGATCTCCCTTTGATTTACTATAAAATAACCACAGGCACTCTACAATATCCAA
This sequence comes from uncultured Gammaproteobacteria bacterium, assembly GCA_964357385.1. Classification (GTDB taxonomy): domain Bacteria; phylum Patescibacteriota; class Patescibacteriia; order JACQRZ01; family JACQRZ01; genus JAHFJA01. The sequence goes on from CAYHKW010000013.1 coordinate 8,338, forward strand.
CATTGTTGTCAATATGAGCTAGCTTTCTCTATATGAGAAGTTGGCGATTATCGATACTTGTCTAACACGAGCCCTTGTGATATATTCTTGCTCAGGTGTGATTTTTGAAAATATAAAGGGGTTTGACATGAAGATGAATACAGCAAATATAGCTATAACGAAGCTGAAAGGATGGGATGGTCCAACACGGTATATAGAAGTTAGCCATTTGGAGGATATTATTTACTGGGCGATTTGTAAGAAAAAACTATCTTACACGCCGCAATCAATTCATGATATTGCAAAGAATATTGGGGGTTATAGTGACTTAAGCCAGCTTCGTACCGAAGACGAATATAAATGGTTGTGTGTAACACTATTTAATACCTACAAGAGTGCGGTAGCAATCTTTTTTCCACAAATAAAGGAGACTGAAACAGGGAATGGAGTGGAATTTGAACGACCTATCTTTGTGTATATGCAAGGAGGGGTAAATATGGGAACCAGGAATAAAATACTTGAAGCATTCTATCTTCTCATTCTTAAACAAGTTAAACATTTAACGAGTGAAGATATACTCACGACGGTTGATATATACACACAGTTATTAACAAGGTCAGGATTAGTTGCAGAATCAGTACCGTATGACAGGTTGCCTGCAACATTAGGACAGACCAAAAGTCACTGTTTATGGATTTTAGAGAAAATACCTACATTCATTTCAGAAGGAAATTTGGAAAGGGCGCGTGCTGAGCTGGGATTTGTTCAAGGTTTCTTGTGGGCTCGTGGTGAATACCCTATAAAAGAGCTAGAAATCCATCGTTGGCCAGGAGATACGAACGCTGCAGAAGATGAATAGGTGAGTAATAAATAATAATATATACCGCATGGTTCGCCCAGCGGTTTTTTATTCCTGAATTGTCCTTCCATCATTTCGGATATATACTGACTATGCTTTAACCAGCAATTCAATATGGATTTTTATACAAAGACTCTGACTATCGTAAGCATGATTTTGGCATTGAGTATCGCTTCAGAGAGGTTGGTAGACATTATCAAGGGATGGAATAGTTTTCTGAATACAAAGTCTCTTGACCCCAAGAGAGAAAACATGCGAAAAACATGTACTCACATTCTCTCCCTTGTTTCTGGGTGTTTGACAGTGTTTCTTGCATGGGGATTCCTTCCCGGAGAGTTCACAGAAGGACTTGCGGTGCCACAGCAATTGATGGCGGGCTTTGCCCTTGGACTTTTGGCAAGCGGGGGATCAAGTTTTTGGAACTCAATATTGACATATATGTTGGGGGTGAAGGAAATGAAAAAGTTAGAGGTTACCTCCATGCGTGCGACGACCGAGTCCCAGTCTGAAAATGACGCTCATGCACAACCACGAGATTGGGTTGATAAGGAGGTTGAGTAATGATTTAAAACATAATCACCATAGACAAAAGCCCTCTATAACGATATACTTCCTTATATAAGGACACTTTTTTACTTGCCTGATTTTTAAATACATTATGACTTCTTTCTTTAAGAAAAAATATATTCTGATCGGTATTGGCGCTCTTGTGGTGATTGGTGGCGGCATTGCGCTAGTCAATCGACCCAAAGAGGCACCCACACCGGTCTATACCGTCAGTGCACAAGACGTAAAACGAACGGTAATTTCGACCGGCACCGTTACTTCGCGTACGGATGTTAGTTTGAGTTTTAAGGGCAGCGGAACATTAAAAACATTGAGCGTAAAAGTAGGCGATACGGTCAAAGAAGGTCAAGTCTTGGCGGCAATGGATGACGCTGACGCAAAAGTATCAGTAAGTCAGGCACGCAGTCAGGTGCTTTCAGCGCAAGCATCCTATGAAAAATTGGTGAATGGCGCATCGGGGCCGGATATTGAGGTGAGCAAAGCAAACGTCGCTTCAGCGACAACTTCATTGGCGAATGCACAAACGAGTCTTGTTGATATCACCGCATCGCAGGGCGTATTAGTACAAAACAGCAAAGATGCACTGGCTCAGGCAAAAAATAACCTTACGTTAATAACAAACCAACATAATCAGTTAGTGAAGAATGCTTTGGCGGTATTGCTGAACACTGGCTTGGTTGCAGTACCAACGATCAGCACCACCGTGCCAACCCCGACGGTAAGCGGTACGTATACTGGCTCGACGCAGGGTGGAAAATATACCATCACCACCAATGGCGGTGGTACGTATTATGATGTTTCAGGATTGGGTGCGGCAAGTGGGATTGTCACTCCCAATATACCGTTAGCCTTGGGGAGTGGCTTGTATATCACGTTTTCATCGTCCAACACAAACGGCGCTTGGAGTATTTTGGTACCCAACACATCATCAAGCTCTTATGTAGTGAATGAAAATGCCTATCAGACTGCATTACAAAATCAGACACAGGCGGTAAGTACCGCACAAACAGCGGTCGATAATGCAAACGGCGCATTACAATCAGCCATGCAAGCGGCTGACCAAGCGATCCACAGTGCTCAATCAGCTGTAGAATCTGCAAAAACGGCATTGCTGCAAGCCAATGCCGCACTGGCGTTAAAGGTAACAGCTGCGCGTTCTGAGGATATCCGTGCCGCACAAGCGTCCATCGCACAGGCACAAGCATCATTTGAGCTCGCACAAAATACATTGGCAAATACAGTGATCAAAGCTCCGATGGCAGGTAAAGTCACCATCGTAAATATTAAAATTGGCGAACAAGTAGTTCCCTCAAAAGAAGTCATCAAAATCCTTGATGAGACATCGTTGCATGTTGAGTCATACATCCCAGAGTCTTCAATCGGATCAGTGGTCGTGGGTCAGTCAATCGATATGACCTTGGATGCGTTGGGGCCTGATACTCATCTGACGGGCAAAGTTCTTTCGATTGATCCGGCCGCAAGCGTTAATTCAGGGGTTATTGAGTTTCGAGTATTATCGTCACTTCCTGTTGATAGTCGTATCAGTGCCGGCATGACCGCAAATCTCACTATTACTACTGCTGAAAAAACAAATGTGCTGGTGGTACCTAATCGTCTGATTGCATCACAAGGCGATAAAGAATCTGTGATGGTCTTGCGCGGTTCTGAAGGGGTGAACGTTCCTATCACCACTGGTTTGGTGGGTGATAACTACACTGAAGTGGTTATTGGTTTGAACGCAGGAGATCAACTGCTCAATCCCGCACCTTAATTCCATCATTATGGCGCTCATTGAGCTTAAAAATGTTCGCAAGGTGTATCATGGAGGCACCGCGAACGAGTTAGAAATTCTTAAAGGAATTGATCTTTCTATCGAAGAAGGGGAGTTTGTTGCCATCATGGGACCATCAGGTTCGGGGAAATCAACCCTCATGCACATTATCGGGTTTTTGGATCACATGACCTCCGGCTCATATCATTTTAACGGAGAAGATGTCACCCATTTGAGCGATGCGCAGTTAGCACATATTCGCAATCAAAATATAGGGTTTGTGTTTCAGGCATTCAATTTACTTCCGCGTACGTCAGCACTTGATAATGTGTGTTTACCAATGATGTATGCACGTAAAAAAACTCCTACACAGATGCATACGGCAGCAAAAGAAATGCTTGAGCGGGTGGGGCTAGGTGATAGACTTCATCATCCCCCTTCAGAATTGTCTGGGGGGCAGCAGCAGCGTGTTGCTATTGCACGGGCGTTGATTAATGATCCGAAGGTTATTTTTGCAGACGAACCAACGGGAAATTTGGATTCAGCCTCTTCGATCGATATTATGGAATTATTCAAAACACTGAACGAGGCAGGTCATACGATTTTGTATGTTACTCACGAGCATGATATTGCCCAGTACGCTAAGCGCGTTATTCGGGTGAAAGACGGCCAAGTATTGAGTGATAAAAAGAATTGATATGTTTTTGCAAACCATACGAATGGCGCTTTCAGCGCTGACACTCAACAAAGTCCGCACTGCACTAACAATGCTGGGCATTATTATTGGTATTACTTCTGTTATTGTATTGGTATCAGCAGGACAAGGGGCACAGTCACTCATTGTTGACCAGATCAAAGGGGTGGGCTCCAATCTTCTGTTTGTTATTCCTGGCGGCAGCCAAAAAGGACAATTTTCACCACCTGCAGCAAGCCAGGGTATTTTGGTAACCACATTAAGTACGCAAGATGTCAAAGCGATGCGAAATCCGATCCTTGCCCCGAGCGTGCAATATGTAAATCCCGAAGTGCGCGGCCAGTATGTCGTTACGCATGCGGGACAAGACATTCAGGTTTCTGTTGCTGGGGAAGACGACACGTATGGGATGGTTCACAATATCGAGTTTAGTGCTGGTGATTGGTTTAACAAAAACGAAGTCGATGGATTCAATCAGGTTGCTGTTTTGGGGTCGAAAATAAAAGAAGATTTGTTTGGCGCGCGCGACCCTATTGGTCAGATTATTAAAATCAAGGAACTAAGCTTTCGTGTAGTGGGGGTGATGAAACCCAAAGGGGTAGGGGTTGGCGGTGTTGACCAGGATAGTCAGATCAACGTACCGGTTACGACCGCACAAAAAATATTGCTGGGCATCAACTACTACAACATGGTGCAAATTCAAGTGAAGGATGAAAACAGTATTGCTTCCGCACAAGACGAAGTCACCAGAATTTTACGCAACAATCACCATATCACTGATCCCAACAAGGACGATTTCACCATCCGCAATCCGCAAGATATTGTTTCGCTGTTGGGTACGATCACATCGGCACTGACGTTGTTTCTCGGTGCGATCGCCGGCATCTCATTGTTAGTTGGGGGAATCGGAATTATGAATATCATGTTGGTATCAGTTACTGAACGTACCCGTGAGATCGGATTACGAAAGGCTATCGGTGCCCAGCGATCTGATATTTTACTGCAATTTTTACTTGAGGCCATTACTCTTACGGTGATTGGCGGCCTGCTCGGTATTGCATTTGGATATCTTGGTGCCTTTGTTATCGCCCATTTTGGCAATTGGAGCCCTGTGGTACCGTTGCCTACCGTGATCCTGGCATTTGGCGGGTCGGCATTATTTGGATTGGTGTTTGGTATTTATCCAGCATACAAAGCATCAAAACTTGATCCCATTCAGGCGTTGCGATTTGAATAAATGGCTTGACATCTTGATAAAACGTAGTAGTATATCTTTTTAGTAATTGATGAAAAAGGAGGATTGAAAATGAGTTTTTTGAAAAAGCTGTTTGGCTTCAGTGGAAACAAGGAAGAAGTATATGATTTAGCGACAGGTCTGAACTCATCTCAACTTGATTGCGTAGGGCAGGCTCGTTATCTCTATCACCAGATAGAGCAAAAGATGAGGAATAAAAGCGAGGATATTTCACGCATTGATGAGCTATTTTGGATGATCATATTTATCCATTTTGACAGTTTCAAAGATGTATACACGGGATACACCCTTGATCTCCCGCTTGCTCGTGTCATTGAGCGGGCAAATACGGCGAAACACAAAGTATTATTTCCCAAACTAGAGGAAATTGTTGGTTGTACAGACAGGGAGAAAAAACAACGTTTGGTCGCTGAGTACATATACATACTCATGTCAACCGTGTTTGATCCGCAAGGCAGCGCTCGGTATGATATTCTGTGCTTAATAGTGAATATCATCCCCGACCTTGACCTTTTAGAAGATCGTCGTAGGAATAAACGTGATTATCTTCCTGTTCTTGGTTTTGAATTATACGAATTCAAAGAGGATGGATACGATTGTGAAATTTGGTTTTGGCCGAGCAAAAAAGAAGAGCTAGTATTAGATGCGAAAAGTTCTGAAAATAAATAACAACACACTGCCTTGAAAAGGGCAGTTATTTTTTTAGAGATTTTTTGTAAGATCGATTTTTTTACTTGAGACCCCGTGTATAGGCCCTTCATATACACAAAATGAAACCACCTCGTAGAATGAAGTGGGGATGTCTTCGATGGATATCATGTGAGGTTGATCGGTGAGATTGACAGATGTGGTGATAAAGGGGACACCTGCCGATGCTATCACCTCACTAAACCAATGCTCAGGTATGCGTACCCCAATGCTGCTACCATTGGGATTAATTTCCTTAGGAAACACGGCGGGATGTTTTGGCTCCACGATAAGAGTAACGGGACCAGGGAGCATATCGAGTGGCACATGGTGCTGCATTATCCATTGTTTATTGATAGTCTGCATAGTCATTAGACTATAGTATATGATATAATAAATCCATTATGTTTGCTGCACTACTCATTAGTAAATATGGACACATAATTGCTGAAGGATGGGGGGCATACGAAGTCGGCAATTATGAGCGGTCGGAAGAACACTTTCAAGAAGTGTTAAATAATGAAGACGATCCCAAGATCGGGTTTTTTGATTTGGTCGAAGCGCACAACGGCATGGGGGCGTTGAGTTTGGCTCACAAGGATTTTTTCGATGCAACGAGGTGGTATCAGGAATCAAAATACATGCTGGATCAGCATTTTGAAAGTCGGTGGCCCAAACGACTCGATTGGGCAAAAAAAGAAGACCGTCCGATCATGCGTACAGTGATAGGTCTTGCGCATTTATATTATCGATCTTCACAGCAAGAAAAAGCAAAAGAACTCTATATGCAACTGTTATACGCTGATAAGCATGACGGTCTGGGTGTCAGAAAGTATTTGGAAGCACTTGATCAGAAAAAGAAATTTGAAGAAGTGGAGTAAGAAACAAATAAAGTACCTAATGTTGACAGGACTGGCAAGCCTGCCTACTCTTATGGTACGTACATTAGACACAGACCAGAAGGAGGATGTAATGGCCTACAGTGAACGTCAGATGAGGGAGTTTATTTATCGTTTGTGTTGCAAAAACAATCTTTTAACGATTGACCATTCGTTCTTGCTGCTATTGCTGTTGAATAGACGCTCGATCGACCAAATATGTAAACAGATACGGCTTTCTGATGAAGAAGGACAAGTCATCTTGAAAAAGATATCTAAAACATTGCGTTGTTCGCCTCGCACCGATGTGGTGATGAGGGTTATAGAACAACAATGCGCCGCACAATACCCGTCAATGCGTCGGTATCCCCGTGATTTTATTGACTGGATTATTACTGAATACACACTTGATCCACGGTATTCAGGTAGGCTATTGATACGCTACAATGAGGCAGATCTTGCAAAAGAGCAGCTCTATTACGAGAGAGGCACTGACAATCTCTGGATACGGAAACAATCAATCTCTTCTGTGGGTAGAAACCTCATGGATGAGTTAGAGGTTGTCGATAACTTTGGCCTTAAACAACGACTTGCTTACTTGCATATTGGTTGGAAGCAAAACAATACCCTCAAAGACCGTATTAAGAACCTTCTGGAGCAAAAACAAGTGCATCGGGATCGTATCAAAGAGGAATATAATGTCTACCTTATTCCTTTGAGGGAAGCACTGGAACAGACATTAGAAAGTGCACAAAGCGTATAATATGAATCAAAACCTAGGAAATCCTAGGTTTTTATCTTGACAAGACAATGTTTATATGCTATTAGTTCGCTAGGTCTTTTACATTATATGGTGTTTATTAGGAGGTACGACCATGGATAAAAGTCAAATTTTTTCTTCATCGATAGTGGATATTCCCGTGGATTTATTTCTCAACTATCCTCAGCTTACCAATTGGCTGAAAAGCAAGAGGGCTTTCGATCTTTATACGTCAATTATCGCCATACACCGCACTGTTGGTGCGTTAGATGAGGATGATTGCGAGAGGTTGTATGCAAAGTACTGCAATTGTCGTAATGGTCCAAAAGACCTGACAGTACCGCAGCGTGTTTCAGGTCTCGCTTTGTTCCTACGATTTCATAATAGTACGGTTCTTGCGCGCCAGGAAATGCTTGAGAAAATAACGCTTGATCAAAAATCAAAAGAATTATTATGGGCTCTCAAATTCAAGTGTGCCAAGGACCTGGAGAAGGCATTGACAAAAGATACAATCTCTCATTCCGATAGTGAATTATCAGTAGAAGATTCTATTGAAGTGTTGGAGGATCAACAACAAAAAGAGATCGAGATTGTTGAAGAATATTTTGACAACACCATCGCATCAGTGGAAAAAGAGGAAGGGGATACCCTCAAAAAGAATATTAATGAAAAGGAGGACGAAAAAAAGATGGGTAATGGAAACAGAAGACGACAGCCTATTAACATAGAATGCTTGGAGATGCTAAAAACACAATATCCATTCCTATGGAACTGGATGAAACAAGTGGGTCTCGATAAACTGTATGCATTAATTATTGAGATATGGAATACTCCTGGTACTGCCCAAGAGGCATATGACCGGGTGGCTAGTTCCATCACCGAAGCAACAAAAGGAGAGGTGATTAATGCGCAGCACACAGAGTATCTTGTGCGGCAATTAAAACATCTCGATTCATTTTATGCTATGAACGATGCTCAAAGGCGTGATCGTTTGAAGACAATACCAAGCAATCCCGAATATGATTTGTTAAAAATTCTCAGAAATGAGGAGACGAAAACGCCGGTTACCTATCGTAAGAAAACCGCACTAGATCAAATCACTAAAGTGTCAGTCCTTCTAAAAGATCAACCAGTCGAGCAAGGGGAACCTCCGATTGAGGTTGCCGCTGATAATCCTGTACAGAAGTTTGATCTGGTAAGTCTTGAGAAGGATGTCAAAGATTCACTAGCAATTATGGATGACCTTATTGCTGATCGTGATCATTGGCGTCAGATTGCTCAGAGTGCGGAAGCAGCAAAAGCGCCCTTAATCGCTGATGTCGCTGCACTGCAAGATGAGTTGAAAGTGCAAAAAAGGCGCTTTATCGAACAAGGCGAATCAATAAAGACCATCAATACTATATTGGAAACAATCAAAAAAGCACGCACTATTGTGCCGTAACAACGGCATTACAGTCCCACCATATGGCGGGGCTTTTATTTTTTGTACAGAGACCCTTGACAAAATCATAGGGTTATGGTATGGGTATACATAGGTTCATTACAATTAATGAGTCAAATATTCAAGGTTCAAAAAAGGAGATGAAATGGAAAAGCAAAAAGACACCCCGGAAGATGGGTCAAATAAAGCCATCATGAACGGTGGGTCTCGCAAAAAGTTACCCATTGATTTATTTGCGCAAATCAAGCACGCCTACCCTTTGTTGGTAGACTGGTTGATAGAGAAACACGTTGACACCCTCCTCTTTGAGATAGTGTTGTCGGCGTGGAACAATGGAGAAGGAACAAGCAAAGAGGTACTAAATTATCTCGAACAGGAAGTCAGTAAGATGTGCGGCGTTTCGACTATGTCGGCCGACGACATGTTGCACTGTGTCCGAACCTTGCAGCAGTTTGTAATATTATTTGGTCTCAGTCCGGATGACAGAGAGAAAAAGATCAATAAAGATGCGAACACCACCCAAGGATCCTTGTTCAAAGTTATTATTCAACTGTCAGAAGCGAAACCGGTAGAGTGTCGTCCCGCGACGTTTTTACATAAACTGATTGTTTCCTCTGAACGCATCTTTGCCGCCTCTGGTGATTCTGGTCTCGAAATATCCTCTTCTGATGATGAGCCAATCTCTCCGCTGCAATTACGAGATACACAGAAAAATGTAATACTTGAGGCAAATGAGATAATAGAAGATCTTATTAATGAATGTACACGGCTAAAGAAACGTCTCGCTGATTCAGAATTGCAGAACAGTACATTCCAGAATGTGCAGACAGAAAATGAATCATTAAAAGTGCTTTGCAGTACTTTGCAATTAGAGAACGACAAATATAAGGTTCAGGTGACCGAACAGGAACAAAGTTTGATTGCCATAAGTAAACTGGTGAAAACCATGCAGCTTGCACGCAAGATGACTGAGTAATCAATCAAATACCCCCCATTGCCCTATATACGTATAGGGTTTTTTTATCCCAAAAATGACGTACTTAGGTTGACAAATGCTATTATATATGGTATAGAAATAGGACGTTCATTACATAATAATAAGGAGGTAATAAGTGGTAACAAGCGCCAAAATTCTTAATACTACCCTCTATGGGGAGCATGACTGGTTGGCACTCAAAGAATTACAATCGGTACCGGCCGGTGCTTCGATAGATTTGTTTCATGCATACCCTGAACTGACTACATGGATGAAGTCAAAAAAAGGAAAACGAGGCCATACGTTGTTTGAGGTATATCAGGTGGTACTGACCCATTATACTACCGTAGGGGCACTGAAGAATGAGGAGATACAGAACTTCGAGCAGAAGTATAATACCGACGATACTTCGAGCGACACCACGTGGCCGATATGTGTTCGGCGCTGTATGGCGAATATTCATTTTTTTATTCGTTTCACCAAATCTAAATCAAAGAGGCGGAGAGAGGTATTGAATGGGATCGAGCACAATGACACTCACAAAGAATTATTGTGGGCACTGAAATATAAGTGCCTCAATGAATGGAGACGTGCCGTCAAAATGGATGCTCTCAACGATGAAAAAGTTCGAAGAGAAATTCTCTGTGTACCGAGTCTCGATAAGGAAGTAAATCAGGCGCAATGGAAAAAAGACCAACCCGCCGTGTCAGCCCTCGCACTTGATAAGCAGCAGATCGTTGATCCTTTGGCTGACGAAGCGGCCTATTGGAAGCAACGCTGTTTGGCTGCTGAAGGTCAAAATAAGCAGTTGCAGGCATATATCACTTCAGTCGTATCACGTTTTTCTTTGAAATGTCAGGAAGCAGGTGATCGTCTTCCTTAAAATAATAGTACAGACTACCCCATCTATGATGGGGATTTTTTATCTCAAAATGTCTCTTGACAAAATGGACGTTTGATGCTATCTTCGCATTAGTAACTTTACAATTATAAGCAAAAAGGGAG
>CAYHKW010000013.1:19219-21517 GCA_964357385.1 uncultured Gammaproteobacteria bacterium
GACTGGCATTAAATAACGAAAGAGTATTAAGCGTGATATACCAAAAGGATTCTTGGAACAAATTGTGAAGGAGTACCCCGTCTTAGGAGATTGGATGTTTAATGAAAAGCGACCGGTACACAAAGTGTATTCCATCGTTATTGAATGCTCCAATCAGAAAGGGAGTAGAGAGGATGGTCAAAATCGTCTAAAAAATATCTTGACAGAGGCATGTCCCACAACAACCTTGACAGACAATGATGTTTCTTACATGATAAGTCATCTGCAAACCCTTCTAACATTTTTTAAGCTTCCTCGTTCGGAGCGGGTAAAAAAGTTAGTAGACAAGAACGGCATACCTGCTAGTTCAAAATATTCTTTGTTATGGCTTTTGAAGCGTCTCAATAATGGTAAATCGTATGAACCTAAGCCAGGGACAATTTTATATAAAATAACGCAAGTTGCCTGCTGTTTAGATGTTCCTCAAGAGCCAGCGAGTAAGAGCGAAAAAGAATCGGTTGACCCTGAGCTTATGAAAAAGGGCGATCAGACTGACAGTGCGAACCCTGGTTCACATTTTCCTGTTAATCCGTTATTTTTTTCGGCTCAACAGGAAATGTTAAAAGAAGGAACAAAGACAATGAATGACTTGATACCTCTGTTGTCAGCATGGAAAGAACGTGCTTTGAGTGCAGAGAAGAAGATTGAGGAACTCACCGCACAATGCAATGAGTTACGGATTACCGTAACCCTCCAGGAAGAGCAATTGGGAGTGACTAATGATTTTCTTACCGCCATGAAAAAGGCAAAGCAAGTGTTGGAAGAATAATAGTCCGCTAATGAGACAGAGAAGGCAGAGTTGATCGAACTTTAGATAATGAGCACAGTAATAATGATAAAGAATAAGGAGGCGAAAAGATGAGTAACGAAATGAATGATACGGGCAGACGACAATTTATTCGCGCGACCATCCTACAGGATTTGCAGGAAGGATATCCGTTTGTTTGGGCATGGGTTAAAGAAAATAATTTGGATAAAATTTATTCCTTGATTATTGAAGGATGGAATAAACCTGGCAATAAAACGGAGGCATTTATTAATATAAGTGCATTGATACGGAGTGCTAGTAATGCGAAAAACATAAACATAAAGCAATCCGATTTACAGCATCTTATTCGGCATTTGCAAAAATTTGAATCCTTTATTGGTTTAGATCCAATTCAGAGAGAAAAGAAGCTTGTTGCTATTCCCAATAATGGCGATTATGAATTATTGAAAGTGCTGAAAAGTGGAATTGATAAAAAAGTAATTCAATATGGATCAGAGGGTGTTTTTGGAAGGGCATTTGCCATAGCAAAGGATATTATACCGATTAAGGATGTAAATAATTTGTCCGCTCCAAAAGTGGATTCTAAGCTCGAGGCCAAGTCAGTAATTTCGATCAATCCTTCATTTATTGCTTCTCACAAACAAATGTTGAAAGAAGGAGCTAAAACAATAGATGAATTGATGTTTACTTGTTCGGAGTGGAAAAAACGGGCGCTTGATGCAGAGAAACAGGTCGAGGTTTTAAAGAACTATTGTGATGACTTGAATGGGCAATTATCAGTTCAAGACGAACAATTAGAAGCCACCAATGAATTTCTTTCAGCAATGCAAAAAGCAAAAACATTACTAAAGGAAGAATAATTCGTTAACCACCGTAAATACCCTACTAAATGTAGGGTATTTTTATGTTTATGTATGTTTTGGCTTGACAAAAACCTTTTTCTCTATTAGTTTAGACAGTATTTACGGTCATTGATAATTAAAAAAGCAAAGGAGGACGATGTGAAATTACACGCAGGATATCGATTGCCCGGTGCGGGGATAGGTCAAGTATCTATTGATATTTTTGCTGGTTATCCAGACTTGGTTAAGGCAATCACAAAACAGCGAGGGAAAGGAGCATATACCGCTCTGGATGTATACAAAGCAATACATGCAAAAATTAAACAACACGGTAAGATCACCGCGAAGGACATTATGATCATGCAACAGAAGTATAGTGCCCAGACCTATGGTGACTCATATATCTCAGTCAAGCGCTGCGTGACAAGTCTTGAAGGTTTTATCTTGTTTCATAAGGCTCATATAGACAAACGCAGAAAGATTCTTGAGGAGGTTCATATCTACCAAAGGTATCGGGAATTGTTATGGACATTGAAATTTTCATGTCCGGACGATGTGGCAAATGCATTGGACAAGGATTACAAACCTTCTTTTCATTCAACTGTGCCAGGATTTTCAGGTGGTAACGCATCTCAAAAGCCATTATCA
>CAYHKW010000014.1:0-20653 GCA_964357385.1 uncultured Gammaproteobacteria bacterium
GGCGTAAAAGCAATGAGATTTCACGATACGCAACCGCATGACGAGAAAGATCATCGTAGACAATGAGTACATCTTTCCCTTGATCCATAAAATATTCACCAATCGCACATCCTGAGTAGGGTGCGATATATGAAAGCGCAGCCGGGTCTGATGCGCCTGCCAATACGACGGTGGTATATTCCATAGCTCCTTCTGCTTCCAAGCGAGCTTTGATTTTTGCTACTTTTGAATCTTTTTGTCCGATCGCAACGTAAATACAAATCACCCCTTGCCCTTTTTGGTTGATAATCGTATCGATGGCAATTGCGGTCTTACCAGTCTGACGATCACCAATGATAAGTTCGCGCTGGCCACGGCCGATAGGAATCATTGCGTCAATTGCTTTGATACCGGTCTGAAGTGGACGATCAACAGATTGACGAGTAATAACGCCTGGTGCAACTTTTTCTACCGGGTAAAAACCGCTTGCATTGATCGCTCCCTTGCCATCACGCGCATCTCCCAAAGGACCGACAACACGGCCGATCATGGCATCACCCACCGGAACCTGCAAAATACGCTTCGTGCGTTTTGCCATATCTCCTTCGCGAACGGCGCTAGCATTACCCAAAATCATGACACCAACAGAGTCCTCTTCAAGGTTAAGTACCACACCAACGATTACTTCTTTTGCAGTTTGAATTTCGATCATTTCTGCTGCCTGAACATTGGAAAGTCCGCCAATGCGCGCGATACCATCACCCGCAGAAATCACAGTGCCTACTTCGGCCACTTCCGTTGTGTCGGTATAGCCTTGTAATCGTTTTTGAAGTTCTTGGATTAAATAATTGGTGCTCATAGACTAAATGTTGTGTAATTGATCGGAAAGTTTTTGCAAACGGCCGTTGATTGTTGCGTCGATGTACCATTGAGAATCAACAAGGACTCGTGCGCCCGCAATAATCGTTTCGTCGTATGTGGTTTCTATGTTGATAGGGGTCTTGCTGGTGGTAGAAAGTGATTGTGCGATCTCTTGAGCATAATCGGCCGCCCGTTTTGGCAACGTGAGCGAGATATGGACAACTCCTTTTTCTTTATCTTGCGAGCGGGATACGTGTTGTGCGATCTCTTTCATCAACGACCGTTTTCCTTGTCGAGAAAGCATGGTTTCCAGTTCTTTAACGGCTGTATTGATTATTTCATCACTTGCGTGTTTTGAAAGGTCGAGGAGTGCTTCGCTATATTGTTTGGCGGTATAGTTCATATCTTCGCATTCTTTAATCCATCAACCGCCTTTTGTATCAAAGCACGATCAATCTGCTCATTGGCCATATCGCCCGCAATCTTCTTTGTTGCTGCCAACACTAGGTCTGCCAACTCACCCGATGCTTCGCTGATCATTTTTGTTCGTTCCGCTTCGATCTGAGCGCGTGCCTGCTTTACCACCTCAGCAACATCGGTCTTGGTCTTTTCCAATGCCGCATCATGCTGTGCTTGGGTTGCGAGCCGCGCCTGTCCGATAATCTCCTGCGCTTGCATACGTGCATCTACGAGTACTTGCTGTTGCTGCGCGGCTGTTTCCTTGAAACGCACTTCGATTTCTTCTGCTTTTTTCACACTTGCCGCAACCATTATTTGTCGTGAATCCAATGCTTTGAGTATTGGCTTGTACAAAAAACGATGCAAAAGAAATAACAAAATAACAATATTGACCACCTGAGCGATCAGGAGCCGCCAATCAATGCCGAGCTGTGAAAAGACGTCCATGGACTATACGAATTTAATGATGAGCGCGATAACAAGGGCGTAAATTGCAATTGCTTCCGCAAACGCAAACCCCAAAATCATAGCGGTCTGAATCTTGCTTGCAGCTTCAGGATTGCGACCGATTGCTTCTGCTGCTTTTCCTGCTGCAATACCAATACCAATACCAGGCCCGATTGCACCCAATCCGATTGCCAACGCAGGTCCTAAGAATTTTGCCCATTCGACTGATGCGTGGATAAGAGGAAGTTGTTCTTCCATAGATTCATTTCTTTATGAATAAAAGCGTAAAAAGAGGGTTACTCTGCTTGCGCCTGCATTCATTTAGTGAGCTTCCTGGCGTGCCAAAGTGACAAATACAGCCGTTAACATCGAAAACACCAGCGCCTGGATAAGCCCTACAAACAATTCTAGCATGAGAAATGGTACCGGCACGATGTAGTATGTCAGGGATAGGATAACCGTCAAGAGTACTTCTCCGGCAAAAATGTTCCCAAATAGACGAAACGAAAAGGAAATCAACTTGGAAACTTCCGAAATCAGCTCTAAAATTCCTACAAAAAATGCAATAGGATTTTTAAACGAAATGAACTTTTTACTATATCCCCCGATCCCCAATGCGCCAATTCCCCAAATTTGCACCATAATGACGCTGATCAGTGATAATGCGAGGGTAAAATTCAAATCAGCTGACGTTGCACGAAAAAACGGAATAAGTCTTGTTCCTTCATGTCCCACTTCCTGGATACCGATCGTTCCTACACCCGGCAGCAACCCTGACCAG
This sequence comes from uncultured Gammaproteobacteria bacterium, assembly GCA_964357385.1. GTDB lineage: Bacteria > Patescibacteriota > Patescibacteriia > JACQRZ01 > JACQRZ01 > JAHFJA01. The sequence continues at coordinate 2,528 of CAYHKW010000014.1, forward strand.
TTTACCGCTAAGATAGCAATAAAAATGGTGGCAACAAGAGGAAAAATCTTTTTTGTTAATGCACGATCGCCGGTAACGCCATCAAATACGCCCAGAAGAAATTCAAACATCATTTCAATTGCATTTTGTCCTTTACCGGGTATTGTCGAAAGTCGGCGGGTCATCAACCATGAAAACACCACCAAAAGCACCATGACTGCCCAGATGACAATAAGACTGTTGGTCACAGGAAATCCCAGAATGTGGAATAGTGCTTCTGCTTTGATGGAAATATGCATAATTAGGATATGGTGGTGTCAGTATTGTTATCTGGTGCCGGCGTGTCAGCAGTCGAATCTATCACCCGTGTTACCGTACGAATGACCAGCCACGAAGAAAATATGATGGCGACAATGATGCCAACGAGGAAGAGAAGGGGCGACGTGTGAAACAGTGAGTCAAGATATCGTCCCAGTAATGCCAATACCACCAACGGAAGGGTAATCTGCCACCCAATATTGAGAGCAAGGGCAAGAGGAGGCAATGCTGAAGGAGTCTTTGAAGGCATAATGATACGAGCTTATAGTATCGCGAAAAGGGCTAATAGTCAAGAGATTCCCCGCCTTTTTCTTGAAGCTATATAACCCTCACCCCAAACAATCGCTCGGCATTGCCTCGTGTTGCATTGGCAACGTCCTCAACTGACACACCCCTGATCTCTGCTATTTTCTTCGCGACATATTCAACATAGCGAGGATGATTGCGCTTGCCACGGTATGGCACCGGCGTCAAAAACGGCGAATCCGTTTCAATCATGATTTTTTCTAATGGAAGAGCGTGGATAATTTCATCATATTGATCGGTAAACGTGATGATGCCGGTGAAGGAAATTAAAAAACCTAGATCAATATAGCTTTTTGCGTCATTAAGGGTGCCGGTAAAACAATGTATCACTCCTCGTTCGCGATCTCCGGACCAAATACCATACTGATGCAACAATATATCAATCAGATCGTTATGACTGTCACGACAATGAATAATGGCTGGCTTACCGACTTCATGAGCAAGCTCAAGTTGTTTTTTTAATACTTCTTTTTGTGATGCAATGACTGAGTCGCGTTCATGCGCATCAGCGGGTACATGAAAATAATCAAGCCCAATCTCCCCTATTGCTACTACCTTTGGCGACTGAGCAAGTTGTCGATATGCATCCTCATCCCAGTTTTCGGCTGTGTCAGTCGGATGCTGACCCACCGCAGACCAAATAGGCTTGTCGGGATAGGTATTGGCAATCTCTACTGATTTCTTACTCGATTCCCAATCGCATCCCGGCATAAGTACCGCAACGTTGTTTTCTAACGCATCCCTCAAAATTTCTGAATAATCTTGGCTATAATGTTCTAAATTCAAATGACAATGAGTATCGATCAACCATGATTCGGGCATAGGTATAGAATTATTTTTTTGGCTCGCTCGGCGATGGAATAGGTCCCATAAGCTGTTTCAAATCCACGGCGTTAAAATCAGGTAAAAACGGTTTTACCACATTGGCAATTCCCAGAAAAATCGGGCCAGCAGTCGACTCCTTAATTTGTTTTACAAACAAAATATTTATTGGTAACGAAGTAAGCATATAGAGCAGTGTCGCAATCAAAAGTGCCCCTTCTAAGAATCCTACCAATGCTCCTCCCAGACGATTGATGGTTTTTAAAAATGGCAAAATCGCAAACAAATTGAATAATTTATCAACGGTTTTGACCAAAATGCCAAAGATAAAAGTAACCACCAAGAAAACTAAGAAAAATCCCGCTATGTATGACAACACATCAGCAATCGCAGGATACTGAGCAAACCCTCCGCGAATATAGTGCGCGACAGGCCATGCAAATTTACCAGCAACAAAAAACCCCACAAACAACCCCAATATCGACCCCACCTCCTGAATAAAACCCCGAACAAAGCCAAGAACTCCAAAGATCAGGAATGCGATCAGGATAACAAGGTCGATTGTATTCATACGCGAAGATTATGAGATAAGAGGAGGAAACAACGAGTCTCCTTTCGATGGACGACTCACGGTACCAGGCTGCCACTCAATGAGTTTCTGGCCTTCCTGGGCGCGCTCAAGTGCTTCGATATCAAGCTGACGCCACAACTTTTCAGCAGTCTCAGGCATGAATGGATAGATCATCACACTGATGTGTCGCAGTACCTCCACTAATAATACCATTGTATTGGCAAAATGGGATGGATCTTCTTTGACAAGCTCCCACGGTTTGTGTTGTTCAATATATTTATCACCCCAACTAATGCATTCCCATACAACACGAAGCGCTTCTTCAAGACCGCAATTATCCAACGCAGTGTTGTATGTGCTCCATGCTGTTTCAATCATTGCTTGTGCATCTTCATCATCAAGAGCATCAGTATCTTCTAAATCTTTTGCAGGTACTTTTGCTGCCAACGTAAGTACGCGGCTTGCAAAATTACCAATTCCTTTTGCAAGATCGCTTTCATATCGTTCTTTCAAACGCTCAAACGAAAAATCGCCATCTTCACCAAAGCGTATTTCACGAAGAAGGAAATAGCGAATCGCATCAACCCCATATGTCATACTGAGTTCAACGGGGTCAATGGCATTTCCCAATGACTTGCTGATCTTATCGCCATTAATGGTAAAAAACCCATGGGCAAATATTTTTTTCGGCAATGGCAATCCAGCAGCCATTAACATTGCTGGCCAAAGTGCACAATGGAATTTGATAATGTCTTTACCAACGAGTTGGATATTAGCCGGCCAAAAAGTTTCAAAATCTTCCCCTTCGCTTCCATATCCAAGACCGGTAAGGTAATTGATCAATGCATCAAACCATACGTAGATTGCCTGTTCAGTGTCAATGGGAAGCGGGATGCCGCATTTCGCTGTCTTAAAATGGCGTGAAATGCTCACGTCAACAAAGTGGTCTTTGATATAGTTGACTACTTCGTTGCGACGGCTTGCCGGCTGAATGAAGTCAGGATTTTTTTCAATGTGATCTAATACAGCATTGCGATATTTGGAAGCAGCAAAAAAATAATTTTCTTCTTCAATCGTTTCGACAGGCTTTTTATGGATCGGGCATAGATTACCTTCCATCAAATCACTTTGCGTAACAAATGCTTCGCACCCATTGCAATAAAATCCTTTGTATACCCCTTTATAAATATCGCCTTTTTCATTCACCAAATCAAAAAACTTATATACGCCTTTTTTGTGGCGTTCTTCGGTTGTGCGGATAAAATCGTTATTGCTGATATTTAATCCGTCCCATGCTTGCTGCCAAATCGCTGCTTGAATACCGAGATACTGATCCATATCTGTATAGCCTGCTTTTTCGGCAGCAACGATATTTTTCTGACTATTCTCATCAGACCCAGTCAAAAAAAAGACATTCTCGCCTTTGAGACGATGGTAACGAGCAAGCACATCGGCGGCAATACAGGTATAGGCATGACCAATGTGGGGTTTATCATTTACGTAATAAATCGGGGTGGTGATGTAGAATGTCTTTTCGGTCATACGGTCAATCGCTTAGCTAGCAAGAAAGGTTAGAAATACAGCATCGGTCTTGCGAGGATGTGATAAAAGCAGGGTTTTTCCTGTTTTTATATCTAACAATACATCCGCAGAGATAGGGCTGCTTTGCTGATTGAATACCACATAATCCCCTAGTTTGTCCAGACGTATGGCGTTTTTTGCGTCTTGTACCCCATCAAACAGGAATACTGGTGTTCGACTACCTTGCTTCTTTTCGATCTGAAAAATTCCATGGGGAGTTGAAAAATATACTCCGCTAGAATCATCCTTCCACAATGTTGAAAAAACAACACTCAAAGTCGCACCAGCGCCAGGTCCAAAATCATCAGCATTATAACGATGAAGTACTTTTGTTTGACCGCTGGCAACATCCATGATCATCAATCGCGCATCCTCAATGTAGACAATAGAAGTACCATCAGGACTTACCCCTCCTGAGGCAATAAACATTAACTTTTGCGCAGTAGGAACAGTGAGCGACCGCACCGCGTTATTGTTCTTCAGATCAATTACAAACCGTTCGCCATCAGACACCCCGCCTAAATCACTGACATTAACGGTGGCGATAATACCCGCATCATCCTGTGACCATGCGTTTGCTTCAAGTACAATCCTCCGTGATTCTGTTTTTGATTTGTACTTCGCCAAATCAGTACGCTCGAATACCATCACGCTTTTTTTGGTAGCGATAATGTAGATATAGAGTTGAGTGATTAACGGTGCAGCTACGTCAGCTTCGGTGGTAGCGGTCGCATTATCAACAGTATAAGCAATGCGTGATCGGTCATGCGAAAACTTTGCGTCAAAAATAGAAAAACCAACGGGGGCCTTGACCAACTCATCTTCTTTTTTTTGTGCAGGATCAATGATATATAACCGATCAGTATCCTTGGCAAGCCATGTATGATTCTGTGAATCCGTATCAAGAACAGAGAGATCACCCTCATGCTTTAACGAAAGCGTATCAATGTGGGCAGGATCAAAATTATATTGGTAAATACTTGTTTCTGCTGCATTATTTGTCTTCATGACGTAGTAAATCTGTGACGGCGTTTCAGATTTGCTAATCGTATCAAGCTTGGTTTTCAATGACGGTTGTGTGGCTAAAATATTTTCTTGTGTTACCTTTTGACTTCCCCCAATAATCCACACCGCACCAATCGCCGCAATTCCTACCAGCACAACAATAACCAACGCAGTAATATTTGTTTTTCCTTTTTGTGCTCGTGCGCGAGGGATGAGTTGGATGCTAGTGTTGTGCATATATTGTAGATCGTAGATACCCTATAGGTATACCCTTTTAGGGTTGGAATGAAAAAAAATTATTATGCCCACGAGCGGGGCGCGATGATGATGACAAATTCTCCTTTTGTCGATGTTGTTTTGAGTGAATTAATAATTGCAGCACTACTGCCACGATAAACCGTCTCGTGAAGTTTCGTTAATTCACGACATACGACGAGTTGGCGTTCGGGCATCATGGCATGAAGAGACTCCATTGTTTTCATAATCCGATGCGATGACTCATAAAATACGGTCGTTGATTCACTTTCAGCAATCATTTGAAAAATCGTTTGACGTCCTTTTTTGTGGGGCAGAAATCCTAAATACGAAAACTCATGAGAAGGAAATCCAGACACCGACAGCGCTGCGACAACCGCTGATGGGCCAGGTATGGGCACAATAGCGATCGTATCTCCTGCTTGTTCGACGATTTCTTTAATCAACATCACTCCTGGATCGTTGATACCGGGCGTACCTGCGTCTGAGACTAGCGCAAGATTCTTACCTTCATGGAGCAAGTCGATAATTTTTTTTACTTTTGCGCCCCCTGAATGCTGGTGATAGCTGCTCGTTGGCGTAGTGATGGAATAGTGCGCCAGAAGCCTTTTGGTGTGGCGAGTATCCTCACATAAGATCATGTCTACTTCTTTCAAAACGCGTAACGCGCGCGTAGTAATATCTTCAAGATTTCCAATCGGTGTTGCGACAACGTAAAGAGTGGACATAAAGGGTATAATCACTGTTCAATAGTAGCGTATTTGCAGGGTTTGGGCAATCGGTTTTAAACCATTACAAAAGATTTACTTTATGCCTTCTTCCTCCTTTTCCTCTGAAAGGTAATCGCAAACCGATGCGCCTCATCACGGAGCGCACGCAATACCTGAAGTGCCGGGCTTTTGGGTGGTAATCGCAAGGGAGTTTTTGACCATGAGACATACAGCTCTTCGAGGCGTTTTGCAAGGCCGACCAGCGGGATATCAATCCCCTCTTTTTCAAATACTTTGATCGCGACATTAAGCTGGCCTCGTCCTCCGTCAATGACAAACAAATCCGGCAATGTCTCTTTCTTTTCTTTCACTCGGCCAAGGTAACGGGTGAGCACTTCTTCCATGGAGGCATAGTCATTGTTACCTTTACCGTGGCGGATGATAAACTTGCGGTAGCCCCCCTTTGCTGGCGCACCATTACTAAACTGCACCAAAGATCCCACCATCTCGGTGCCGGATAGATGGGAAATATCCACACAATTGATAGTGCGAGGCATCACCTCAAGCTTGAGAGCGACTTTGAGCTCATAGAGCTGTCCTCCTCCTTTGCCCATACCCACCGTGAGATTTTCTTTGACCATGGCAAGGAGTTTTTTCTTCAAGCCCCGCGTCGGAACCGTGAGTACTGCTTTCCTACCTGCAAGATGGGTAAAAAACGCTTCGAGCAATTTCTGCTCCGGCAAGATCTCGGGCACCACGATTTCCTGTGGGACATTGTGGCTCGTATAGTATTGGCGTAAGAAACTTGCCAGTACCTCTTGTGGGGTTTGCTCTGCAAGGGAATACAAATCAAAGGTATATTCTTTCCTGCCGGATATAATACCCTTATCAAAATGAAACAACTGCACAATCATGTTGTCGCCAATCACCACATAATTCACAACATCCTGGTCATATGACTTTGGCCGAGACACACTCTGCTCTTGAAGTTTTTCAAGACTTGCCAGCTGATCACGATAGAGCTTTGCTTTTTCAAAATGCTGCTCTTTTGCTGCCGTGGCCATTTGAAGATGAATTTTCTTAATCAACGCTTCATATTCCCCATTCAAAAATCGTTCAACATCTTTCACAATCTCAGCGTATTCTTCTTTACTGATAAGCCCCGCACATGCACCACGGCAATATCCCAAATGGTATCGAAGGCAGACTTTCTTTTGTCCACGGTGTTTGCATAATCCAAAAATCTTGTTTGCTGCGTTGAATGCAGCAGTACGCGCCGCACCAGAAGGAAATGGCCCAAAATATTTGCCATCTTTTTTTACGGTTCGCGCAACTTGTAATCGCGGATAGTCTTCTTTGGTAAGTTTCAAAAATGCATACCGCTGACCATCTTTCAAATCGATATTGTAATGGGGGTGATATTGCTTGATGAGTTGGGCTTCAAGAATCAACGCCTCCACTTCGTTGGTGGTAATGATGTATTCAATATCCGCAATCTCAGACACTAGCGCTACTGTTTTTTCATCCGTCGCGCGCCAATACGAAGAAACTCGCTTGCGCAAGTGTTTTGCTTTGCCCACGTAAATCACCTCGCCGTGGCTATCCTTCATGAGATAACACCCCGGCTTTGTGGGAATTGATTGTGTGAGGATGATGGGTTTCATATCTATATATCGTCATACGCATCTTTCCGATGACGTATCGCAAAAATGAGAACGTGTTTGTCATTAACGGTGTACAAAACGCGATAATCCCCTATTCTCAGGCGAAACCCATGATTTCCTTTGAGCTTTTTGGGATTAAAACCATTTGGCCAGGGATTTTCAGCAAGAAGACCCAACATTTTATTAAGTAGTGTCTTTTGCAGATGCTTATCAATACGCTCACATTCTTTTACTGCACGACGTTCAATATGAACTTCGAACATATCACTTATGATAATAGCTCAGAAAGCGGAATAAATTCTGCATCCTTTTTTCTACGCTCAATCAGCATACGGTCCGGATCATTGGATGATAGTGTTTCCTTAACATGGGTGCTATCAGAAGAAACATATATCTTTCGAATGAGATCTCTAAAGAATTCACTTTTGTTCTCGTATTTATTTGCCTTCATTTCTTTTTCAACGACCTTTGCAAGATCAGTATTGAGTGAAACACTATAAATTGGCATATATATCATGGACAAATGTTATGAATATATCATAACATTTCATAACATTGTTGTCAAGATTGAATTTGAGATTTTTTGCTTATAAACAAAAACACCCCCGAAGGAGTGCTTTTAGTGGAATCAGGTGATTACCACTGGTTGCGAGAACCGTAGCTGTCGTTGCCGCGACCACCGAAAGATGGTTTGCGACCACCGGAAAATCCGCCGCCGTTGCCACCGCGTGCTGGGCGTTCACCCATAGGGCGTGCTTCGCTTACGGTAAGGCGTCGACCGTCGAGCTCCTTGCCATTGAACATTTCAATAGCTGCAGTAGCTTCTTCGTCAGTTGCCATTTCTACGAAACCGAAACCCTTTGAACGACCGCTATCACGATCCATGATGATCGTTGCGGATTCTACGGTACCGGCTTGTGAAAATGCTTCACGAAGACCTTGGTCAGTTGTTTGGAAGTTGATACCTCCAACGTATAATTTCTTTGCCATAGTGTAAAACAATACTAAATTCTTTTCTTACATTGAGTCGACTGTTGTTTCGCGCGGGTGGCAAATTAAGTACTTGACACCGTGCGAACTAATGTATGTATGTACACTATAGCACGACCTGTGGATAACGTCAATAGAAAGGACACTTTTTACTTATAAATAAAACAAAACGGCTCAGTTGAACCGTCTTAAATAGAATCATTTTTGCTTCTCCGCTTCAATCACCTTACAGTAAAAAGAAACCATTTCACCTGTATTTGAGACTATATCCAGATCCCTTAACGCTCTTTTGAGCGATCGATCATTTGTTTCAATACACCCGCCTTGATTGACGGTGACTAATGATAAATCACTTTTTGTCAAAGCAAAAAACGTGCGCTTGATATGATCCCAAAACCCTCCATATATCCCATCGAGGTTAACAGCTGCTGTCTCTACATCTTCAACCGAATATCCCATCCTTAACTCTGTACAGGCGTAATGGGTCAAGTATGGTTGCCCACCAAACAGCTCATGGACTCCTGCAGCAAAATCTCTAACCACAGACCCCACAAAGTAATTGCCCAAAAACTGCTGTGTTTCGTCTATTGTGAAGTGGGGAATACGATTTTCGTATACGCTATGATCATAGAGTGTATCTTGCAATGCTGTACTTTCAGCAATTCCAGAAGTGGCTATTATTGCCAGGTTCTCAATCAGAACTTTTCTTCGACCTCTCCCAAGATGCGTGAGGATAAGGTTCAGTACTTCACGATTGTATTCGGTATTACGTGAAACCACATCAATTAAAAACACGATAGGTTTTTTTGCAACTATGTCCACCAACTCTGTATTCAGGTCGACAAAGGATTGTATTGGCTTTTCTGGCACTCCATCACCTGCCTCTCGAATGGCAGCATATATGGCTCTTGAGAGTGTTACTTCCAACTGATCTCCTTCATCATTTGATCGAATATCAAAAAAAATCGGAAGGGCATCTTTACTTCTACTGAGGACATCGTACGCCTTCTGGAGAAAAGAAGTCTATCCTGTTTTAGGCCCGCCAGAAATGAGGCTTACATAATTTAAAAAGATTGAATCCTTTTTTGAAGTCAAAAGATTATCAATTTTTCTCTTTACGTATGTATCGCACGAAACAACATTTCCTGGAAGACTTATGATGTTAAGATTAGAGAATCCTGTCTCGTTGAATATCATTTCCCAGAGTTCAAATGCCTTTTTTTGAAGAAGGCTATTATGGTCCAGTCGGGATGCTATCGTTCTATCAAGGTATTCCCTTAGCTTGAAAGAAGTATCGGGCCGGATACCCCTCTTGTCATGGCACTTTAGAAGATCTGACAAGGAAGATTCAGAATACTCAATACCCTTCGCTACTTCTGATTGTGTAAGACCCAAAAGTTCAATAAGATCCTTAAGTGCTTTGACTTTTGTTTCGTCAAATTTCATTTTCAATGTACTCCTTTTTGTTTGACCATTCGTAAGATGGTAATGCTCTTGGTTTCGTTTTATCACATTTTACCTATTTTGTCAATAGTCATTTTCTTAAATGAAGGTTTTATGATTATAATGAGTATGGATGGAATGATGGGTTTTTGTTATAATGCCCATATGAACTATTACCCTTTTGTTATTCTCCGAGAAATAATGGCATACACAAAGAATGCCTTTTTCTTTCCATTAGCACTGTTTTATATTTGGATGACTCTTTTGGTCGGAATGTTGGCCCGAATACTCTTGCCGAATACTGGTACGGCGATAACCACAAAGCTTCTTGATATTTTCGGCAATATCCATTTTGCCAGTGTCGATACGATTCGTTGGTACGGCATAGGAGTAACTGTTTTTTATCTTGTTTCTCTTGCCTCAAGAAAAGTGTGGCCTGATCGAAAAAAAATAGGAAAAAGAAAACAATTGATATTGCATATGCTTTGTATCGCTATTCTTGTAATGACATGCAGTGTTTTAACTCTATTTATTCCATCTTCGCATGTTGATTCTTCACAGATATCACTATATATGATCTATTTTGGATTTGGTATTACCATGATTATTATGGCAATGGTTGGACTATTTTTTTCTTTTCTTCAGGAGAAAGTTGAAAATATACGAATACAAGCTAAAAAGCCATAGAAAGAGACATAACGATTTTTTGTTTATAAAGTATCCACCGGCCACCTACCGCTTCAAGACATTCTTCAAAAAGTGTCCCGTATAGCTTTCTTTGACTTTCACTACCTCTTCAGGTTTGCCGACAGCAATGATTTGTCCTCCCCCTTGTCCTCCTTCTGGACCCAAGTCGATGATGTAGTCGGCGGTTTTGATAACGTCGAGATTATGTTCGATTACCACCACCGTGTTGCCTTTTTCTACCAGGCGATTGAGAACAATCAATAATTTTTGAATATCTTCAAAGTGCAGCCCCGTTGTTGGTTCATCGAGATGATACATGGTGCGTCCGGTATCACGGCGTGAAAGTTCTGTGGCAAGTTTGATACGCTGTGCCTCTCCTCCTGAAAGTGTTGTAGAAGACTGACCGAGTTTGATATAGCTCAACCCAACATCATAGAGCGTTTGCATTTTATTTTTTATTCTTGGTACCGGGCGGAAAAAATCCAATGCTTCTTCGACCGTCATATCGAGTACATCGGCAATCGTCTTATCTTTATATTTCACCGAAAGTGTTTCTTCGTTGTAGCGTTTGCCACCACAGACTTCACAAGGAATATATACATCAGGCAAAAAGTGCATTTCAATTTTGATCACGCCGTCCCCTTCACAATTACCGCATCGCCCGTCGGAAACATTGAAACTAAAACGGCCATCGCGGTATCCGCGTACGCGCGCTTCTTTTGTTGCAGCAAATAATTCACGGATATAGGTAAACACGCCCGTATAGGTCGCGGGATTTGAACGCGGCGTTCGTCCGATCGGCGATTGGTCAATCGTGATTACTTTATCCAGCTGATCCAGACCTTCAATACGGTCATGTTTTGCAGGCGCATCCACGGTTAAATCAAAATGACGAGATAATGCCGGATACAATGTTTCGTTGATAAGAGTACTTTTTCCGCTTCCTGACACGCCGGTAACACAACAAAATACCGAAAGCGGAATTTTTACATCAACGTTTTTGAGGTTATGGCCATGGGCATTTTTGATCGTCAAAAATCCTCGAGCAGGACGACGGCGTGCAGGCACTTCTATTTTCTTTTTTCCTGATAAATATTGCCCGGTAAGCGACTTATTATTTTTCTTAATTTGATCAAAGGTACCTTGCGCTACAACAGCACCGCCATGAACACCGGCACCAGGACCAATGTCAATAATGTGGTCAGCGGCCGCCATCGTATCTTCGTCATGCTCAACAACAATAACACTGTTTCCCAAATCACGCAGACCTTTGAGCGTATCAATTAACTTCCCATTATCGCGCTGATGGAGTCCGATCGACGGTTCATCGAGGATATACATGACCCCGCGAAGTTCCGATCCGATCTGTGTTGCCAAATGGATGCGCTGCCACTCCCCGCCTGAAAGAGTTTTGGTGGTGCGGGCAAGAGAAAGATAATCAAGGCCAACGTTATTGAGAAACGACAACCGTGCTTTTATTTCCTTCACAATGCTTTCTGCAATTTTTTTCTGAGTGATGTCCAGTTCAAGAGCTGAGACAAAATCAAACGCTTCACGAATAGAAAGATTAGTATAGGCAACAATATTTTTTCCTCCAACGAGAACTGCAAGACTTTCCTTTCGTAACCGCTTGCCATCACACGTAGGGCAGGGTGTTTCACGCATGTATTTGCCGATAGCCGCACGCATCGCTTCTGAATCAGTTTGACGATATAGACGCTTTAATTGAGGGATAACCCCTTCAAACTTGCCGTAATGACGCTCTTCGGCCGCCTCTGTATCACCCCACAGAATGAGATTAATGATATCGCGAGAATATGATTTGAGTGGCGTCCATGGATCAAACTTGTAATACTCGGCCATACGTTCAATCTTGTCCCAGTGCACCGGAATAATTTTACTCCACGGAGCAATACCACCCTCCATAATCGAACGTGAAGTGAGCGGCATAATAAGCTCTTCATCAAATTCTTCGACCACACCAAGACCATGACACTCTGGACAGGCACCTTGAGGGGCGTTAAACGAAAACATGCGCGGCTGGAGTTCATCAAAGTTGAGACCACAGTCAATACAGGCCAAGTGCTGGCTATACATTTTTTCTTCATATTTCTTTCCGCCAACGTTATGTTGCGCTTCTGCTCGCTCAACCAACACAATCATAAATCCATTCCCCATTTTTAATGCTGACTCTACCGCTTCCTGCATGCGAGATTTTTCATCAGTGTCAGCATCAAGTCGATCAATCACCACTTCGATGGTGTGACTGACATATCGTTTCAAAATAATGCTCTCGGTACCAAGATTGTAAAAAACACCATCAACACGAGCACGGCGAAAACCCTGTTTTTTTAAGTCTTCAAAAAGGTAATCGTAGGTTCCTTTTCGTGCACGAACGAGGGGAGCAAGGATGCTGATCTGTGCACCATTGTAGTCTGAAATAATAGACTTGCTGATGCTTTGCGCATCTTGTTTGCGAATCAATTTGCTGCACGAGTGACAGTGAGGAATACCGATGCGGGCATATAACAGACGGAGGTAGTCATAAATTTCGGTAACGGTTCCCACCGTCGAACGAGGGTTGGCTGACAATTTCTTTTGTTCAATCGCGATTGCGGGAGAAAGTCCCTTGATCGAATCGACGTCCGGTTTATTCATGATACCCAAAAACTGTCGAGCATACGCCGACAAGCTTTCTACATAACGACGCTGACCTTCTGCATAGAGGGTATCAAACGCCAGCGAGGACTTACCACTTCCCGACAGTCCCGTAATCACCGTAAACGAGTTGATTGGGATATCAACGTCAATGTTTTTGAGGTTATGCTGACGCGCGCCTTTAATTTGTATCAATTCCTGGTCCTTGGACATATATGCCATTCTATCATCTGATCGAAAGAGTAGCGAGAGTGTAGCATGATTTCAGGAAAAGAAAAACCGTAAGCCGTTAGGCTGAAGGTGCCAATGGTACCCCTTGGAAGGGGTCGATTTCTTTTTCTTAAACTACTTCAAAAACGAAATCGAAAGCATCAACGCAACTTCGGCCGCTGAAAGCTGCACACGGGTCTCGTGGTTAGGGAACAAAACAATATGAATTGAGCCGTCAGCATGCTGGACAAGTATGGTAAACACCTTGCTGATACCAACATCCGTAAACTTATAGGCCACTTCAGCGTCCAATTTGGTTTTCACCAAATCAGTCATCAAACCCTGTTTCTGGCGATCTTTGAGATACGCTTTCAAGTCAGCGTAGTCACCGAGCTGAGAAAGACTTGCATATCGATTGATCTGTACCTTCACTCCGCTGGCCGCATCACTTACTGACACAATACGGATATCATTCGTGATCGATGAGTCATCGATGGTTACTCCTGCTGGATAAGAAAACTGAACTTTTTTGTCTGCACTGATATACACCCCGCTTGTCGTTCTGACTGCAGGAGCTGGCTCTTCTCCCACTACGACTTGAGATGGCGGGGTCGGCATTGGTTTGACTGGCGTTTTTGTAGGCGCTTGCACCGTTGTTGGCGCATGTGCTACTGGTGAAGTGAGGACGTCGGTACTGCTTTTGTTATTCTGATACATATCATACCCGAGCGTAGCAGCAAATAATGCAAGGACAAATACGGTAACGATAATAATAGCGGCTGACTTTTGATCTTGATTCATACGAAGAAGTTTTAATAAAGGTACTATTAGTATACCACGATTATTTCTTTTTTCGTTGATATGTTTTTTTCTTGATCCCATCAAGACTGTAATCTGCTTGCATTGGTAGTCCTTCTTCTTTACGGATCTTATGCAACACATCGCGCAATTCAATCGCTTTTTCAAAATTAAGCAGCTCAACCGCTTCCTGAAGCTCTTGTTCAAGTTGCGCAATATATTTACCAACATCTTCTGCTTTCACATATACCTTGAATTCGTCAATCACCAAATCTTCTTTAATTTCTTTTTTAATTGATTGCGGTGTAATGCCATGTTTTTTGTTATGAGCAACCTGAATTGTTCGACGACGGGCGGTTTCATCCATTGCCTGTTTCATAGAGTCCGTCATGCGATCGGCATAAAGTATAACCTTTGCATCAACGTTACGAGCCGCACGACCAATCGTCTGGATAAGGCTGGTGGCATTACGCAAGAATCCTTCCTTGTCAGCATCTAAAATTGCAACGAGAGCTACTTCGGGCAAGTCTAAGCCTTCACGCAACAAGTTAATACCGACAAGAATATCAAAAACACCAAGACGCAATTCTTTGAGAATTTTGGTGCGCTCAAGCGTATCAATTTCACTATGCAAATACCGTGCCTTAAAATTATGCTCAATAAGGTATTCTGTGAGATCTTCGGCACTGCGTTTGGTGAGTGTAGTGATCAATACGCGATTGCCTTTTTCTATGGTGATATTGATTTCCTTTGCCAAGTCTGCCATTTGTCCTTTAATAGGCCGCACCTCAACAGGAGGATCAATAAGCCCGGTCGGTCGAACTATCTGCTCAACTACTTGCGTAGAATGACTCAAATCATAGGGTCCTGGCGTTGCACTGACACAAATCGTATGCGCCATATATCGTTCAAATTCTGTAAACTTCAACGGACGATTGTCGAGTGCCGATGGAAGTCGAAATCCATAATCAACGAGCGTCTGTTTGCGCGTACGATCGCCTTGATACATACCACGCACCTGCGGGAGACTCACATGACTTTCATCAATACAAAGCAAGAAATCTTTTGAAAATGGATTGAGCAAAAAGAAATCCAATAGCGTAAACGGCGGCTCCCCTTCTTTGCGTTTATCAAAATGGCGTGAATAATTCTCAATCCCCTTGCAAAATCCCAACTGTTCGATCATTTCAAGGTCATAGTTAGTACGCTGCTCCAAACGCTGACGTTCGACAATATCAAGACGAGGCGCTTCATAGGTAAGTTCATCGCGGATTGTTTGCAGTGCACCCTTACGCACTTCTTCAGGCACCATGAATGGACGCGCAGGAAAAATACTCATCGTGTCCAGAGTCTCGCGCACGGTAAACGTAATCGGCTCAATGATTTCCAGTTTCTCTATGTCATTACCATAAAACTGCACGCGATACATGTCCCCACCAAACCCCTGAAAAAAATCGACCGTATCCCCGCGCGCACGAAATTTTCCTGGTCCTAAATCAATATCATTACGCTGATACAAAAGATCAATCAGTTGCTGTAAAAAATCCTTTCGCTTGATAGTCTGCCCCCTCTTTATGCTCACTACATGCGACTTGAATTCATTCGGGTTTCCCAAACTGTAAATACAAGATACTGACGACACCACAATCACATCGGGGCGAGAAACCAATGCCGCCGTTGCTTCAATGCGCAATTGATCAATTTTTTCATTGATCTGCGTTTCTTTTGAAATATAGGTATCAGTCGAAGGCATATAACTCTCCGGCTGATAGTAGTCGTAGTATGAAACAAAATAGCAGACTTTGTTATTGGGAAAAAATTCCTTGAACTCGTTGTATAGCTGTGCCGCCAATGTCTTGTTGTGAGCAAGTACAAGCGTCGGCTTTTGGACGTTTTGAATGACATTAGCCACGGTGTATGTTTTTCCTGATCCAGTTACACCAAGAAGCGTCTGAATAGGATGCTTATCATATCCTTTTGTCAGCTGTTCAATTGCCTTTGGCTGATCGCCCGCTGGTTTGTAATCCGAAACAAGTTGAAATTTCATATGGCCTTTATCTTTGCTATGATGCGCTTTTTCACCCCTTTTGCAAGCCCTTGGTAGCCTTTATTTACAAGTGCACGCTTGAATTGTGCCGAAAAACTACCGCCTGTTACGGCCGTTTTTTTACGGCGTTCAACTTCTCGTCGTTCGGATTTGATCGGCAAGCGTTTCATACACGCTTATTGTATCGCACTTATGAAATGCGGGCGAATCTCAAAAAAGAAAAAAGGATCCTTATTTAAGGATCCCGGAAACACTAAAATAAATGTATTTTAGAAGAAATCTACAATGTTATATCCGCCAGAAAATGTGGAAAGTGCACAGTTGGCTTGCACAAATCCACTTCTTCATGACGGCGTTCACAGGAGGTGACCAGCAAATGGAGGGAGAAGCATTCTTCTGCGTTGGTAATAGAACGAAGAATGCTTGAAAATTTAATGAGGGTCATGTCTCATCGTTTTTTTAATGAGAAATGACCCCCGGAATCTTGTACTTAAACAAGGATTTTACTTCAGTAAAGAAGTGAAACGACATTAGTCGACATAAGGAAAATGAACACGATACACTGCGAATAGAGAGGGTTGCAATAACCAAGTAAAAGGGAAGGCCCTTTTCATCAACTACCCAATCGGGTTCATACCAAATGTTCTTGAAAAAGAACAAAAAACCAGAACTATTGTTCGACGATATTTATTCCACATCTACGGACTACAACTGATCAGAGACCAGAAGGACACACAGATAGACGGGAAACAATCCTATCAAATCGCATTTAGGAACAACCTAATGAACGCTAAATGAAAAAAGACCAACAATTCACCAATTGATAGTATCAACTCTTATATAATCGCGCAAGCCCTAGTTATCCCCACCCTCAGAATCTTTAAACTTCCCCTTGATTTCCTTTACTTTATTCTCAACCACTGCCAACTGCTTTTTACAGTATTCAGCTAATTCCAAACCCCGTTCAAATTGTTTCAAACTTTCATCAAGATCAAGATCGCCTGACTCGAACCTCTGAACAATTGTTTCCAATTCTTCAAACGCGTCTTTGAATGTATCTTTTTTAGTTGCCATAAAAATTATAATAATGATTGTTGTTGTCCCAGTGTTTTTGCCTGGCGCGTCCCATCATGAAACCGAATATCGATAATTTCTCCTGCTTTCAAGCTTTCTGCAGTGGTAACTGTTTTCCCTTTTTGCTGTATTATACTATACCCCCGTTTGAGAACTTCGCCAGGCCCGAGATGCAAAAGACTTTTATGAAGCTGTTCGACGGATTGTGCAGCACGTTCACCAGAGCGCGACATTGCTGTGGTAAGCCGTTGGGCATATCCCTGCAACCGTGTATCAAAATGGGCTGTCTGCCGCGAAAATGACTCTAGCCGGAATATAAACCGTTTTTCTAATTGTGAAAAATCATGAAGCGTTCGTGTTGCGATGGTTTCCAGCGTGTTTGCATACCGATCAACGGCATTACGGTTCCATTCAATACTCCCATCGATATATTGCTGCATAACCCGTACATCATGGCCGATGCGCCGAGCCATTTCATCGCGATCCGGAACAATCAAGGTAGCGGCATGGGTCGGTGTTGCTGCGCGCACATCAGCGACATAGTCTGCCAACGATTCATCCCGTTCATGGCCAACCCCACACATCACCGGGATGCGAGAACCAAAGACTGCGCGCGCAACTGCTTCATCATTGAACGCATGCAAATCTTCCATACTTCCTCCGCCACGCGTCAGCACGAGCACCTCCGCCGCAGTCTGATCGCTGTTAAAATATCGAAATGCATTCGTTATGTCTTCCACTGCGCCTTCACCTTGCACTTTCACATGCACCAGCTCAATATTCAATCCTCCCCATCGCTGATTAAGGATACGCATAAAATCGGTATACGCAGCTGACTCTCGCGAGGCAATGATTCCAATTGTTTGAGGGAATTGAGGTAAGACGCGTTTGCGAGAGACATCAAAGAGTCCTTGTTCTTGCAGTTTTTTCTTTGTCAGTTCAAATGCTTTTTTCAAGGCTCCTTCCCCCACCATCTCAACGCGATCAACGGTAATACTAAACTTTCCG
>CAYHKW010000015.1:0-20287 GCA_964357385.1 uncultured Gammaproteobacteria bacterium
ACCGAATCAATATCATCGGTAATATTATCAACCGTAAATAACTTTGGTGCGACACCAAGTTGTTTTAATGTATCATCGGTAAAAAAATATTCTGCCACATCAGAACCGCTTACTGATACACCGTCAGCGAGCAACAGCTGTGTTAAGGCAGCCATCCCCGCGCCCTTAATACCGACAAGGTGTACTTTTTTTACCTTTGTAAGATCATGCATATTATTTGATTTTCATCGCAGCGATTTCTGCACGAAGGATCTGGTGTACCATTCTCATACGCGCTTTAAATCCTGTCCAAAATCCGTACTTTTTTTCCTTAATAATCTGCGTTACCCCCCACATTTGAATATACTCTACGGGTAAACGTTTTTTCGCGCAATATGCGTTCATAATGGTCTCGATCCCAAAATCTTTTATTGCCGCTCCTGACAGTGCTTCAAAAATTTCTCGTTTCATTACCCGCTCCCCTCCCAGCACTGGGGCAATGTATGGTAGTACTGTTGTCAAAAACTTCCCGCGATCACGAAGCCCCACCGTCATAACTGCCCGTCCGTTGGTGACAGGAGTTATTAAACTGCGCGCATGTTTTGAAGTCCACCCCACAAGATCAGCATCGGCAAAAAAAATATACGATGCATTTGTGGCATTCACGCCTGTTTGCATGGCAACTCCTTTGCCTTGGTTGTTCTGTTTTATGACACGAGCACCTGCTTTTGCCGCTACGGCAGCCGTCTTATCAACCGACCCGTCATCGACGACAATAACTTCGGTACACTCGGGCATGGAAACAAATACTGCAACCACAGCAGCTATGTTATCTGCTTCGTTATATGCGGGAATTATGACGGCAAGGGATGTTTTTGGCATAGAATTAAATAATCGATTTGAGTACAGCAACAATACACGAGGCAGCATCTCTTGGAATAATGGCCTCAAGAGCGTGCTGCATTGTTTTGTAACGCGCTGGTTTTAAGATCGAAGCAATATCACTCATTAAATCTTGAGAGATATATCGATCTTGATGACGCCATAGCGCACCGCCTTTTGATTCAAAATACTCAGCATTTTTTTCCTGGGGACTCTTTGGGATCGGAACAACGATCATTGGTTTTTGGGCACATGCAAACTCTGATAGTGATCCAATGCCCCCTCTGGTTATAACAACATCAGCAGCTGACACATAATCTGCAAAACGCTCAGCGAGAAATTCAAACTGCTGATAGCGAGACTGGTGCTTACCGAGAGTTGGCGCGATTACTGCTTTGTTTATACCGGCAACATGAACTACATTATAGTGCTGCATCAATCGGGAAAGCGAATCGATAACGATTTGGTTTAATGCCTGTGCCCCTGTACCACCGCCCGTGATAAAAACCGTCGGTAGGGCTGGCTCTAGGCCTAATTCTTTCTTTTTTTTATCTGAACACTTTTTTGATTCACGTATTTCTTGACGTACCGGCAGTCCTGTAAGGATAGTTTTAACCTTTGGAAAATCCTTCGCCTGTTCAGGGAAGGATAGTAGTATCTTATCAACCATCGAAACGCACATGAGATTGGCAAGACCAGGCACCATATCAAGCTGTAGCACTGCGGACTTTTTTTTAAGAAACCAAGCAGCACCGATTACGGGCACTTGGACATATCCGCCGGCACCAATAACAATATCGGGTTTGAATCGATTAAGGACAATGATTGATTGTATAAGACCCGTCATCAAAAAAAACGGATCGACAAAATTTTTGTAACTAAAATAACGGCGTAGTTTACCGGATTGGACTGATGAAAATGGAATGCCGTAAGATTCTATTAGCGCGCGTTCTGGGCCAGAGGGCGTACCAATCCAATGCATCTGATTGGGGGTTGATTCTTTCTGATCAATCAATTCTTGTGCTATCGCAAGCAAGGGCGTAACTGGCCCCAATGTCCCCCCTCCTGTAAACAAAATGCGCATAACTACTTCTTTTTCTTATCGATATAGCGGACAATATGGGAAATGTAATCTTTAAAGTCAACACGATTATTGTAAAGAAGTTTTAAAAATAAGGAATAGTCTATATCTTCGTAACGATGGACAAGCAGATTGCGTAGGCCGACACACGGCGCAACCCTCGCTGCAAATGCCGCCGGAATCACTTTGTTCTCAGAAAGAGTGATAAAGGATGACTGGAAATCATCCGGAGTACGAAAGTTATGTGTCTTTATAACGTATGTATTGATATCGATCATCTCATCGATAATCAACTGAAATACCCGCTCACATGCATAAAGCCGCACCCTGTCTTTTTTCATTGCCTGGGGAGAAATGGCAAGGATCTCTTCAAGGTCTTCGTAATAAAAACGAAGCTTCTCAATCTTTCGCTCGATGAAATGATCACGTGCCATATGCAAACTTCCTTATCGAATAAGCAGTCAAATCAAACAATGGCTTTGCTTCTGCGTACCGACGGACGGCATATACGTAATACGTATCAAAGATAATGCCATTGGCTTCATACAAAACCTGTGCGTTGTCAAACACCTGCTTCATCAAAAGAGGACCTGCTGTGCGTAGATTGGTAAGGTCGACATCACCGAGGATATCCATCAGGTTGCCAGCAATAGTGTTCTCACGAACGCCGCTCAATTGTTTTTTTGGAAGGATGGCAACATCAACATCGCTCTCCGCATGTACCCCGCCCCTTACCTGCGAACCAAATAAAAGAACAAGCTGCAGATCATTTTTTTCTGCCACTTTTCGGATCGCTATTCGTTGTTGTTTGCTGATTTTCATATGGATATAGTACCACACAGACATCTTATTGTAAACAAAAGGCTTGTGAATATAAGAAAAAAGAGCCAATTTTTGCTGGACTCTTTTAATTATTTACCACGCACAATAAATTCTTTTACCTGATCCAATGATGGCCCATTTGCTGCACCTGGAAAGGTAATCTTCAGGACAGCAACATGTTTTGCATAATCAATACAATCATTCACCTGCTGCTTTGACATTACTCCTTTTAATTCAGATGAAAGATAGTGAGCAATGAATCCTGCAACGAACCAGTCCCCTGCCCCTTGGGGAAATAATTCTTTATAAGGCATTTTTATAGCATCATAATACCACCCTATCATGCTATCCTTCTCCATTAAAGATACTGTGCCGCCCGACTCAT
This sequence comes from uncultured Gammaproteobacteria bacterium, assembly GCA_964357385.1. Lineage (GTDB taxonomy): Bacteria > Patescibacteriota > Patescibacteriia > JACQRZ01 > JACQRZ01 > JAHFJA01. The sequence continues at coordinate 3,150 of CAYHKW010000015.1, forward strand.
CACGAGTTATAATAATGAGATCAGGACCTTTCCTTCCATGAAGCATTTTTAGATCATCAGGTGTAAAGTTTTTTGTGCCAAAGTACCCTTCTGCTTCGAGTTGGTTCATGATCAAAATATTCGTTTCGCTGAGTATGTCCTCAAACACCTTCTTATCTGCAGCCAAACTTGCATTGGGTACAAGAACCCTCAATGGTGAATGCGCAAACATTGCTTTCACGATTGAGATTTCACCCGGCCTTACACCGGTAGCAATGGCAATCTCCGCTTGCGATTCGAAGGCATATTTTTTAACATCTATAACGCCCATTTCAAGATACTGTGCTTTGATGTCATACCGCCGACCCATACCCTTTTCCTGCATAGACACATCAGCACGCAACATAGAGTGGCTTGTTTTGTCCAAAATTCGAACCGCTTTATAATGAATCGACGACGCTTTTGTTGCATAGTTCAACAAATGATCTGCAGCCGATTCTTCGTGACCAGAAAGACCGAGTAATAATGGTTCAAATCCAAGATTTTTTAAACCTCTTGCAACATCACCCGAGGATCCTGCCAGACCCACACTATGATCTCGTACATATAATTTGGCATTGGGTTCTGGTTGCTTACTGTCATAGAGAAAAACCTGTTCAGGATCTACCGCCAAACCCACCACCGCATGAAACTTCTTTTTTTGACACATCATTTATAACCCTCCCTTGGGTTGTTAAAATACAATACACAAAGCCTTATACCATAAATGTTTTGAGCTCGTCAAGGGTTTTAAATGTCGGAATCGTTACTGTTTGGGGATCGTAAAACTTGTTTGCATCTTTACGAATATAGAGAATGAAACGCATCTGAGGAAATAATCCCATCAAATGCTGTGTTTCCTGCCAATTGTCGTTTATATATACCCCCCCATTATCGTTTAATTCCTTCCATATCGACGCCTCATGCTTGATATCAGTAATAACTACCTGCTCTTCAGATAATATCCTATTAAGTTTCGACTGCCGTATTTTTGCCCACTGAACATCCGGATCACCTTTTGTAATAATAAACGTGTCGTAGTCTTTTAGTATCGCCGCAAGATCATTCAATGAATGTAAGAGGTATTTTGTAAAATCAGAGGTAAAAAATTGTTGTATCGCTTGTTCCAAAGACATGGTGTCAAAATCATATTTCTCATGAAGCAAGCGTATGTGTTTTGAAAAAGAATAGTTGCCATTATTTAGTCTTATCTGCTCTTGGTATGTTTTTTCAGCCACTTCAAATGGCAACCCATTTTTTTGAAACAACAAGAATAAATCATGCTTAAATGCAACCGTATCAAATAATGTATGATCTAAATCAAACGCTAGTATTTTTTTCATATCGCACACTCTGACGTGACACATTAATAACAATACCTACCGCAAACATCGATACTAATAACGCCGAGCCGCCGTAGCTAATAAACGGCAAAGGAATACCGGTCAAAGGAATTAATTTTAACATCGCACCAATATTTACAAATGCCTGTAAAACAAACCACGACATTACCCCGATTACCAGGAGCCTTCCAAATTCATCCGGTGCCCGCCGTGCAATCGTAAACCCTCGAAACGCAAATGCTAATATGAGCGAAATAGTACACACCGCACCAAACAATCCCATCTCTTCAGAAATGATTGCAAAAATAGAGTCAGTAAACGGTTCGGGGAGATAGTTAAATTTCTGGCGCGAATGACCAAATCCCCTCCCAAGAAATCCTCCTGATCCCACTGCAACAAGTGCTTGGTATACATGATATCCCACGCCATGGATATCAAGCTCTGGGTGTAGGTAGGTTGTTAGGCGATTCAAACGATACGGCTCAAGTTTAATCAGCAACGCGACAACTCCAAGACCACCAAAGAATGCCATAACAAGATGAGAGAGTTTTGCCCCCGCATTAAAAAACATCACAAATGACATCATTACGATGACACCCATGGTTCCCATATCAGGCTGTAATATAATCAAACCACCGAGCACTCCCAGCAACACCAAAAATGGGAGAAAACCGTAGGAGAAATTTTTCAAATGTGTTTTTCCTTTACTGCTAAACCATGTAGCTAAGTACAAAAGAAAGGTAAGCTTGGCGATTTCAGATGGCTGCAGGGTAAACGCACCCAAATGGATCCAGCGATGAGCACCATTTTTTTCAAGCCCTATACCAGGAAGAAATACGGCGATCAGGAGAATAATCGTTACGATCAGTAACGGGAATGCTAATTTTTTCCAAATATGGTAATCGATTTTTGAGCCGATATAGAGAACCAATAACCCCGGCAAGAGACCGTACAATAATTGGTGAATAACAAAGTAGGTTGTATTGCCGTACCAGCGATATGACACAAATGCTGATGCAGACGATAATACGATCATCCCAAAAGCAAGGATAAGCAAAAAGAGCCCGATGAATACTTTATCAGGCTTTCCTTGAGAACCTTTAAAAATGCGATAATTAAATATTCGCGCAAGTCCTTTTCGGGGCATAGATACCTAGATGTTGGCTTGCAAACGTGCGATTGCTTCTCTGAACTGAGCTCCTCGATCAAATTCATGAAGAAACATACCAAAGCTTGCAGCGCCGGGTGATAGAAGCATGATATCACCTTCTCGCGTATGCCGCCACGCCCGTTCTACTGCTTCGTTCATACTATTTGCCATTTCAACCTTACCTTTATACCCGATCGCGTGCAGTTCGCTTCCCAGTTTTGGAGTCGCGGTTCCTGACAGCAAAACAATACTATGCACTACTTTCTGTATTGCCGGTGCGAGCGCTCGATAATCAAGTTTTTTGTCCGCCCCGCCAGCGATCAATACAATATTTTTTGCATTGCGAGGACTGAGGGTATGGAGTGCTGCAAGTACCGCGTCCGGAGTGGTTGCGGTGGTGTCATTATATATTTCTCTTCCTTGTATCGCTGCGATCTTTTCAAGACGATCAGCAACACCAGGAAAGGAACGTAGTCCTTGTTGAATAATCTCGTTCGGTATATCTAACAACTTCGCTGCAGTAATTGCTGCCAAGCTGTTATAAACGTTATGCGCGCCCGGAAGAGCTATATCCGAAGCATGACATACGGTTTCAGTCTCTGTGCCTTTACGAAACACAATTTCTTTTTCTCCCTTACCAATATCGCGCACAAATACTCCATCACCGATATCCTTCCGTTCACGCGAAAACCACAACAACTGCCCTGGTGTTCCTTTTTTTCCAAACTCGCGAGTAATATCATTATCAAAATTCAAAATTACATAGTCATCCTCTTTTTGATATTGATAAATATGCTGTTTCGCTGCCATATACTCTGCCATCCCCTCATATCGATTAAGGTGGTCTTCCATCATATTAGTCACCATCGCAATATGAGGTGAAAGGCGGCGCTGCTCTAATTGTTCTAATTGCCAACTTGAAAGTTCGAGTATGACAGGATGTAAATCGCCCTTTTGTTCACGCCGAATCACATCATCAATAATGTCAAAGATAGCAATCGTGCGTATATTACCCGCAATGATTGTCTTTGGGTCGTACAAATGCGCGATGTGGTAGATCAGCGAGGTCGTCGTTGATTTTCCTCGAGTACCCGTCACCCCTACTTTTGGAGTGTTCTTTGTCAGTAAAAAAAACAATGTTACTTCATTTTCAATCGGAATCCCGTGTTCTTTTGCCAGTACAATAAATGGTGAGGTATCACGCACGTCAGGGTTTCTGATTATCAAATCAGTAGTGGTAAAATCCTCTTCACGGTGCTTACTCAACACATACTCCACTGAATGCAATCGTGCACTGGAGTGTGCCATACGATATTTTGCACAAAATTGCGTGAGCGCAGTTACAGAGAATTCGAGCTCTTTACGCGTCTTCATGTCCGTTACAATGACGTACGCCCCTTGAGAAAAAAACCATTTTGCTACCGCAAGTCCCCCGCCATGAACTCCCAACCCCATGACGACTACTTTTTTATCTTGAAAGTCATTTTTCATACTAGAGACCTCGATCAACAAGAACAATGACGACACCTATGACCGCCAACACCCAGGATATAACCCAAAACCGCATAACAATCGTTGGCTCAGCCCATCCTTTTGCTTCAAAATGGTGGTGGATAGGCGTTGAAAGAAATATTTTCTTTTTTCGAAATTTTTTCGATGCCATTTGGACGATAACTGACAATGATTCAATAACAAACAGAAAACCTATTATCGGCAAAAGGAGCGCAGAATTGGTAAGCAGTGCCACAATACCCAATGTAACCCCTAACGACATAGACCCCGTATCGCCCATAAAAAACTTCGCAGGATAAATATTGAACCAAAGAAACGCTAACAATGCCCCGATAATCACGGCACAGAGTGTCGCCAGATCAAACCTGCCTTGAATAAATGCAATCGATCCGAATGCCGCAAATGCTGACAAAAGCGTCCCTCCTGAAAGACCATCCAGGCCGTCGATTTCGTTCACTGAAAATGCCGTTGCAACAATAACAAAAATAAAAAACGGGATATACCAAAGCCCCATAGTAACATCGCCAAAAAACGGAATGTGCAACGTATCCCACTGAAGTTTATAGTAAAACCACCACGCACCAATCACTGCAATGGCTGTGTACAAAAACATGCGGTGTCGCATCCGCAAGCCCCCACCAATCGGTCCAATTTTTTTTACATTAAACACATCATCAACCGCACCCACCAATGCGGACAACACGAGAGCCGCTAGTGGTAGCCATACTTCCGTTCGAGTAAGGAAATTAAGGCCTTTCAAAAACTCAGAAGGAAAAATTACTGAGAGGTAATAAAAAAACAATGCAAAAATGAGCGTGGTAATCCAAATCACCATTCCTCCCATGGTAGGTGTTCCTGCCTTTGCTTTATGCAACTCTGCAAAAATTGGTGCAGCTGCGGAATCACGGATCTGCTTCCCTAACTTATACTTATACAAAAAATGAGACATGAGCGGAGTTACCGCCCATGCAAAAAGAAATGAAAGAGTGCTTAATAGTCCAATTTTAAAAATGACAAAATTTATCATACTGCCGTGTTCAAAATATATTCACCTGAATTATTAGATAGAGCGCCCACAATAGAATGACCTGAGCGACGCATGCCCCAATCATAGCAACATGCATACCAAACCGTTCATGAAGATGACCATAACGCGCCAATGTTGCATTCATAATGACAATAAGCAACCCGAACGCAGGAATCGCCAACACGTAATACCACGGCGCAAGGAAATCGATACCATATTGCACTTTATAATGAAGCGCAAAGAATTCCCTATCAGGTTGGTATATCACCCCTTTGTAATACCAAACCATGCCCCAGAGAAGTAATTGCAAGGCGACATTAATCCCCAAAGGGATCATATATCCTCGGTCACGCAAAAACACTTTGGAGTAGATTGTGTGTAATGTTCGTTTAATATCCATAGATTATACGCAAACACTATGGGGATAGACTACCACAGAAAGACCCTCTCAGCAAGGTCAGATATGAAGCTACCTTGACCCGACCAACCTTTGAGAGTATGGTGCCACTATTCCATTATAAGGAGGTTAACTAATGTTATTTGGAATAATTTGTTCATTGATAAGTGCTATTGTTGGTGCAACCCAGGCAACTCTCACCAAAAAAGGTGTTACCGTACCAGACGCGCTTAATCATGCTTCGGTATTTGCTCGCTTGTTTTATGTGCTTCCCATACTTGTCGTGTATATGGTGATCAAAAATGCGCCGTTACCACCGATACACCCCTGGTTCCCCTATATCGCCATTGTACTAGCATTCTTTGAGGTGCCGGCACATTATTGTTATCAGCGAGCAATCAAGACAGAAAAAACATCGCTCGTAAATCCTATCTATGCTCTCATTACCATTCCAATGATGTCATCGTTTATTTTTTTCGAAGGATGGAGCATTGTGGGTTTTGCAGGAATCGTTGTTATTACCGGCGGCGTCTATATCCTGCAAGCACGTAAAAATAATTATGCTGGAGGAAATGTACTGCTACCCATAATATCGCTATGGCAAAACAAGGAGTCTCGGTTAATGTTGTATGCGGTCATGTGCTGGTCGATAACCACCCCACTTCAAAAAGTCGCCATTAAGATGAGTAATATTGAAATGATGGGACTATGCTATCTGAGCATAGCAAGCCTGCTCACTGTTCTATGGGGAATATTCAAAGGCTCTTCGGTACGCGAAATAATATTCCCTCAGAAAGTACATCATTTTGCCCCTATAGGGTTGGTTGCGGGTATAAACAATGTCTTACAATATACTGCCCTATCACTCATCAATCCTGCGTATGTCACCGGGCTGAAACAAACCATCCATTTATGGCTTATCGTGTCTGACCGATTCATCTTTAAGGACGTTATCTCAAAAGCCCAAATGTTTGCGATCGGTATTATTGTTACCGGTGCTATGCTCGTAGGATTAGGGGTCAAGTAATCTTCTAGGGCCTAGACCTTAATTCTAGGCCCTTTTTATTTCCAAAGTCTTGCATTTTTTAGACGTTATGCTAGCATAGGTGGGTATTCTTGAGCTTTAAGATAATAATATGGCACATAAGAAAGCGGGAGGATCTACCTCCCTTGGCCGCGATTCAAACGCCCAACGGCTTGGTGTAAAGCTTTTTGGCGGTCAATTTGCAAAAATTGGCAGTATTGTCATCCGACAGCGCGGCACCAAATTCCACCCTGGTACTAACGTACGCAAGGCAGATGACGACAGTCTCTATTCTATTGCCGATGGTTTCGTCGCATTCACCCGTAAAAAGGTGCGTGCATTTGACGGCAATATGAAGGAACGAACATTTGTAAATGTGAACGTAAAAGCTGAAACGGCAAAAGCGTAAACACTTCATCAAAAAACTCTCCGAAATTGATCCGGAGAGTTTTTTGATATCTTATTTTGCAAGCTCTTGCAGTGCCCTATCCAATTGTGGATCTTTTTTTGCTTCACGTTCTTCTGAGGTAATCTTCACTTCGATATCAGGATCAATACCCTTTTCGCTGATTGAACGCCCGTTTGGGGTAAGCCACTTTGCAATGGTGAGTTTGACTGCCGAACCATCGCTTAATTCTTTAACATCTTGCACTGAGCCCTTTCCAAATGTTTTTACCCCGACCAGTGTCGCCGCCTTGTAGTCTTGTAACGCTCCGGCAACAATTTCTGATGCTGATGCGCTCCCCTCATTGACTAACACGACGGTCTTGATGCCCGCAAATTGAGCTGGCGTGCGTGCTTTATATACATCCTTCTTATCTTCGCTATAGCTTTCTGTTACGACCGGCTTTCCATCGATCCAATACCCTGCCATTTGGATTGCGGTATCAAGGAATCCTCCTGGATTATTGCGGAGATCAAGAATAATACCCTTTGGTTTTTTTGCAATCACTTCATTCACGGCATTCGCAAATCCGCTCTCAGTATCCCTATTAAAATGCGAAACTTTAATATAGGCGATATTATTATTTTTTATTTCCCATTTTACGGATTGGATCGTAATGGTATCACGAGTAATCTCAATCTTTTTTGTATCGCTATCACCATCTCGGTAAATGGTCAACGTTACTTTCGTTCCCTTCAAACCGCGAATGCGATCCACCGCTGCATCGACACTCATACCCACCGTGCTCTTTCCATCAATTTCAATAATTTTGTCGCCTGCCAACAATCCTGCTTTTGCTGCTGGATTTCCTTCAAGAGGAGTAACAATAATCAGCTGCTCATTTTTTATACCAATCTCTGCACCAATACCATCAAACGACCCTGAAAGATCTTCGTTGAACTTTTTATACGTTTCCGGATCAAAGTATACAGAGTACGGATCACCCAGAGCACCCACAATACCTGACAATGCCCCGTAAAATAATTTGATATCGGGAGTATCCTTGTTAACTGACTCTTTTTGAACCAACTGCCATACATCCCAAAAAAGTTTAAAATTTACATCCTTTGAAAGATAAGCAGGAATTTTTTCAGTATCTTGTACTTCACCATACCCCGGGTTAACTTGTTTTGTTTCACCCAAAATAGCTTTAAACGGCGTTGGCACAGACGTTTGCCCCCAACTATTGCCGACAGAGAGCCCTGTATAGAATGTGGCACCCAGTATGATAACAAGCAACACACAATAGGTGAACTTCCGATGCCAGAACGGGCATTTTGAAACGGCAGGCGATGATGTAGATTGTTGTTCCATAGTAAAATATTACTTCGTAAGTCTATCGTGAGGACTCTAAAAACTCAAGCACAGCACTTACCCATTCAACAACTGATCGAGAAGCGACCGAAACTCTTCATCTGAATAATAATCAATACTGATAGTCCCCTTGCCTTTTTTATGTTGGATGCGTACTTTGGTGCCAAACCGCTCACGAAGCGCAGTCTCCTTTGCGGCAATATTCGGATCAACAAATAGTACCCCCGATGACCCTTTCTTGCGCAATGGTTTAATGTGATGAACTGTATCCCCCACTGACAAATTGTTTGCCAAGATATTTTGAAACGCTTGATGTTGTTTTTCAGGGTCTTCAATTCCTAATAATAACTTTCCATGCCCCTCGCTGATGGTGCCCTTGCTCAAAGCATCCTGAATTTCTGGATGGAGACGAAGCAAACGAAGAGTGTTGGTGATTGATGCGCGACTACGTCCCATTTTTGCGGCAACTTGTTCTTGCGTAAGATTAAATTCATCGATAAGACGCTGATACGCAATGGCAGTTTCAATCGGATTAAGATTCACGCGCTGAATATTTTCAATAATTGCCAAAGCAAGACGTTGATGGTCATCAGGATTACGAACAACCACCGGCGCAGTAGACAAACCTGCCATGCGAGAAGCCCGCAAACGACGCTCCCCTGCAATCAAGTAGTACTGCCCGTTTACTTCCTCAACAACCAAAGGCTGTAAAATCCCATATTCTTTTATTGAACTCGCAAGGTCTGCAAGCGCTTCTTTGTCAAACTCCGTGCGTGGCTGAAAACGATTAGGCTTGATCGCATCGAGCGGAATTTCAAGCATGCCATTTCCGGTATTGTGCGTTTCAAATACCGCCGCAACCGCAGGAGGGGTGGGTGAAAATACATTATTGCGAGGGATCAAGGCATCAAGGCCACGCCCCAGTCCAAATTGCGCCATAGTAGTTTATGAAATAGGTTGATCAAGTGAAAGAAATTCGCGAGCAAGACGTTCATACGCTCGCGCTCCGCGTGAGGAGGAATCATATCCAAAAATACTTTTTCCATGACTCGGTGCTTCGGCAAGACGCACATTGCGAGGAATGACGGTGCGGAAAATAGTACCAGGAAAATGCTGATACAGCTCCCATAATACATTTTCTGACAAGTTGTATCGCTTGTCATACATAGTAATCACGGCACCTTTGATACGCAGCGTAGGCTTGATATGTTCACGCACGCGCTCGATAGTACTCACCAATTGCCCTAGACCTTCCAATGCAAAATATTCTGCTTGTACCGGGATAAGGATTTCATCCGCCGCAACAAGTCCGTTGATCGTCAGCAGGCCCAATGAAGGTGGGCAGTCAATGAAAATATAATCGTATTCGTTTTTGAGCGGACCAAGGACTCGTTCAAGTAAATACTCTCGATCATCAGCATTGACGAGCTCAACATTTGCGCCCGCAAGACTTTCCGTTGCGGGGATTATTCCAAAGCCATGACCGTCTACCATTCGAACTGTTTCATGAGGTGTTCGTTCCCCACTTAACACTTCATACAATCCATGAGAAATATCGTTTTGTCGCAACCCCAACCCTGAAGTACCGTTCGCTTGTGGGTCGAGATCAACAAACAAACATTTCTGTCCCAAGTCAGAAAGTGCGGCCGTGAGGTTCATGGCAGTCGTTGTTTTTCCCACTCCCCCTTTTTGATTTACAATCGCAATGATGGTGCCCATAGTGCATTTCTGTATTGAGGAATTATACCTTGCCAAGGGCAGTTTGCGCAAATGCCCAGTCTTGACTTTTACGTTGATTAAGACTATATTCCCTCTGTTAGAATATAAGTACTTTGAAAGGAGCTATAGAATGCCACCAAGTGAAGCAGTGAAGACCGAGGAGCCACGGGTCAACCATAACGGCCTTTCTCGATTACGAAGATATCTCACCATGAATATTGTTATTCAAGTGACGATGTATGACAAGCCTGTTGCAGATAATCCCAAAGCAACACGAGGAAAAGTTCTTGGACTATTGATTGCCATAGAAGAAGAAACACAGCTGTTTGAAAAATTGACAAAGGATTTTTGTTATCGAGCGGTTGGAATGATTGACCACAATACAACACAAACCCCCATCCCCTTTGAAGAGAAAGAAATCGCGAAAGAACGCACAGAACACTACGGTTATATGTTACAGTCCGCGAACATGCAACTTGAACTCTTGAAAGATGTGCTTGAAGACCTCACAGGACTCCCTCGGAACAAATATGAAGAATTGTTTAAAAAAATTGAAGACTCGTTTAAGCAAAGTGAAGATGAAATGACGAAAGTGATTGAAGAAAGGGAAGCACGCAAAAGAAGCGAATAATATATCGTAACGTCCTCTTTGATATTAAAGAGGATATTTTTTTACACAAAAACAGGGAGCGACCCTGTTTTTATCATATAGCCCTTTACGACCAAGCTCGAACCTATTTCATCCAACACTCCTGAAAAACATGTCTACCCAAAGCACAACAAAACGGCACTTCACTAGTTGAACAGGTAGTTGAACGACTAGTTGAATCAGTATTCAACTAGCAGACCCGCTTATTTCCTTATTATCATAACACTTTTTACTACCCCCAAATCTTGACTACCATATATATTTCACCAGAAAATCAACTGAACGACATATATACTAATTACTACTTACAACACCACTCTACTGCTCTGTCTCTCCTCTCCTGAAAACAGACTAAACAACCATCTCTTTACACCAAATCTAATACTCAATCTATCTCTAAAAAGAACAACCAAAACTCAAAAAAATGAAACCATGAAAAAGGGTCACCAACGACAGTGAAATCCAAAAAACACGATCACAACACTGCTATCCCTCCTCAACAAACACTACCCGTCCTATCTCCTTCTTCTTACCTCACCCTTTTTTCTTCCTTCTTATTCCGCTTGCCATCTTCCTTCTCTTTGGGGTACTATGAAGCTACTTATATTGTCCCTCCTCCTATGCCTGAATTACCCTCATTTGAACCCGCAGAAGTCTCCTTCACTCCTTCTCCCGAAGGACTAAAAGAGGATGACCCTATCGGCTCATCCTCTTCTTCCGCCGTTGAAACAGAATCATCTTCTGAGTCCTCTCTCGAGTCCTTTGACTCTCATGTGGAGAAGGTGATGAAAGGATACAATGACTGTGTTACCCTTTTTAACAAACTAGGATATTTTCATTTTTTTGAAACAGGAGAAATGGGTATTGTCGTCGAAGGGAAAGAATACCCCTTTCCTTCCAGGGATTCCATTCTCAAAGAGTTGAAAGAGAACAAAGAGCTCTATGAAACAAAGATGGAACAAGGATTTACAAAACTCCAGATCACTCCGCTGTTCATGCCTATTGCTACTCTCCAAAACACCCTCAAAGAACAAATCGTGAAACACCACACGCAAGGCACCCTCATTGAAGAAGGTGATCCAAAAAAACCGTTCCCTCTCAACCCCGATGATCCGTTGTATGTGTGGGATCAATGGGCTAAAGGAGAAGAATCAGGCACCACCATATATTTTCCCAAACAGTTCGACAAAACCAATCATGGAGGGTATACCAAGAATGCAATGATCCAATCCTATGATACCGATCCTGGGACGGCTCCTGCTTCTCCGTTCTCCATTTTGCTCTTGCAAGAGAATGATATGTTCCCTGCCACCAAAGAAGAAGCACAAAAAAACGAACAAGGGGGACGTATTCCTCTTGAGAACAAGCGAAGTCCCAATGAATATCTTCAAGTATTCACCAATACTGAGAAGGATCCCATGAAAAACCCCTATGCAGGAGAATCAGGTCTTACTATTGAAGAGGAGCTGACCCTTGTCCTTACCCGACTTCACAACAAACAAGGTCTTCCTCATATCTACGAGAACAATCACGCTACATGGCTTACCGGAAATTATGATACCTCCGGCGGCGGCGTCGCTTACGCGCGCGCGTACCGTGACTACAAGCAGTTCAACGTGAGCGGGAACGATCCGGACCGTCGCAATGGGCGCTCTGGTGTCGTTGCCGCGGTGGGGGTGGGGAAGAGGGGTTAGGGTTTTGGAGGGGGTTTGGGGGGTTTAGGTTTTTGGACTACACCCCAAATTTCTTATGCCATACACTTCCGCTATAATTATGCGGCTTATTAAGATCGCTCCCCGTTGCTAAATCGTCATATATTTTTGTTTCCGCTCGACCAGCACCATCATCCAACGCACGTAATCGTGTCATCGTAATCGAATCTTGTTTAAATTCATCTGGCTTTCTCACTGATCCTCCATATTGCGAACCCATCATGGTGGTATCAATAGGTATACCTTTAAATATATTTTCCACTCCGCCAATAATCGTCTGTACTTGTTTTTCATCTTCAATACCAGGCGCGTAGTAAATACCATTAAGCATCAACGAAAGTTTTCCGTCATCATCAATACCGTAATTCCCAAATACAAATCCAAGATTCTCTTTGGGTGTTTTCTTCTCCCCTTCTCCTTGTGTTGCTTTCGTGGGCATTTCTATAGAAACAACAAAGGACAAAGGATCTGCATTGATCGATGCTACCCAATATTTATTCGGCGTATCGTGCTGCACTTTCATGTTGTAGTTATTGCTTGAAAAACAACAAATCTTGCTATCAGCAAACCGAACCATATTCATCAACCGTTCTGCCTTGTCGACATATTGCAAACCAATACGGCTGCGTTTCTTTTGTTGGCCTGTTGGTTTTTGATAGGTCATTGTATCTTGAATTGTTTGAAACGGCCCTTGCAAGTGGCTTTCCATTTCTTGTATGAGAGTAATATCATTTTCCGTCAAACGCGATTCATCCAACACCTGCATGGTGATGTAAGTAAAAATGGCGCTCGGCGATTTTTCGGTCAGCGCGATGATCTCTTTGCTTGCCTGTTCGATTTCTGCTTTCCGTTCATCCTCTGAAAGATGAGAAAAGCGTTCGTCTGCTGCGATATTTCCCATGAGTGTACGTTGAGCTTCCAATTCCTTCATATCTTTGTCAATCGCAAATATTTTCTCTTCCAACTTTCTGCGCTGTTCTGGATCAGCCTGACGCGATAACCCTTCCACAAGACCAATGCGGGCTTTTTTCTTTTTCGACAATTCACCAGAAATACGTTTGAGTTCTTTATTTTCGCCTTTTAACAAAACAAGGGTATCTTTTTTGATGCGTTTGAGATCAATACGTTTAGCATCAAGGCGTGGTAACAACTCTTCACCTTTGATAGCCACTGCCGTATCATCGAATACTTGTGACAAACCCAATTCAAGCAGCATTTTTTCACCAAATTGCTTCCAGTTGTCTTGTAAATCAACAACGACCGTCTCCTTAAAAGAAGGAAAGTCACGATCAATCCCTGCAAGCATCTGTTTACGATCTTCAAAGGTAGTTGCGCCATTCATTTCTTTAAGAAGTTGATGTGCCACCTCTCCCCCATCCTTTTCCAAATAATCACGATACAATGGGTAACGAAGTACTGTTCCCAACTGATCCTTGCCTAACACTTGGCCGATTTCCGCATTCGCATTTTTAATAGCCGCGTTTTCACTGACTTCAAAACTCACTTCTTGATATGCCTGCTCTTTGTTCGCAAGAGGAAAATGGCCGTCCTTTAAGCGCTCGATCATAAGAGCTGCTTCTTCGGGTGCAACACCGCCTTTTTCAAGTGCTTCACGAAATAGTCGAAGCGGTTGGTTGTGTACTTCCAGCTGGTCGATAAGCTCAAGCATTTCTTTGAACGTATCAAAACTATAATTATTGATAAGGTTAAAACGATCATCGACCCCATGGAGCAGATAATAGAGCATCGCCTTTTGGTTGCCTTCGTGCAATAGATGTACCAATGCCTTACTTTCAGTGATGGCATCAAACTCTTCTTTGCTTGCTCGGATCTGTTCAACTCGTTGTGGCAAAGTGAGTACTTCACCATTATTCATCCACGAAGAATCGTCGGCAATGAATCGTGCGACATCCGCACTCGGCATACTACCAAGCTCATTGACGATAAGGCCAACAATTTCGGTTCGATATATCTCGTCTTCCAAAGTCTTATCTGCAGCACGCGCCATGTCGGTACGCTCTTTCCACCATTGCTCTAAATCCTTTTCCAAATATCCATTTGCAATCAATTTTTTATACAAATACACAGCAATGTGGCGATTCGTTTCCGGATCTGCCGCGACATGCAGGGCGATATCGTTTCCACGAAAATCATCAAAGTTATCGAGAAGGACTTTTAAAACACGGGGTAGAAAATGTGCGGATGCCTCTTTCCCCTCTTCAGGGGTCGTTTCATACGTATCACGAACAATATCAAGAATCAGTTGGCGAGTATCTTCGCCAAGACTGCCAATAGCATCTGCGAGTGCTTTGACCGTGCGCGGTTCGTCGTTTCCTGCATCACGAAGTTCGTTATACAGACGCGCGCGAACTTCTTTTCGTTGTGATTCTTCACCGCCTCCCTTCTCTACGAGCGATTGATGAAGCACTCCGGCTACTGCGATATCAAGTCCTTGTGAAATTTCCTGACGCTTGTCTTCAGGAATGAATTTTAAAAAGGTATCACGATCTTTTTCGGAGAGTACCAAGGCATACTCTTTCAAGAGTGCAGGGTCTTCGATTACTGTGCGGGCTACGTTCTCAAGAGCGGGCATTTCCATTGTTTTCATGGCGCGTGATTGGATGCCCATCATCATAGCGTCCGGCAAGAGACTTGATGGCACTATTTTGGGAAGGTCGCTTGCTTCTTTGATGTATTCTCCTGTCAAAGATAACGCCAATTGAGATGATTCGCCCGCTGCCTCTTGCAACTTTGCTGCTTTTACCGCATGGAATGCTGCTAAATTAGGAATCACCTCATGTTCGTCTTGGGCACGTTGTAACAATGCCTCTGCCTGAGTGCGTGCGACTTCGGTGTCAGTAATAATTTCAAGACGCTCACCTGAGGCTTCTGCTTGTACTATTTTTATTACATTCTCATAATATGCCCGCTGCTTATCGCTGGTCGAAGGGATCTCAAGATTAAGAGAATTCACTTTAAACTCCTGCTGGCGTATGCGCATGTCTGCGCTCGTATGGATAGCAGCCCGTTCGGATTCATTCAGTCCTTGCACCGGTTCTTGTTCTTGAGTGGAGGGTTGTGGAGGTTGTTCGGGAAAACCAAATCGTTCCGGCATAGTAACATGGTTAAACGTTATTCAATTATCATATCATCAATAAGTGCGAGGGATCGCCACATAAATTCCCGCCCTTCTTGTTTAGTCCCCCACGCGCGTATGAGTCCTCCGTAACTTGAAACATTACTGGTATCCAGTCGGCGAATAATTTTCTTGCGATTTCGCCGATTGAGAGCAATACCCCACGGATATATCCGTGTTCCCAAAAAATGAATCCCCTCTTTTACTGGTATAATGATGTCATTTTTGGGGTTAATTGCAAGATGAAGGGCTGTGTATAAGAATTCTTGTATCGTATTTCGTATTGCGGCAACATCTGCCTCTGATTCACCAATAACAACACAATCGTCTCCGTAGCGGACATAGGCAAGGGGGCGGAGGTGGTGTACGACGAAACGATCAAGCTCGTTGAGGTAAATGTTTGAAAAAATTTGGCTGGTGAGATTGCCGATGGGCACACCACGATTTCGTGCGAAGCGCGTACTCTCTCTCTCTCTCTCTCTCTCTCTCTCTCGTGCGAGGAAGTGAGTAGCTTTCGATAACCTCATGCAGCAAACGACGTGCCGTTTGATCATCCACCCTTCTTTCCAGTGCGGTCATCAACACTTCATGATCCACATGGTCAAAAAACTTTATAATATCACCACGCCACACCCAAGCATCCCGATATTTCTTTAACAAAAAATAGGTGCGAGTAATACAGCCCGTCAACCCTTTTCCTTTACGACATGACCACACATCGGGAATAAATCGAGGGTCAAATATCGGTACCAAATATTCATACAGTAATCGATGAACTATTCTATCACGGATCGAGGCTACAGAAATGGTTCGTCGCTTTGAGTCAGTAACGGTAAACTTCCTATATCCCCCATGGATATAGATCCCTTTTTGCAGATCATGGTACAGTGAGTAGAGATGCCGTTCGAGATAATAGGTAAATTCCTCAAGCTCATCACAGGAACGTTTCCCCTTACGAAACGCATACCAACTATCCCATATATTTTCCAGTGAAATATCTATGACCACATTTTCGATTATCAATAAGAGTTATGAGCTTCTCAAAATGATCATACTCCTCAATACCCACTGTGAAAAACCCTGGCGATTTTCGCTGGGGGTAAAACTCGAACAGATGGTGTATGACCTCATAACAGGACTTATCATGGCAAAAAATGCACCAAAAGCAATGAAAGCACCGTATCTTCTCAAAGCAGATAGCCAGCTCGAAGTCATACAGCTCACCCTTCGTCTTTATGTTGATTTGGATGTGGCGAATAAGACACAGATATTCCAAATCAACGCCGTGACCCAAGACATCGGAAATATGCTGGGAGGATGGCTTAGGTCAGTACAATAATATTCCACTCTCACCGCGGCAACGACACCATAGTTCTCATTGCGATTGGACGGATCATTCCTGTTCACGTTGAACTGCTTGTCGTCTCGGTTCGCGTTCGCGTTCGCGACGTTGCCGTCGGAGATTGCTGACAGTACACATCCCTATCATTGTCCTTGTCGCAACAGGAACAATGGCATTGGCTTGCATTGTATGCACTGCTCATACGTGAGGGTGGGGTTATGTTGAACAGCGGTATACCATGCGGAGAAACCCCATTTACACGTTTTTTGTATACCTGCATCACGGTAGCCCGCCTTAAATCGGGTGGCTTTTCACCGCCGAAGAAAACCAAAGTCCAAAAACCCAATCCC
>CAYHKW010000016.1:0-19452 GCA_964357385.1 uncultured Gammaproteobacteria bacterium
CTCAATAGCAATAACTTTTTTTGCCTGCTCAGATAACAATACCGTAATAGCACCCTGACCCGGACCAATCTCTATTACTGTCTCATTTGGTTCAATTAATGCTTGTTTAACAATCTTTTTGGCGATATTTCGATCAATAAGAAAGTTTTGTCCAAAGCGGCGTTGTGCAATATGGCCCATAGTAGATTATATATGTTTCTCTGTACGGTGAGTAAGAAAAAGATACAGCATAGAAAATAAAGCACCCATGAAAAATACAATATCCCATCGGGGTCCCCAGAAATAAAAGACGATTGCAAGGGCAGCTGCCGCTACAATCTTCCCTACTACCAATGCCATTTCAAATAAAATTACTGTTTTGATAATATGCTGTGTTGCAATTGCTCGGGAATAGACGCCAGCAGTGAGAGGTAATTGTACCGGATGGCGTACCGTACGAGCAAACACATCACTTGCCAGCATACCAAAGGGTGTAATCATGACCATACGGCTCAACCACGAGAGGACATACAGTACCGTACCTACTTTCATAATCTGTTTACGATCAGTCTTATCAATCAACCGTCCTATATACAGAAGTACAAGACTACTTACCACGATTGTCGCCGCCACAAGCGATCCCAACTGCACTACATTAGCAAGGACAAGGTATGCAAACAATGGCCATGCAAATTGCCAAATAAACTCCTCCCCATATCCTGCATACCCAAAGAAATGACGACGGTTTTCCTTTGAAAATAACTCTTGATAGCAATCGCCATAACACAATTGAGAAGGAATGAATACTTCCTTGGTAATAAATAGAGGTATATTTGAAACGAGTATCAATCCTACAACAATAATAAACAAGGTAGGAAAACCAAATAACGCAATAATGATTCCTCCAAAGAGCGGTCCTAAAATGACCACGAGCGAAGCAACAATCTGCATCACTCCCAACTCACGACCCCGCTCATGAGACGTTCCAAAAAAAGCAAAATCACCATGAAATCCTGGCCAGAAAAATGTTTTTTGAAGTGCAAATGCAACCATTGAAAGAAATAAAAATCCTATATGATTTGGCACTTGGAATAAGAAAACGTAATACAAGATAAGAAAAAATGAACCATATATAATGCCGTGTGTGAAGCCTTTTTGTTTTACAAATTTGCCCCCCAATGGCATTAGCAAAAAATAAATTATATATACCCCTAGATAAAACAACATTATTTGATACAAAGGATAGCCTAGCGTATAAAGATAAATAGGTTCAAAAAGACTCACAGCAGAAAGGGCAAATGACTGTATCCAGACGCTGGCAAATAATTCCTTTATCTGCGGAGTAAGATGCTCGGGCAAAAAACCTCGCGCATAGCGCACTGTTGATGCTAATAACGTTTCATGGTGTGCATGCATGTGGGGTGGTGATCAAACAATATATATGATAATCTAGTCCAATAGTAAGTATAACATGAGACACCAATTCTATGTCGATTTATAAAGGATATGATATCCGCGGTACGGTGCCCGAAGAAATAACCCCCGAATTTGCCCATTCTCTCGGGTGTGCGTTCAGTCAATATATTCAAAATCAAACGAGAGACTCGCTAACAGTTCTTATTGCCCGGGATAATCGTGCTACTTCTCATGAGCTTTCTGAGAAACTTATTGCTGGGCTCATCTCTCAAGGGATTAATTGTATCGATATTGGACTTGCGCCAACACCAGTGTTTTATTTTGCGGCCGATCATTTTCAATGTGATGGAGGTATTATGGTAACGGCATCACATAACCCACCACAATACAACGGATTCAAATTAGTCCGTGAACATGCCATCCCCATTGGCATTGACTCAGGCCTTGCTGATCTTAAGGTATTAATAGAGCGCAATGAATCTTCCCCTACTACTCCCGGTACGTATGCAAAAAAAGATATCATGAACGAGTATATCGCCTTTCATGAAAAAGAATTAGGTACAATCAATACCGCTTCGTTAAAGGTGGTAGTTGATACTGGTAATGGCGTTTCTGTTTTAATGGTGGAACCCTACCTTAATGCACTGAACACAAATGTGATTCCTTTATATTTTGAAATGGATGGTACCTTTCCTAACCACGAGCCCAATCCACTCAAACATGAAAACATCAAAACTCTTTGTGAAACGGTAATTGCAAACAACGCTGACTGTGGCATAGCGCTGGATGCTGATGGAGACCGAGTCATTTTTGTAGACGAAAAAGGAAAGCCAGTATCCTCTGATTTGATATCTTCGCTTGTTGCCGCACGCCTACTGGAACAACATCCGAATGCCACAATGCTCTATGACATCCGCTCAAGCCATGTGGTAAAAGATGCGATTGAATCGGCGGGAGGCACTGCCCATATGACCCGTGTAGGCCATGCCTATATTAAACTCACCATGCGCGAATATGACGCGTTATTCGCTGGTGAACTCTCAGGACATTTTTATTTCAAAGCCACTCATTACTATGAGGCACCTCTCCTTGTTATCGGTATGGTATTAGACGAACTTGCTCAGACAAAACAACCTCTCTCAACCATTCTTACACCCAATACCAACTATAGTCATACAGGGGAAATAAACTTTGAAGTTCAAGATAAAACGGCGGCCATTGCGCGACTCAAAAAGCATTTTATTTCGCAATCCCCCCACATCATCGATATTGATGGTATGACGATGGAATTTTCAGGAGAACAAGGCGACTGGTGGTTTAACATCCGTCCTTCCAATACAGAAGATCTCTTACGATTAAATCTTGAAGCCTCTACACAGGAAATAATGCGAGAAAAACAACAAGAGATTGAAACAATTATTAAACAATAATTATGCGTATTGGTGTATTTGATTCCGGGCTAGGTGGTCTTACTATCTTGAAAGAGCTTATTAAAGAATTGCCGCACCACGACTATATCTACCTTGGCGATAACGCACGCTCTCCTTATGGTGATCGTTCTTTTGAGGATATCACTGCATTTACTCGACAAGGTGTCGACTTTCTTATCAGTAAACAATGTGAAGTAGTTATCATTGCCTGCAATAGTGCCAGCGCGGTTGCACTCCCAGGACTTGTTGATGAATACACTAAAAAAGGAATTTTAATCCAAGGAGTGATTGAGCCCATGATTGATTATTTAATCAAACAATACCCTCAAACTAAAGGACGTACATTTCGTGTTGGACTTATCGCAACGCGTGCGACGGTACATTCAGCAAGCTATGAACGGGCACTTAAAAAACGTCATATCACTAACATCAAGATCACTTCCCAAGCTTGCCCCCTCCTTGTTCCCCTCATTGAGGAAGGATTTTCTCGTACGACGGCTGCTCGAATGATAGTACAATCCTATCTTCGACCACTTAAAGCACTGAAAATACAATCGCTTCTTCTTGCATGCACTCACTATCCTCTGATCATCAAATTGATTCAGTCACTCCTTGGTTCAAAAACACAGGTCATTCATCCTGGAATCGCTACCGCACAATGGCTTGCCCACGCAATCAGCAAAAACAATGTAGCAAAAAAGGAAGGCATGACAATATATACCACCGGGGATCCAAAACGATTCTCTGAGATTGCAGCACGATTTTGGAAAACACCCATTACCGCACATCACGTTGAAATAAAAAAATAAACGCGTGGAGTTTTTCCACACGTTTTTCCCATGATGTGTATATTACATACCATCTTTAATAAGGAATTTTAAAATAATCTCTCAGATACCAGAATGCACAAGTATCGCGCGAAAAATCACGCCCCGAAGCTCCAAGAAATTCAAGTACACGTTTCTTACCGTAAAGCGGTTCATTATGATATTGCTTCTTGATTGGGTCGTAATAATCGAGACTGTCGTATTCAAATGTGAGTTTGTAGTTTGGATCAACAAGGTAGCGCTTGATATCAACCATCCTACCGTCTTTAAGAAACAATGCAATTCCCCCCGCCGTACTGTAACTCTTCAAAGTATAAATTACATATACCGGGACATAGCTGCACAAATGCCACTCATTCCCATCACCTGAATGTTCGTTATATATGCTTTTTGCTTCATAGAGACCATCGGGCAATTCAGTGGATATTTTATCGCGTATCGGCCACAGTGCGGCCATCAACTTTGGACAGACTGCTGCCTCAGACGACATGATTAATTTAGGATCGGTAGGACATGCTTTAAATCCTGGCCACACGTCAGGAACTCCCTCTAACGGAGTGGAGGTCGTAGTTACAGAGTTACTTGATTGTTCAGAACTGCTCGCCATACTTCCATCATTTGATCCTGCACGGCCAAGCGGGGTAGTAACAGTGGAGCAACTGATCACAGAGATTGCGACAAGAATCGCAGAAATAATTTTCAAAAAACGCTTCTTCACGGTATTTCTCCTTACCTTTGATATGCCTATGCTCCCAAACTACACCGTACCTAAAAGCGTGTCAATACCTTACTATAATTGTAATATTTTAATTTGTCATTGAAATTGCCTCAGAAAGTCGTTGTAATGCGACTATATAGGCCGAACCTCTCAAATCTGTATTATATTGAGATGACGCATCCCATACTGTTTCAAACGCCACCGAAAGCAAAAGATCTAATTTTTGATTTACTTCCGATTCTGACCAATAATACTGTGCCCTATTTTGAACCCACTCAAAATATGACACTACAACTCCGCCAGCGTTTGCTAATACATCCGGTACAATCACCACTCCTTGTTGGCACAAAATAGAGTCGGCATCAGCCGTAATAGGACCATTGGCAAGCTCAATGACTACTTGTGCCTTAATAGATGACACGTTATGGTTGTTGATTGCATTTTCCAGTGCTGCCGGTATTAGTACCGTAACCGGAAGCGCAAGTAACTCTTCATTAGAGATTTCTGTTGCATCAGGAATACCGCGCAACGTTTTATTTGTATTTTTAAATTGGAATACTGAAGGAATATCTAATCCTTGTTCATTATAAATACCGCTTTGAGAATCAGAAACAGCAACAACACGATATCCTAAGTCCTGAATAATACGTGCAGCATGATAACCAACATTACCAAACCCTTGGATAGCGACAGTTGTCTGGTTGGGTGTCCATCCTTTTTTCTTTGAAAGGTATTGTAAAATATTTGCACCACCTTGGCCGGTTGCCGCTTCCCGTCCTTGTGATCCCCCCAAACTTAACGGCTTGCCCGTAAATGTACCGGGGACTTTTTTGCGAGCAATCGTTTCATATTCATCCAGCATCCATGCCATTATTTGACCAGTGGTGTTTACGTCGGGTGCAGGGATATCTTGATCTTGCCCGATGATGTCATACATGGCGCGACTATATCCTCGAGATAATCGCTGCAGTTCTCCTTGAGAAAGTTTTTTTGGATCAACGGTAATACCCCCCTTCGCTCCGCCAAGCGGAATGTTGGCAACACTGCATTTTATTGCCATCCAAAATGCAAGCGCTTTTACTTCATGCTCATCAACCTGAGGATGAAAACGAATCCCGCCTTTGTATGGCCCGCGACTATTGTTGTGTTGTGTTCGATAGCCTTCAAAAATAGTTATAGATCCATCATCCATCACAACAGGGATAGAAGCATGAACACTTCGATTAGGGGTCGAAAGTCGAGCCACAAGAGCAGGCTCAATAGCTGCTGCTTCCCCGGCTGTTTTTAATCGTGCAATTGCTGATTCAAAGATGTTCATAGAAGGATGTAGTAGTATTTCATTTTCGCTATTCATTATGAACTGGCCTTATATAAAGTCAAAGACCCCCTCTTTTACAGAGGGGGTCTTTTTAATATCCCAGCCCTACGGCATCCTTCACTTTTTTCATCATGGGCTCTGCTTGTGCGCGAGCTCGATCAGATCCATTTTGTAATATCGTAATCAATTCAGCAGGGTCATCCATATATTCATTAAACCGCTTTTGGAATGGCGTTAGGAAGGCAACTAATACTTCCGCTAAATCCTCTTTAAATTCTTTGTATCCTTTCCCTTCATATCGCTTCTCAATATCTTTTATAGAATCTCCAGAAAACAGATGATAAATCGTAATAAGATTGGTAATTGCAGGCTTATCTTTACCGACCGTCACGCCTCCTTGTGTATCAGTCACTGCGCGTGATATTTTCTTCTTTATCATTTCAGGAGTATCCATCATCGCAATAAAATTTAACTCGCTCGAAGCACTCTTACTCATTTTTTTGAAAGGATCATCAAGACCCATCACACGCCCCCCTGCTTTAGGAATAAAGCCTTCTGGTACGGTAAACACGTCTCCATATTGTACATTGAACCGTCGTGCTAATTCTCGTGCTAATTCTACATGCTGTTTTTGATCATCACCCACCGGTACTAATTGAGTGCCGTACAGCAAAATATCAGCAGCCATAAGTACGGGGTAATCAAACAAACCAACATTAATATTTTCAGGATGTGATTGTGATTTATCCTTAAACTGATGCATGAGCTTGAGTTCTGACATGCGAGCAATAGTGTTAAGAATCCATCCCAACTCCGCATGCTCCTTCACTTCAGATTGAACAAACACGACACTTTTCTTCGGATCGAGACCGCATGCAAAATAGGCGGCGGCGGTACGTACTATATTTTCGCGCAACACCTTTGGATCTTGCGCTACCGTAATAGCATGGAGATCAACAATGGTATACATGCAATCATACTGCTCTTGCCAATCAACCCATTGTTTGATTGCTCCAATATAATTACCAATATGAACGGTTCCTGACGGTTGTGCTCCAGAAAATACTTTTTTCATATTATTACACTTGCATTATCACCGGCAAAATCATTGGGCGACGTTCTGTTCTCTTAAACAAATGATCGCCAATATCATCGCGCATCTGTGAACGAAGATTCGCCCAACCTTGCTGTTCCTTTACATCATAGCTCTCAATCATTTTTGTGGCCATGACCTTCACTTCATTGATAAGATCTTCAGCATTTTTTACATAAATAAAACCGCGCGAAATAATGTCAAGATTGCCAGTTACCTTACCTGTCTTGCGATTAACGGCAGCAATGATGACCATCATACCGTCTTGTGCCATGACTTGTCGGTCACGCAGCACTACACTACCTACATCACCGACACCGAGTCCATCAACAAGCACATCTTCCAGTTCAAGTTTTTCTTTCAAAACACGGACGTCTTGATGTTTGTTAAATTCAACTACGCTCCCGTTAGCCAACACCAATACATTTTCTTTGGCGTATCCCATCTCCATTGCCGTCTCTGCGTGCTGCACAAGATGGTGTCGTTCGCCATGGATAGGCATGAAGTATTTTGGCTGTACCAACTGCAACATGAGCTTTTGTTCTTCTTGCTGTGCATGACCAGAGGAGTGGATATCAAGAAGTTTGTTATATACCACCTTCGCGCCGAATCCCAACAGAAGATCCATAACGGCTGCAACAGAACGTTCGTTACCAGGAATCGGTGATGAAGAAAGCACGATCGTATCTGTCTCATTAATTTTGATCTGCTTATGTTCGCCACGCGCCATACGACCCAATGCGGAAGATTCCTGCCCTTGGCTCCCCGTCGAAAGAATGGTGATTTTGTTTGGGGGATAATTATCAATCGTGTTCAATTTTACAAACACTCCTTTTGGCACTTTCAAAAATCCTAAATCGAGTGCGGTAGTAATCGCCTTTTCCATACTCATTCCTGTCACCGCAATTTTTCTTCCTTGTTCATGCGAGGCATTAATCACTTGCTGGATACGACTAATCAATGAAGCAAATGTCGTTACAATAATGCGACCCTTTGCTTTTGAAAACAGAAGCTCAATAGTCTCCTGCAATTTCTTTTCGGAAATCGAATAGCCCGGCTTTTCTGAGTTGGTACTATCAGAGCACAGCAACAATACCCCCTCTTGTCCGAGACGAGCAAGTTTACCAAACTCTGTAGGGCGTTCATCTTGAGGGGTGTGGTCAAATTTCCAATCGCCCGTATCAATAATCGTACCGACCGGCGTCTTAATGGCAACACCAACGCTATCAGGAATATTGTGGTTCACTCTGAAAAAACTAAGACTGAACACGCCGAGCTGCAATACGTCATCTGCACCTACCTCGACAAGTTTTACCACTTTTGAAAGATTAAATTCCTCCAGCCGATCACGTACCATACCAATGGTGAGACGAGTACCGTAAACCGGAGGCATACCAAGACGCTTAACCAGATAAGGAATTGCTCCCATGTGATCCATGTGACCATGGGTGATAAAAATACCGCGAATCTTATCTCGATTCTCTTGCAAATAGGTCGTATCAGCAAGTACATAATCAATCCCCGGCATGTCTTCGCGGGGGAACATAAAACCAAGGTCAAGAATGACAATATCATTGCCGTACTCAACACACATAGTATTTCGTCCGATTTCTTCAAGTCCTCCTAAGGGAATAATACGAAGGAGTGGCGATGCATTCGGCGGAGCTTTTTTTGCACCAGGTACAACACGAGTGTGGGGTGCCTTAGAGCGGCGCGGTGCGATCATGTCGCGGGGCGTCGCTCGCATCATTGGGCGAGGACGGCGCAACACAGGTTGTTCATTTTCCATGATAGTTAGTGTTATGAATTAAATCCTTAAATACCCTTTAAATAGTGGGTATGGGAAAGTCTTAAAAAAATTTTAGAAGAGAACATTTGGTGCCGAAAGAGGGAGTCGAACCCTCACGGAATTGCTTCCACAGCGCTCTGAACGCTGCGTGTCTACCAGTTCCACCACTTCGGCTCATCCAAAAGTCCTTCTACTTGCTTGTTTCAACGGGAGTCTCTTCAGACTTCCAAATACGTCGCGTCTTTACGTGCCAATATGATATGTCATTAAACCGATCGGAAGGATCGACGATATGTTTTTGATCAGTAATGCCATGTACTTTTTTTGATACTACATAATTATAATTCGGGTTGTATAGGAATACTGCCGGAACTTCTTCCGCCAAAATATCCTGAAACTTTTTATACATCTGGGCGCGTTTGTCAGGATCCGCAATTTGTCGAGCATCAACCAAAAGCTTGTCAGCATCTGGATTACTGAAAATTGCTAAATTTAATCCTGGAGGACGAGCCTGTGTGGAATGCCAAAACGGATAGAGGTCAGGATCTGAACCAATGATCTCACCATACAAGAAAGCGTGGTAATCACGAGTATCGATAACTTCTGGCTTCACACGCGATGGGTCAACAAGGCGCAACTCCACCTTCACTCCGGCTGCCTCCCACCCTTCTTTCACGATCTGCGCAGCCTTTGCGCTTTCTGGTTGATTTACCGTCACCAAGACAATACGTAAAACATGTTTCTGCTTTTCAACGCGGTCTTTGGGAGGGTCTTTTTTATCTTTTACTGCGGCAGCCTTTTCTTCATCAGTCGGAGATACGGTTACATTTTCTTCAGTAAACCACGATCCATCGGTATCTTTTTTCCAGCCTGCTGCTTGAAGCAAATCTCCTGCCTTACTCAGATCAAATGGATATTTTTTTACTTCTTCATAATATCCTAAGAATCCCTTTAAGATAGGAGCCCCAATAACTTCACCTTCGTTGTTCAACACTTCTCGAACAATTCGATCCTTATCAATAGAAAGTGCGAGGGCTTGTCGCACCGCCTTTGACTTTAAGTCAGCATTTGCGGCCTGGTTAAAAAAGATCGAGGTATACTGTGGCAAGTTGAAGGTATAGTAGACCAGATCAGTCTCTTTCTCAAGCGTTGATCGCAGATCACGCGGAAGGAAACTAATCCCATCTACTTTACGATTTTTCAAAGCCTGTACCGCTGAATCAACATCAGGGTAAAACTTGAATGTTACCGTATTCAAATACGGCTTCTGCCCATAAAAACCTTCGTTCTTTTCGAGCGTATAAGAACGAATATCGCCCTGACCGCTCTTTTGCAAGGTTTTAAACTTCCAGGCACCAGTACCAACCGGCTTAAGATTTTGGGGGACGTTGCTAAAATTTTCTGATGCGACATCTGCCCATACATGCTGCGGCAATATACCAATCGTTGTCAGATCAAGGAATGGTGCGAACGGCTTTGGAAGTCCCAGCTGAATGGTCGTATCATCAACCTTGTTTATTTTAACATCTCTGAAACTTAAATACAGAGGACTCTTGGTAGCAGGGTCTTGAATACGAGCGATCGTAAACGCAACATCACTGGAGGTAAATGGTTCGCCATCTTGCCACTTCACATCTTTTTTCAAATAAAACGTGTATGTCTTACCGTCGCTGGAAAGTTCATATTTCTCTGCCAAATCCGGTACAATGACGCGATTATTATCATACTTGGTCAAACCTGAATAAATCAGCTTTGCCACATCACGATCAACGTCGTTATTTTGCAAAAACAGTGGGTTGATATATTGTGGTGAACCCACCAGCGCTTCAGTGTATCCCCCGCCCACTTTTGCAATTTCATTCGTATTCGCTTGGTAGTATTTCCAACCAAGAAAAACAATATTAGCTACCAGTATAACCGCTACCACGCGCAAAATCCACATTTGAAGAGGGGGCAACACGCGCCCTATGTACTTCAACTGTTTTACGGATGGAATTTTTTTTCCTGAAGCGACCGAATAAACTAATTTTTTTTCTATTTTTTTGTGCGCGTCTCCAGCACCTCTGTTACGCCATGCTTGTGGGGAATGATAACGCATAGATAGGGATAAGGTACCCTTAGGTATCTTTGGGACATCACGACTTGATGTCCAGCACACGTGCTACTTTATAAGTACAGGAACAATGATGTTTGCCAAAGCAGAACCAACAAAAACAACAGAGAGGGCAATAGTTGCGCGAAACAACATTTTTTCTACACCTCGCTTAGTTCGATATACCGCCCCTTCTCCTCCAAATACACCTGAAAGTCCGGTGCCACGCTGCTGCAACAAAATTGTTACAATAAGAAGAATTCCTGCGACAAGGTTAGTGATAGTCAGTGCATTTGGCATACAGTAAGGCCCAAAAATAGATCTCTTAACTATATATCAAGATGGTAAAAGTGTCAAATAAGGTCTATACTTACCACTATATGGCGACCCCAACCCAAAAAACTCCTCTTTCTATAGCAAACCCAGCGTCAAACCACACTCCTCTCATTTTTATTGCGGTAATAGTGCTGGTAGGTGCTATTGGTCTTGTAGCATACATTGCTATCAATACAGAACGTGCATCGGCAAAGAAACAAACAACATCTCCTACCTCTGCAATAAGTAAGCGTGGTAGCACGACACCCTCATCATCCTCAGGCAGCACTCCGACAACGATTGATTCACTGCTCGCACCATCAGTGGGACCCGATGCGGCTCATGCAAAAGTTACGGTCGTTGAATTTCTCGATTTCCAATGTCCCTATTGTCAAGTCAGTGCGGGCATTGTTGTACAATTATTTGAAAAATACCAAGGACAGCCAGTCCGATTTGTGTTTAGAAATCTTCCTCTTGAAACCCTCCACCCTTATGCCACCCCTGCCGCTCACGCAGGACTCTGTGCAAACGAACAAAAAAAATTTATCCCGTTTTATAGCATCGCCTACTCACGACAATCCGAAATCACCCCCGACAATCTCTATCTCTTTGCTCGCGATGCAGGACTGAATATGAATTCATTTTCATCATGCATGTCAAAGGGAATCTATTACTCTCAAATTCAAAAAGACGTTTCTGATGCAATCAACCTGGGGGCTCAAGGAACACCCACTTGGTTTATTAACGGCCAACGATTTGAAGGAGCCCTTACGTTCGAAGTATTGTCCACTATCATCAACCAAGAACTCGGAATCAAATAAGAATTATTGAACGTGCACAGGGGTTCCTACCTGTGACCAATTATAGAGCCGTTCCATATCTTTGTAGGCAACATTCACACATCCGTGAGAAACATTTTTCTTGCCAAAATTATTATGCCAATAGGCGCCATGGATAAAGTATCCATACTTTCTGCTGGTAAAATGAAGGTTCCATTTTGTTCCTGGATAGGAGTAGCCATATCCCGTTCCCCCGTAATTCACGGTAGGCTTTTTCTTTAATACCGCAAACGTTCCTCGTGGAGTAGGGTATCCCCATGCTCCGGTCGAAACAAGAATAGAATCCAAGAGGACTCCTCCATTATAGTATTTTAACGTGAAATTTTTTACATTTACTTCAATTTTTTTTGCAACCGTTTTTTTATCAATACTGGTCGGTGAAAATCCATCAATAACTTCTTTGCCATCTTTAATTCCATCGCCATCTGTATCGGGTTTCATAAGATCACTTTTGAGTTTGATTTCCCAATCATCATTGAGTCCATCTTTGTCAGCATCAAGCAGTTTCAATGAAATATTCTTATTATTGATTGGCGAAAATCCATTTTTTATCTCGTCCCCATCAGAATATCCATCACCATCAGTATCAGCGATGCTTGGATTACTATAATAGATCAGACGCTCTGCCTCATCTGACAACCCATCACTATCACTGTCAAGCAATGGAACACTGTCCCCGGGAGCTGCATGAGCAACTGAATGCGGCATCCATACCACCAATGCAAGGGCAACGATAAAGAGAGGAATACCAATGGTCTTGTTCATACAAAATATTATTGAGAGTTGTTTGTTACAGTATAGCATTATTTTCCTCTGTAGACCTAGCTGTCCACTCATTAATTACCAGATGATCATTGACTCTTTACGTTTTTGAAAAAAGGTACTATACTTGCATATTACCTAGTGAATATTTCATTTTTCGTATGCTCAATAAGATCATCGTTCGAGGCGCTCGCGTGCATAACCTGCAAAACGTTGACCTTGATATAGCCCATAACACCTTAGTTGTTTTCACCGGTCTTTCTGGTTCAGGAAAATCGTCCTTAGCTTTTGACACCATCTATGCAGAAGGGCAGCGTCGCTTTATGGAAAGCCTTTCCAGCTTTACCAAACAGTTCATGGAGCATTTGGACAAGCCTGATGTTGACCAGATCGATGGACTTCCGCCCACTATTGCCATTGATCAACACACTTCTGTTGCATCCCCGCGCTCGACCGTCGGCACTGCCACCGAAATGTATGACTACCTCCGTTTGCTATTTGCCCGCACTGGTCTTCCTCATTGTCCCCAATGCCGTAAAGCAATCGTTCGATACTCAATGCAAGAAATTGTTGAAAAAGTTATTGAAATCGTAAAAACGCGGCCAAAAGAAACGCTCTTTCTCGCCCCTCTTCCTCGTCAAGAAAAACTAAACATATCAAACCTTGTCGATGAGCTGGGTCGTCTTGGCTATAATTCAGTACGCGTTGATACGCTCTCCTACAGCTTGCGAGAACTCGCACAAGCACGCATCAATGAACAAAAAGGCCACGATCTTGAGGTGGTGGTTGATAAACTGGAACGAGGAGAATTGGAATACGTTGATACTCAGAGAGTGGTTCGTGCCGTCAAAAACGCTATGGAGTTGGGTGATGGCCGCATGTCTCTTGTCCTTCCTGATGAAAAACAAGAACACACATTTACCCGCAATCTCACCTGTGCTGATTGCCATATCACTCTAGAAGAATTGGAGCCAAGCCATTTTTCATTTAACAGCCCTCAAGGCGCCTGTCCTTCCTGTACCGGACTTGGGTATCTTTTGAAATTTGATCCTGCCTTGTTGATCCCCAACCCCAAACTTACCGTTGCCCAAGGAGCAATTCAGCCGCTTACAAAAATCTTTGCAAACAATACCAGTCTCACTGACCGTATCGGCGCTGCAGGAAAACGGCATGGATTTACCTTGAACACCCCCATCAATGAATTCACTGACAAGCAGATGAAAATCCTCATGGAAGGAGAACGAGGAAAAAAGAAACATGCTGACAATGAATTTGAAGGCATCATCGCCTATCTAGAAGATCGTTATCGTGATACGGATTCTGAATATTTGCAAAAAGAATTGGAGGATTACATGCGCATCTTTCCGTGTACTGACTGTGAAGGAAAACGCCTGAAACCTGAGATGCTAGCTGTAACCGTCGCTGGCTATAGCATCGATCAAATCGTACGGCTTTCTTTGGTGCAATTGATTGATCTCTTCCATGGTCTTGATGGACAAAAAACAGAAATGTCGTTTGAGCCATTTTTACCCCAGCACACACAGATCGCAAAACCAATCATAAAAGAAATGATCAAGCGCGCCACCTCACTGGGCAATGTCGGTCTTGGATACCTTATCCTTGATCGCAGCATGGCAACCCTTTCCGGCGGTGAAGCGCAGCGCATCAAGTTAGCAAACCATATCAGCTCTTCGCTGGTGGGTGTTGTATATGTTCTTGATGAACCATCAATCGGTCTTCACCCTAAAGACACCGAGCAGCTTATCGAAACCCTCAAAGCACTCCGTGATGCCGGGAATACAGTGATTGTCGTTGAACACGACACTCATATTATCAGGCAAGCGCAGCAAGTGGTCGATGTCGGTCCTGGTGCAGGAAAAAACGGCGGACGCATTATCGCTTCTTGCACCCCCGAAGAACTGATGAAAAACAAGGAATCAATAACCGGACAATACCTGAGCGGTGCCAAAGCAATCAGCGCACCAAAACAAAAGCATAAAGGTACGGGCAACTTCATTCAAATCCGTGGCGCATCAGAATTTAATCTCAAAAATATTGATGTCAGCATCCCCCTCGGAAAGCTGGTATGCGTTACCGGACTTTCTGGGTCAGGAAAATCAACCCTTGTCATTGAGATTCTTTCCAAAGCACTCAAGAAGAAGTTTTATCGTGCCAAAGATGACCCAGGAAAACACACTGACATTTTGGGACTTGAACATATCGACAAAGTGATAGATATTGATCAATCCCCGATCGGACGCACTCCTCGTTCAAACCCAGCAACCTACACCAACATCTTCACCCCCATTCGTGAATTGTTTACCGAACTTCCGGAAGCACGTATCAAAGGATTCAAGCCGGGACACTTCAGTTTCAACGTAAAAGGGGGACGCTGTGAAACTTGCCAAGGCGAAGGTTCCGTACGTATCGACATGCGCTTCCTTTCTGATGTCTATGTCGAATGCCGCGACTGTCATGGCCAACGCTATAATCGTGATGCATTGGAGGTACACTTTGAAGGACAATCCATTGCTGACGTTCTTCGCATGACCGTCGATGAAGCAGTAGAATTTTTTGTAAAACAATCCGCCATCCACGACAAACTCAAAACACTTTCAGAAGTAGGACTTGGGTATGTACAACTTGGGCAACCGGCAAACACGTTGTCAGGCGGTGAAGCACAGCGCATCAAGCTTGCATCAGAACTCTCCCGCCGCTCAACAGGAAAAACGCTGTATATCCTTGACGAACCGACGACGGGCTTACATTTTGAAGATATCAAACGACTTCTCAATATCCTTTCGCAGTTAGTTGAAAAAGGAAACACCGTACTCATCATCGAACACAATGTCGATGTCATCCGAACCGCTGATTGGGTCATTGACCTGGGCCCTGAAGGCGGCGACAAAGGCGGCTACATCGTCGGGGAAGGAACTCCTGAAGATATTGCAAAGATCGAACACAGCTGGACAGGAAAGTATTTGAGAGAGGATATGCCTGTTACAAAATCCAAGAAGTAAAACTTTGTATTAAAAATGCTGGGGGTATATTGCCTCCAGCATTTTAGTATCTTCAGATGATTACGATTTGTGTTACTTCACCATCTGGCATATGAATCTTAATAACTCCACCCTTCTGCTCTGTAGTATGCAGAAATTTTTGTATCTCAGAATTTTGTGCTGGGGTGACATCGAGCTGGAGTCTTTTCTTTACAAGATCATCCCCCCTCAGACTGCTTCTTTTTTCTAGCCATTCTTTCCTCCTTTTTTGTATAACTATAAACCACCAAGAACACTAGCAATCTTACTTGTGCTTGTCAAGAGCCTCCTCACTTACGAAATAAGTCCTTATAAAGCCTATTCTTTCCAAAATTTCAAAACAATGCTATATTCAGTACGTAAATGGCTCCGGCCTCACCCTACCATTTCCGGTAGGGAGATTATAAACAGGAGATTATTGCAGCAATGCAATGACCGCCTGTTTTATTTTTAAAAATTCATTGTTTTCTACCGTGCCAATTTTTTGCAAAAATCTCTTGGTATCTAAAAGTCGAAGTTGTGACAATACCGCTTTTCGTACTACATCATCACCAAGACTAACCTCATGATAGTACTTTCCCGTTTTTAATTTAGTAGTGAGCGGTATAGATAAACATACCTCTCTACTAAAGCCCTTCAGTATCAAAACAGGACGGTTATAGTTCTCTCCCTTTCCGTCCAATTCATATCCGACATTCACACCCAACGAACACCACCACACCTCGCGCTCTTTATAAAAAAGACGACCAGCCTCTTTATCAATATTTTTCTTTATACCATGCCAAAGATCAAAATCCTTTGTATACATAGATTCGTATAATAATTGAGTTTGAGCCTCAAGTTTATCGAACTTAGTTTAGCATATTATCAGCAACACCCTTCTTGACATAAACCTGATTTCATAATAGTCTGCGAATACGTATTTTGAAAAATAAAAAGGAAGTGGGAGATGACAACAAAAACTGGCTATAAATATATAGCAAGAGAAAATGTACTTGTAAAAGGGGTTCAAGAAACCCACGAAGGTGCCGGATGGATAAAGGCACAAACGTTAAGTGTCGCCATATACAACAAAGACCTCCTTGAGGAAAAAGCGCTCTATATTATTCCGTTCTTTGAGATGCAATATATGAGTATAGGATCTGGATATCGCTTCGGAGTATACCTGTATAAAGCGCGGTGCGGGGACAAAAAAGAGCTTATCCTCTATGTAGGTAGTCGCTACGGTTTTATCGAAAAGTTTTCAGAAATGATTGCTATAACAGTAGCATCTACCGAACATGACAATCTAGAAATAGGAATCGAGTACCATACCGAAAAGCGAAAAACAGGAACTGAACACCAGTGGATTACTGCCCATACGTATGAAACAATATTGTTCTTGCCGTTCCCTAAAAAAACAAAGAAAGCCAATAAGAGATCTACGAAAATATTCTACATAGATATGTAGGGGGAGTAGAAATGAAATTACTAAAAGATTACTTAAAAGAGAAACTTGAAATAAGAGATGAAGATCAAAAAATCTTATGTACACTACCCGCTGAATTGAACCCCCTATCTCTGGAGAATGAAAAAATCAAACGCCACTTACAGGGTATTGCAGATGAAGACCATGAGGACTTTGCACTGGTGTTGCACTCTAAGCCGGTTGAAAGTGGCATAGTAAACTTAATTGTAGAGTATTACGAAGAACAAGGCTTCCAATATAATGCTGAAAAATCAAGCAAAGGCTTCTTGTGCATGAGCAGAGCAGATACAGCATATGGGATCACCATAACCGTAGCCCACCGTGCTCGCACACTCTTTGTTACTGCACGAAAAATATAAAATAAATTATTATAGGATCCATTGCGATCCTCTTTTTTTATCATAAATATACTTGACACTTTCATCATTTTGGAGTATCGTTCGATTATCTAAATGGTCATTTACAATATACAAACAAGAAAGCGAGGAACGATGCCCAAGACACTAGTTAGTCTCTATGAACAAACAGCACGCGAGCTGAAACAGCGCGTCACTGCAATCCACAAAAATGAAGGGTGGATCGAAGCATACCCCATTCAATGCACTATAGTTGGTAAAGATTTTTTGGAAGAAAAAGAGATACACATTCTTTTTGCCTTCCAAAGAAAAACAATCTACGCAAAGAATCTTTATCGTTTAATTGCCCACGTCTATAAAGAGACAAGCCATAAAGCAGGTGAAGACCTCATCTTGATTGCTGAAAAAGAGTATGCCGATCTTGGCAAAGATGTTGCCCCTCACTTAAAAATGACAGTGCGCACAGACAAAGAAGAGATACACCCGACGATTCATTTTTATATTGAAGCCGATGCTCTGGGTGTTAAGTGGTATCCGCAAACACCAATCACACGGATTCCGATTATAAATCCAGAAAAATTATAAATTATTTGTATTAATCACAAAGGAGAAACCATATTGTTAGTTGCAGAAAAAAACCCAACAACAACGGATCCGCTTAAACAAGCTCACGACAAGCACATACAATTATTGGAAGAAAAACACCAAGCGTTGTTTCAAATCTTGTTCAACAAAACAGATGAAAAAGCAAAATCTCTTGCATACTACTACAAGAAGAAAAAATGGGATACATTTAAAAAAGGGAAGGAGTTACTGAGCAAGGCATTCCAAAAAATGAATAAACGAGTTTGGCAAACCTATGAAAAAGAACGCCTTAAAGCACAAAAAACAAGAGATAAAAGTGCTTTAAAACGGGCAATCATCATGTATGAGATATCAATGGAAAGCTTAAGGGCTTTCATCCCCAACGAGATTAAAGCCTTGGAAGAAAAGATATTAAAATAATTGAAAAGCAGGGAATAAAAACCCTGCTTTATTTTTTCTAAAAAAAGAAGCCATTGGCATTTGCCGCCGGCTCTGAATATTACTTTTCTACTGTGCTGTATTCTGTCTCAAGTTGTTTTTCCAGATCTTTGGGGAGAGAGCCTAAATTCATGTGGCTTATTTTCCATATGCCATCTTGTCGCACCAAAACATTAGTGCCCTTGCCAAATTTTCTTATAAAGCCTTCTGTGGTGTGTCCTTCGTATCGAAAGTAATAACAACATGTCGCATGATCCGCCGAAATAACCGGCCACTTGCGGCCGAACGTTGCATACACTTCATCAGGGATATCCTTCCACACATTGTGCATGTGCATTGCTAATGTACGATGGTGATATATCTCTACATTTGTATACCACACCACCGGTTCTGCAACAAAATAGGGTGCCACATTAACAAAATCATGCGTGTTTAATGCAGCACAATAATCATCCATACATGTCTCCAGGCTTGTCCGTAGTACTTTCTGGTATGTTGTTAAACGTTCAAGTCTCGATTCGCTCATTGCTGACATCCCTCCCTTTTTTTGTAAATATCTTCGTCCACGATACCAAAACAAATAATAAAGTCAATACAATGTAAAATAAATGCCGGTTCGGTAGTTACCGCCGGCATCACATTATGTACCATTATGCATTGTACGTTCTATCAAATTCCTCCTGCTCTTTATCTGATACAGGGTTTACGTTTATGTGAACAATCTTCCATACACCCTCTTCCTTTTTCAAGCAGATCGTACCTTTCGCAAAATAGTGAAAAAATCCCTTTACACTTCTGATGCCATGATACCGAATACAGTGCATATACAGGGCAGTATCTGCTGTAACCAGGAGAGGCTCCAAACGAAATATATGAAAATGCAATTGTTGTATGCTATTCCACATTTTCATCAAGTACTCTTCCAGAGTGTGTCTGGAGTGTACCCCAAAGTCTAGACAGTCTTTCTAGATCGCTGCATTATGCAGATA
>CAYHKW010000017.1:0-19364 GCA_964357385.1 uncultured Gammaproteobacteria bacterium
AGCTTGATCTCCCTTAAGGAGGTACTCTCTAAGAAATCTTTGTTGCTATAAAAAAGCATGGTGGTTTCATACTCCCCTCCGAAGCTGGTCCTGCTTTGAGAAATCAATACACAGATCAGCCTAAAGGAGAATATTTGAGGATCGCTATGGATCCAATTACTGATTCTGGTGGGGATCCGTGCGTTTTCCGCGTGGGTTGCAGCGCTGTCGGCGGGTGTTGGCTCTTTACGGACTGCTTCGATGCCGACTACGTTTGGGATCCTGGCAGTGTGTGGGTGTTTGGTTGCTGCGAAGAAATTAGCGCTGAGGATTTTGAAACTAAGGTTTCCTGATCTTTATCACTTGGTTCGCGCATGCGAACCCTTAGTCCTAAAACTTCAACAAAGTTCTCATTCAAATGATGAGAACTTTTTTATTTCCTGCAACGCATGCTACGATTGTGTTGGCGATAGGCACATCATGCAAGGGATCATAAGTTTCTTGCGGCCGAAGCCAGTATCCCTTCACTCAGAATATTTCAATGAATACATTGAGATAGCGTGGTGATTGAGATTGTTCAAAAAACAAAGATACTTGGTATATTGTGCTGGGCGATTATGATCGCAGATTCGATTCAGCTTTGGGAACAATCTCAGGCAGTGGTATAGATGGCACAGTATACAATACTGATTCTGATGGGAATCCGAACGTTTTCAACGTGAATTGCAACGATGACGGCGAGTGTTGGCTCAATACGAACTACAACAATGCCGACTACGTTTGGGATCCTGACAATGTGTGGGT
The DNA here is from genome assembly GCA_964357385.1 of uncultured Gammaproteobacteria bacterium. Classification (GTDB taxonomy): domain Bacteria; phylum Patescibacteriota; class Patescibacteriia; order JACQRZ01; family JACQRZ01; genus JAHFJA01. Next base: position 784 of record CAYHKW010000017.1, read on the forward strand.
GTTTGGTTGCTGCAACTCTCTTCATTTCTCTCTCTTCTTTATGTCGGGAGAGTTTTGTTTTTGCAGCTGACCGTTCCACCCTCCTAGCATCTTGCCGATTTCTTCAAGCGGGAGTGAAAGTGCAGCGTATTTTTTCGTCTCCAGCGATCCTGCTTCCCATAAGACCATGAGCAGGATTTTTATTGTGTCATTTTTCCGAATAGCGATGCGTACCAGCGGTTGCTTTTCTTCGCGCGACAAAAAGCCTGCAATCGATGTGGCTTCGATCAGTTCGACAAACAGAGTATCGATCCGTAGTCCGATACTATATCGATGGGTTTTTGGAAGCACTTGATAGTATCCGTGCCAGAGGATGTATGCCGTTTTTATTTTTTGCAGGACTGGTAAAAGCTTCGGGGGGGGGTACTATTGGAGGCATGCCAGGCAATTTCACTCATACATTTGAAGATATTATTTCTTTGGAGAATCTGCTTGAGGCGTGGCGGGAATTCCGGAAAGGAAAGTCGTGTCGCAATGATGTTCTTGAATTCGAACAGCACCTCATGAGTAATCTCATTGTACTGCATCATGATCTTGACTCAAAACGATACATGCACGGTGCATATAGTGCATTTCGCATCAATGATCCCAAACCAAGGGAAATACACAAAGCATCAGTGAGAGATAGAGTGCTTCATCGGGCCTTGTATCGGATATTGTATCCATATTTTGACGTACGATTTATCTATGATTCGTATTCATGTAGAGACGGGAAGGGGACACACAAGGCGCTGGATCGGTTTCGCGCGATGGCATATATGGTTTCAAAGAATCATACTCGCACTGCCTGGGTGCTCAAGTGCGACATACGTAAGTTTTTTGCATCGATATCGCATGAGGTTTTGATGGAGATATTGAGGAAGCATATCATCGACAAAGATATTCTACGGCTGTTGCGAACTATTATACGCAGCTTTTCTTCTGTTTCTGGTGTCGGGTTGCCGTTGGGCAATCTTACCTCGCAGGTGTTGGCAAACGTATACATGGATGAGTTTGACCAATGGATGAAACACAGCCTTCATGCGAGGTATTATATTCGATACGCTGATGATTTTGTGATCTTTTCTGACGATCGCAAGTGGTTAGAGAGTATTATTCCTGGGATCCAGAATTTTTTATCATCTCGATTGTATTTAAAGCTCCATCCGGATAAATTGTTTCTGAAGACGGTCGCATCGGGCGTGGATTTCCTTGGTTGGGTGCATTTTCCTGATCATCGCGTCGTACGGACAGCAACAAAGCGGCGGATGATGTCGCGACTCGAGAAATCAGAAGGAAGCGAAGCACAACTGCAGTCGTATTTAGGATTGTTGGGGCACGGGAATACGAGGAAGATTAGGCAACAAATAACAGACAAAATGTTTTAATCATGGTATTCTTTTATCTATAATGATATATTATCAAAATAATAACGCTTGACAATATTACCGTATTGCGTTATCATATATATGATAAAAAGTTTTCGAGATAAGGAAACCGAAATGTTGTTTCACAGAGAAGCTTCTCGCAAGCTTCCTGTTTCAATCCATCGTGTTGCCATGCGGAAATTATGGATGATTGATGCGGCGGTAGAAATAAGCGATTTACGCGTTCCTCCCGGCAATCATTTAGAAATTTTGAAAGGCAAACGAGCAGGACAGCACAGTATCCGCATCAATAAACAATGGCGCCTGTGCTTCGTGTGGCGAAGCGGTGATGCTCACGATGTGGAAATCATTGACTATCATTAAACCTCCTGGCTATATGGCAAAAAAAATACTACCCATCCATCCTGGTGAAATACTCAACGAGGAATTTTTGTTGCCTCTTGAGATCACTCAATATCGTGTAGCAAAGGATATTTCCGTCCCTGCACGGCGTATCAACGAAATCGTGCATGGGCAGAGATCTATTACTGCAGATACCGCCCTTCGTCTGGGACGATATTTTGGTGTGAGCGCGCAGTTTTGGTTAAACTTGCAGTCTCGGTACGATTTGGAAACAGAGCTCGACAAGCTTTCGCATACGCTTATGCAAGAGGTAAAAGTACTTCATGCGGTTTAGGTGTCAATATTGACTATTTTGCTTTTTAGTATGATACTTGTGAATATGAGCAACACTATCGTCAACATACAAAAAACAATACTTCCTCTCCTTCGTCGCGAGGGAGTGCTTCGTTCTGCCATATTTGGCTCGTTTGCCCGAGGCGAAGAAAACGAGAATAGCGATGTTGATATATTGGTGCAGTTTCCTTCGGGAAAGTCGTTGCTGGACTTGGTTAGTCTTGAGCATGAGCTTGAGAATGCTCTGGGGCGGAAAGTTGATGTTGTGACATATGGATCGGTCAACCCTCGGCTAAAGGAATATATTGATCGTGATGCCATTCAAATATTATGAACAAGGATCCCCTTATCTATGTTGGCCACATAATGGATCTTGATTTGTTGTGGGAGACGGTGGGGTCGGATATCCCGATTCTTAAAAAGGCGATTATTGATCTACAGTAAAAGAAAAAGATTGATGTCTTTGCAAATGACTTTTTTTAATATTTACAAAAAACCGCTGTACTGGCTGATCACTCTAGGAGTCGCTCTTTTGTATGTGCTCATTGCGATTTGGATACCCCAGTGGAGCTTGATTGACTATACGTTGTTCAAATCAACATTTACTGCTTCACAAAAAATTCACATTCTCTATGAGACATTGGGATGGTTCGTAACGGCAAACACGCTCACGTCTCAAATACTCACTATTGTTATTGCACTACTCGCAGGAATCAATGTTGCGCTGCTCGTACATTATGTATCTCGGCGTGTACGGATTGTGCGTACCGGAGGGGTGGGTGCCATAGCGTTAGTTTTGAGCATTTTTGGCGTTGGGTGCGGGGCGTGCGGTTCGGTCATACTCTCAAGCCTGTTTGGATTGACGGTGGCGACGGGTATCGCCGGTTTTTTGCCGCTCAAAGGACTTGAGTTCAGCTTGCTTAGTATCGTCATTTTGATAGGATCAATAGTATATAGTGCGCATTTGATCCAGCAGCCTCTAACTTGTAAACCGTAATTATGGACATAAAACAACTTACCGCGATTGTCATGCAGATTCTTTCGATTCTTACGTTATTAGGAGGCATCTGGTCTATCATTACAATTCTTTTGTTGATTGTGCAGTGCATCAGACGAAAGTCTCCTATTGCGCTTATTGAGAAATATGTACGGTTTTGTGGATCAAAAGCATATCTTGGGAGTTTTATCGTTGCGCTACTTGCAATGTCCGGCAGCTTATATTTTTCAGACATCGCTCTCTATAAGCCGTGCGTTCTTTGCTGGTACCAGCGCATCTTAATGTATCCGCAGGTTGCATTATTGCTGGTCTCACTCATACAGCGTACTCGTACGATTACCGCCCACATTCTGACGCTGTCAGGGATCGGTGCAGTCATTGCGGCATTTCATTATTACGAACAGATTACTAATACCCAAATCGTACCCTGCGGTATCGTTGGTATGTCAGCATCATGTTCTGAAAAGTTTTTCATGCAATTTGGATACATCACCATCCCGATGATGGCACTGACTGCGTTTGTGATGATTATATTGTTGATGATCATGTCAAAATGCGCTACAAAAAATACAAAGCCTATCGCAACGGTGTAATATGAGGTGGCCTGGTACGCCTACGCCCATCCGTGAAGAAGGAATACTTGAAATACAAGGACGGGTGGTGCCCTATGTCATGGCAACCCATCGCCAGGCGCGACGGATCAAATTAGCTATAGCGGGCGATGGTACGTTGAGGATTACGATACCGCCCCGGATGGGACGAGAAATGCCGCTCCGATTTGTGGCAAATAATGAAGCGTGGATATGCCAGGCGCTTGAGAAGCGCGAAAATCGAAACCATATCGCTCTTCCCACTGACGCACCGTCCCGGAAACACTATGCAATCGCTCGAGCGATCGTGCTTGAAAAAATCCAGTATTTTAATGAGTACTATAACCATCCCCACACATCAGTCCGGATAAAAGATATTCGTACCAAATGGGGGAGTTGTTCGTCAAAAGGCAATTTGAATTTCAATTACAAACTGCAATTTTTACCGACGCATTTGATCGACTACATTGTGGTGCATGAATTATGCCATCTCAAACAGCTTAATCATGGAAAGGAATTTTGGAATTTGGTGATCCAGTGCATTCCCGATGCGCATGACCGCAAAAAAGAGTTATTAAAGACGCAAGTGTACTAAGTGCCCACAATTTGTCCTTTTCTGTTCTTTGGCTTATGATACTTCAAGATTATCTGTAACTTCTTTGTTATTATGTCATCAAATCTTAAACAAATCGCGCTGTGGATTCTCGGTGCTCTGGTGGTCCTTGGCATTATTATTGGTATTGCTATTGCAACGACGCCAAATGGAGCGAGTAGCACGCCTCCGGTGAGTAATGACACGCTGCCTGTTGCTGGTGACTGGCTCAAGGGATCAAAAGATGCCAAAGTGCAAGTTATCGAATACAGTGATTTGCAGTGTCCGGCATGTTCAGGATATGACCGTAACATAAAGCAGCTGACTGCTGAATTTGGCGACAAGATCGGCTTTACTTACCGCCATTTCCCATTGAAATCAATCCACAAAAATGCAGAACGCGCTTCATGGGCAGCAGAAGCAGCGGGTAGCCAGGGCAAGTTTTGGGAAATGCATGACAAGCTGTTTGATACCCAATCCCAGTGGTCAGATGAAAGCGATCCACTCAACCGATTTATCGGATATGCCAAAGATTTAGGCCTTGATGAGAACAAATTCAAGACAGATTTTAATTCTTCTTCGCTCCACGACAAAGTGAATGCGCAACTCGCAGCAGGTGAACGCGCAGGAGTTGATGCAACCCCCACATTGTTTCTCAATGGAAAAAAGATCGAACTCCCTCGTTCATATAATGATTTGAAGAATCTCGTTCAAGCAGCACTTGATCAGTAATACGCTTGGTAGTTGAAACGAAACTAATGGGTGTGATGTTTATGAAACTTATTGTTGTTGACGGCCACAATTACCTATTTCGTTCGTATTACGGTGTCCCACCGCATCAGCGCGATGGGACGACTCCGCATTTGGTATATACATTTTTAGCGTCAATGCGTCGTATGGTAACCATGTTAGAGCCGACGCATCTGGCGATTGTGTTTGATTCCGCAACAGGAACAGCAGCAAAAAAAGAACAGCGTGAGGAATATAAGGCAACACGTCAGGAGCACGATCGTGATGTGTTTGATCAAAAGAAAATTCTCGATGAGGTATTAAAAAAGATCGGTATCTTTACCCTTGAGCACCCTGACTATGAAGGAGATGATCTGATTGGCAGCATTTCGGTTCAGTGTTCACAAAAAGGTCTGCCAGCGATGATTGCGTCGGCAGATTTTGATTTTTCGCAATTAGTCAGCGATCACATTTCTCTACTCCGTGAACATAAGGGCGAATATGACATTGTGACGCCCATACGGGTGAAAGAGCTGTTCGGTATTACACCGAGTCAATATGTTGATTATGTATCGCTAAAAGGCGACAGTAGTGATAATATTAAAGGGATAAAAGGGATGGGGCCCAAGGCAGCGAGCCAGCTCATTAGTCAATGGGGCAGTCTTGAGCAGATTTTTGCAAATGTGGATTTTCTTCCCGAAAAATGGGCGCGGTTGTTTGAAAACGAACAAGAACGTCTTCTCCAGGTACGCGATTTTTTGAAAATCAATCAATCTATTGCGTTGCTTCCCACCTCATCACAATCATTTGAATTTTCGCGAGCCAATCTAATGGCTCCTACACGATCATTTTTGAACACCCTATGAAGAATATTTTTTTAGCGGCGTGTATTACTATCGGGGTTGTTGCGTTTGCTGGTGCTACGGATGCTGCCACTATGGCGCAGCGCATGGCGGGTCGTATTTTGCTGCAAGTCCAATCAAATGGCGAGGGATGGTATGTCCATCCAACAGAATTGCGTCGGTATTATCTCGGCCGTCCTACTGATGCGTTTTCAATCATGCGCTCAACAGGGTTAGGGATCACTGATGCTAACTTAAATAGGATTGCTGTTTCGACATCAAGCAGTGCAGGGGATACGACGTTTGCAAAAAGCCTTTCTGGTCGTATCTTATTGCAAGTGCAGGCAAATGGTGAGGCGTGGTATATCTATCCGGTTAATCTCAAACGGTATTATCTAGGTCGTCCTACTGATGCGTTTTCAATCATGCGCACATTGGGGCTGGGCATCACCAACTCTGATTTGGCACTCATACCAGTGAGTCCGTCATCTCCTGCTTTGCCGGGAGGAAGTACGCCGGTAACTCCACCGGTCAGCGATAGTTATGAAAGCCAGCGGACAATTATTCTCAATGATTTGAACAAACAGCGCACATTGCGAGGTCTTTCTAGTGTTACCCTCTCAAGTCTATTGTCGCAAGCAGCTCAAGGTCATGCTGACGATATGACGGCGAAAGGATATTATTCTCTGACTTCACCAACTGGCGTCAAGGCAACTGATCGTGTTGAAACGGTTGGGTATCATGCGCATAGTGTGGGAGCATGGCTTGATTCCGTACCAAAAGGCGCATCCGAAGTGATTTCTCAGTGGATGACCCGTTCGCCATCTAATTTCTCAGCGTTGGCGCTCAGTAGCGGATATCATGAAATTGGCGTAGGGGTTGCGAAAGTGAACGGCACACCTGCCTATATCATCATTTTTGCGTTGTCAGAAGAGGAATATTTTACAAGCGTTACGACACCCCTTGCTGATTTGACCAAAGTGCGCAATGATATGCTGGTTCGAGTGAATCAGGAACGTCAGGCAGCTGGTTTGGCTCCCGTGGCATTGAATGCTTTATTGAATAATGCCGCTCAAGGACATACGGACGATATGCTTGCGCAGTCGTACTATAGCCATAATTCTCTCGATGGACGTACGCCTGCCCAGCGCGTTGCCGCATCAGGCTATGAATTTAAGGCAATGGGTGAAAACATTGCAAAAGCCCAGCAGTCGGTGAAAGAGGTTATGGATGCGTGGATGAATAGCATCGAACACCGCGAAAACTTATTAAACGGAACTTACGTTGATATTGGTATAGGGCTTTCGTTTGGAAAGAATGCAAATGGATATGAGATTATCTGGTCGCAGGATTTCGGAAAGCCGCGATAATGCCGTGTTTTAAAGGACACTACACGGCGCGATTTTGTTAAATCGTACCCAAAGGGCACCCGGAGGGCATCTACGACATCTACGATATGAAAAAAACAATTCGAGTGTGTGATGGCGGGTCATGTCTCTATGATGGTGCGGCAAGTATTTTGCGTACGATCGAAGAAAAAACCGGCCTTGCGCCAGGACAATCAAATACTGAATATGATTTCGACCGATGCGACTGCACCGGTCATTGTGGTATGGGCCCTAACGTTGTTGTGGATGATGAAATCGTCATTCATGAAGCAGAAGAAGAAACGGTTATGGAAAAGATCGATAAAAAAGAAGGAGCGCCGCTCGTACAAGAAGTCGATATTGATATCGATGCCATCATGAAGGATTTGGTATAGGGAGTGTGCTATACTAATTTCATTGTTTTTAATTACTTTTTATGTCCGCACTCCAAGAAACCTTTGATCGTATAGAAAAAAAGAAAGACGAGCAACGCAAAATTCGTGCTCAAATCAAAGAAGCGCAAGATATGTCTCAGTCATATAAGCGTATTAAAGAAGAGGGTCAAGCTCTTAAAGCGCGCAAGCAAAAAGTTGAACAAGAGCTCCATAATGAATTTTTTTCAGAATATGAACGCCTTGATAAGTTGGCACGTGATTTGAAAGATGATCTTTTGATGCTTTCTGACCTGGCGTTAACGCGTGTCGCAAAAGGGCAAACCGTCGAAGTGAAAGGCCAGGATGACGTTGATTACGCACCGCAATTTTCTGTCCGCTTCAAAAAAGTAATATAGTATGCGCATTCCGCACCACAAAGAGTATGTACACCATCAAAATCCCCATATTTCATCGCAAGTCCGCGAAGTAGTATTTGGCATGGAAGATGGTTTGGTGTCGACGATGGGAGCTATTACGGGTATTGCCGCGGCAACCAGCGATCCGTTTGTAATACTGCTTTCCGGTTTTGTTATTATTGCCGTTGAATCTATTTCAATGGGGGTCGGATCATATTTATCGAGCAAGTCCGAAAAAGAAGTTGAGCTCAAAAAAATTAGCGAAGAACGGGAAGAACTACGTGATCATCGGGTTGCAGAAGAACATGAGCTGCATGAATTGTATATGAAAAACGGCTGGTCAGAAGAACTAGCCAAGAAAATGGTAAAAGAAGCGTCAGCAAAACCAGAACTATTCCTCAATGAAATGGCGCTTCATGAGTTAAAAATTATTCCTGACAACTTAGCTGAACCGCTCCAGAATGGCTTTATCATGGGAATTTCATACATTATCGGAGGTGCGATCCCTCTCGTGCCGTATTTGCTGTTTCCGGTTCCGATTGCGTTATTGATTTCTATTCCATTGACCATGGTGGGTATTTTTGTGTTGGGAGTATTGACGACAAAGTTTACGGGTCGAGCATGGTGGAAAGCAGGATTTGAGATGTTCTTGCTTGCCGGCGCTGCTGCCTTGGTTGGATATGGAGTGGGACATATTGCTGATGTGATTCTGACTAATGGTCGTACATAATATATGCCTCAAGGCGATGTGTGGGAGAGCGAATATGTGGAGTCAAGATTAGTAACAAAAGGCGAGGCACCTCAGTCGAGTGTGCTTCGTTTTTTTAAATCACTTCGCAAAGAAAAGATTACCTTTGAAGGCGCCCACGTACTTGATCTGGGGTGCGGAACAGGTCGTAATTCATTGTATTGCGCACAACAAGGGGCGAATGTAGTTGGTATAGAAATTTCTAAAGAAGCAGTAAGGATTGCAAGGGAACGGGCAAGAGTTGCCGGTGTTGTTGTTGGTTATCGAGAAGGGGATATTGGTGGCCTGTTGCCGTTTTCTGATGCATCGTTTGATATTATTCTTGATGTAACTTCATCGAATTCGCTTTCAGAAAAAGAACGGGCAATCTATCTGAATGAAACGTTTCGTATTTTGAAACCATCGGGTCGGATGTTTGTTCGTGCTCTTTGTAAAGATGGTGATGCCAATGCGAAACGGCTTTTGAAAGATCACCCTGGAAAAGAAAAAGATACCTATATCATGCCGGGACTGGGTCTTGTTGAGCGGGTATTTTCCAAAGAAGATTTTTTGCAGACGTATGGTCAGTATTTTGACGTCTATTTTCTCGAAAAAGAAACCCATTATGCCTTATTTGATGGTGTGCGTTATAGGAGGAATTACTGGATTGCATATTTGAGGAAACTATAGTGCAAATTCATTTACCTCCCCTAATTGTTCCAAGAAATATCGGTCGTGTGACACAACCAAAATACCGCCCTTGTAGTCTTGAAGGGCGCTTTCAATGGCTTCCCGGGAAGGGATGTCAAGGTGGTTTGTCGGTTCATCAAGAATGAGGAGGTCATGTTCTTTTTGCATTAATTTTGCAAAGGAAAGCCGTACGCGCTCGCCAAAACTCAACGATCCTACTTTTTTGTAGATATCATCAGCAGGAAATAAAAATCCTCCTAGCACTGATCGCGCTTTCTCAAGAGAAAGACTTGGATTGCTATATTGTATTTCTTCAAGAACCGTTTTTGTTGCATTGAGAGTATCATTTGCCTGGGAAAAATATCCCACACGGACATTGTCGCCAATACGTGCTTCACCGGCGGTGGAAGTAATATTGCCCATGATGATTTTGAGCAACGTTGATTTTCCGCTTCCATTTTCGCCTGATAAACAAAGTCGTTCCTGTCCGCGTACCTCAAAGGAGATATCATGAAATAATTCACGATCTTCAAATGATTTTCCGAGCGCTTCGACGCGAACGAGCAGTTTTCCAGTATGAGTACTGCCACCAAATCGTGCTGATTTCATGGCTTTGTTATCACTCGGTTTTACAATTGCCTTGTCATAAATTTCGCGCTGAATACGTTTTTCCATTTGACGCACTTGTCGGCCTTTTGCAGGGTCGACATAGACGCTTGCTTCCTGGCGTTTGAGCGCAAGCCAGTTTTCAAGACGACGTTTTTCGCGCTGTTGCAAATCGTAATCTTTTTCCCATTGGGCACGACGAGCATCACGTTCTTGTAGATACACATCATAATTCCCAACATATTGTTCGACACTGTGATTTGCGGGATCAAACTCAACAATACGACTCACTGTCGCGTTCAAAAATGAACGGTCGTGAGAGACGATTATCGCGCTACCTGGAAATTTTTGGATGAATGATTCAAGCCATGCAGTTCCTTCACTATCAAGATTGTTGGTCGGTTCGTCCATAAGGAGTAACGTTGGTTGTATGCTCAACGTTTTTATAAGCGCCAAACGGGTTTTTTGCCCGCCGCTTAATGCGCCGACGTGTTGACTGATATCTATCTCGCCAAGGCCAAGTTTACCCAACAGAGCCCAGCTTTGAGGATAAGAAGGGAGATCAAGATAATTTTCTATTGTTGTATTGTTGGCGGCGTCGATGCTTTGGGGTAAATATCCAACAATTTCATGATCAAGGGTGATAGTACCTTCGTCGGGTTCGATTTGCCCCGCAATGAGTTTGAGTAGTGTTGATTTTACGCTTCCATTTTGGCCAATGATACCTACTTTTTCACCGGGGCGTACGACAACATCCAAGTTCTCAAAAAGAGACTTGCCGTAAATAGTTGCACTAAGGTTTTTGATGACGATCATATGGTTGTAATTATAGAGTAAAAAAGCCCGGCGCGTGCCGAGCTTTTCTGATGGTTGAAGGATTTTAACCCATTATGTACAGAAATTTTTGCCCAGCACAAAACAACCTGCAGCTTTTGCTGAACGGATGAAATCTACGAGTAAAACTTTTTTGATTTCCATATGATTTGGGTAACTAGTGGGGAGTATAACAGAATAGTCGTATTTTGCAAGTTATTTGCCCGCTTTGTCCTAATCTTATATAATCTTATATAGTCAAAGTATATGATTATATATGGCAAACAATAAGCGTTTTGAAAAGCGATTTGAGGATCTGGCACCTTCCATCTCAAAGAAATTGCGCCAAATTGACGAACTGAAAGGGCAATGGATCGCGGGAGCGCAGTTGAGCTCGCAAGTGTTGGGTCGTTTAAAACGGTCTGTTTTACTTACTTCGACGGGTGCCTCAACCCGCATCGAGGGGTCGAAATTGTCTGATGAAGAGATAGAACGACTTATGAAAGGGCTCTCGGTCAAAAAGTTTATCGATCGTGATAGCCAAGAGGTGCGAGGGTATTATGAATTGCTTGAAAATGTTTTCGATTCATGGAAACGCACGCGCCTTAACGAGAGTACCATCAAATCGTTTCACAAAGAACTCCTCAAATATACCAATAAAGACATCCGGCATCGAGGCGACTACAAAAAGGGTGAAAACGTCGTACAAATGGTTGATGCCCAAGGAAAGCAGATTGCCGTCCTTTTTGAAACTGTTCCCGCGTATCTTACCCCAAAAGCAATGCAGGAGTTGGTTGAATGGACGCAGCACGCGTTTGACGAGGGGATGTACCACCCGTTGCTTATTATCGCAAATTTTCTTGTTGAGTTTTTATACATCCATCCGTTTCAGGATGGGAATGGGCGCCTCTCACGAATTCTTACCAATCTTCTCCTTCTCAAGGAAGGGTACGGGTATGCTCCGTACGTGTCTCATGAGAAATTGATCGAAGACAACAAGGCTGAATATTATCTGGCATTACGAAAAAGCCAAAAGACAGTGAAGGGCGCTCGTGCCAATATAACTCCATGGCTTGATTTCTTTTTTGCTATGGTGCTCAAACACTCGCAGGTGGCGGTGGATCTGCTGTCTCAAGAAAACATCGAAAAAATTCTATCACCTAAGCAGTTATCGGTGTGGTCGTACCTTCAGTCAGTTGAGCAAACTACCCCGCGAGAAATCGTATTACACACAAAAATAGCACGTCCAACGGTGAACCAAGCACTTGAAGTCCTTCTTCGTCTTAAAAAGATCGAGCGCATGGGGTTGGGGAGGAGTACTCGATATAAGGCTCGCATTGCGTAAGAGTTTCATCTTCAATTTTTATGCCTCCAAAAACATCATTTGAACAATTTGCCACGATTTGGGACGATATGACGGGCGAAGGGCAGGGAGCCCAGGCCATTACGATGGATAAGACATTTTTCAGTTTACTGGGAAAAATAAAAGGAAAGACCATCTACGAACCTGCGTGCGGAAACGGGTATTTGGCACGTCAACTTATGGAAAAGGGTGCAAAAGAGATATGGGCATCCGATGTTTCAGAAACGCTTATCAAGCGAGCGCAAAAGAAAAGCAAGGGAATTACGTACTTAGTGCGGGATGCAAGCAGCATCAAGGGATTGCCTCGTGATTATTTTGACGCCGTAATTATCCATAACGGCATTTTTTACATAAAGGATCTCGATACCTTGTTTAAAGGCATGTATGAATTGCTCAAACCGGGCGGTGTATTTATTTTTAATGCCTTGCATCCTTTGTTTTCCCTCGCACGGGCGAGTATGCAACAGAAAGACCGAGTGCCATCGGTGGAGAAAATTGCGGAGTATGCACGACCGTATTTAACGGAGCGGTTCGAAAAAGTAGATAAAATATGGACTGCCAACGGTATAAAGAACGAAGTATATTTTTGGAACTATAAGCGCCCTATTTCAACCTATATCAATGCGTGCGCCAAACACCATTTTTCTATCACCGCAATGCGCGAGCTCAAGACAATAACAAAAATAGGAGGGAAGGTAAAACGAAGCCCGATTCCTTCCCATTATGTTATAAAGGCGATGAAGATTTGAAAAACTTTATGACCATAAAAAAATTAAACCCCGATCAAATCCTTACCCTCACTGATTACCCTGTACACAACGGGCAGATATTGAAGCTGTACCATCGTATGTTTTGGAAAGGCAGTCCTGCTCTTGTTCCACCTACTCCTGTTATTTCAATTGAAAAAGGTCAATTGAGGCTAGATGCCACCGGTAAAAAAGCAAAGGATTATAACGTTCTCTTAGAGTCGTTTCTCAAAAGTCATCCAAAAGTGAAGTATTGTCTCCTCGATGGTTCTCACAAGACGACGGCTGCTGCTCTTTGTAAAAAAAAGATTAGCGCGATGATATTTACCAGTGATAAGGACATCCGAGAAGCACGAAAGATGGTCGAACTGGGAGAATTATTCAGTTTAAGTGCAGCAAAAACAAATAAGTTTAAAGATGCCATCGATATCGTGCGTAATCATTTTTTTAACACTCCGCATTTTGAAACAGTGCAAGAGAAGACCTATCGAATGGTGAAGGATAAGGTGGTGCCGGAGTATATGATTCATATTTATAAGGATAAATGGGAAATAGTCGCAGACCTCAATAGGGTGCGGTCAGGGGGTGTTTCTATCGATGGGGTGCTCAAATACCTTTAATGATACGTTTATTAAAGATTGACCGGAGGAGTGACACTACATATCGCGAGTTTTAGAACGAATTCAGGAGACTTATCTTGACACAACTAAAAAAGTACTGTATAGTGAACATCAACTGATTATTGTCAGCTTAATGCTATGAACAACAACGCACAAAACTTGATGACAGTGCTCCGTGCAGGGGCGGTAAAAGCCAACACCATCGGTGGTGGTGTGCTTGTTGGCGCATTCATGCCTTCTGCTACCCAAAACAATAAAGGATATTTTTCAATGAATATGAAGCCATAAGGCTATCAACAATCGTATTTATCGAAAAATATCCTGTCAAAAGCAGGATATTTTGTTTAGTACATTTACAATATTAATAGCAAAGAAAGGAATAGGAAATGAAAGAGAAGAATCCTCTTGTGTTTTTGTTTGGCATGATGTGGCGGTTTTCGGAAGGAAACAGGAGAAATGTCATTATTTGCTGGTCGCTATGTTTGATTGCCCAGCTTATCGAATTGTTTTGTCCGCCGTTAATTGCAGCAAAAATGATGGATGTTATTCAGAGGCAAGGGATAAATCCCGAGAGTACTCAAACACTAATTGAATTATTGGGATTGATGGTTGTGGTTGAAGGACTATTTTGGGTTTTTCATGGTCCTGCTCGCGTTTTAGAAGGTAAAAATGCATTCACTGTTCGTAAGAATTATCGATATTTTCTCTTGAAAGGAGTTATGTCGCTACCAATGGAGTGGCATGTTGATCATCATACGGGCGATACGATTGATAAGATTGAGAAGGGAACCAGTGCATTATATGATTTTTCTGAAGGTACGTTTGAAATTATTTATGCAATCGTACGTTTGATAGGAAGCTTTATTATGCTGGCATATTTCAGCATGATGGCGGCAGGTGTTGCATTAGTAGTGATGATGATAAATGTTCTTATTACCATGAGGTTTGATCAGGTGCTCGTAGAACAATACCGTGATCTCAGTCGTGCCGAAAATATCGTCGCAAAAAGCGCGAATGATGCGATCAGTAACATACGCACAGTGATTACCTTGCGGGTAGAACGGCTTGTGTTTAAAGCAATCATGAATAAAGTAGAAAAGCCGTACCCTCTCTTTAAGAGAAGCAATTACCTGAATGAATGGAAATGGTGTTCGACGAGTCAGTTTTGCAAGATCATGATTGTCGTTTCGTTATATGTTTATTTTACCCAACATAGTAATACAGCAGCAGGTATACTGGTAAGTAGTGTCTTTTTGCTGGTGAACTATCTTGATAAACTGGGAGATTTATTTTTCCGGTTTGCATATATGTATAACAATGTAATTAGGCGTTCGGCAAAAGTGGGTAACGCTGAGGAATTGTCCAAGGATTTTATTGCTTGCACCTTTACCAATCATGTACTTCCTCCAAACTGGGACACATTGTCGATAGAGAATTTAAATTTTTCGTATTCGCAAAAAGAAGAAACGATTCATTTGAACGATATCAATGTGACGATGCGTAAAGGCGAAGTAATTGCATTAATTGGGCCCAGTGCAGCAGGAAAATCAACACTCTTGCATATGATCAGAAGTTTATACAAACCACATAGTCTGACTCTGAGAGTGGACGGCAAAGATATCGAACACGGGTTTGAAGGGATTTGCCAAGCAATTTCGTTGGTACCTCAGGATCCTGAAATTTTTGCTACCACTATTAGAGAAAATATTACGATGGGTGCGGAACACAGTGATGAAATGATTACCCATTTTACTGATATGGCTTGCATTACCAAAGAGATGAGGGATTTGCCGAAAGGACTTGAGTCGTCAATCTCTGAGAAAGGAGTGAACTTAAGCGGAGGTCAGAAACAGCGCCTTGGTCTTGCGCGTGGATTGCTTGCAAGCCACGACAAGGATATAGTTCTTTTGGATGAGCCAACTAGTAGTCTTGATCCTAAGAATTCGATGGAGATATATAATAATATCTTAACTGCATTCTCGGGAAAGACAATCATCTCCACCGTTCATCAAATGCAACTACTGCCACTATTTGATCGTATTATCGTGCTTGATAATGGGCAGGTAGCCGCTCAGGGGACGATTAAGGAGCTATTGTCTGATTGTCCTGAATTTCGTGTCTTATGGGAGGAAAGTCATTTGCAGCAGAAAGAAAAAGAAGTTGCAGAGTATATCACAATTAACTAAGCATAAAGCCCCTAAATGAGGGCTTTTTCTTTTATTTTTTATTAAAAAGCTTATAAATATAAGACAATTGACTATTGACAAAATCAACCTTTTATGGTAGTATTTTCGGTAAAGTACATTAAAAAATGAAATGCTTATTATTTAAGCAGAAAGGAATCGTCGTGATGAGAAGAACAATAATATCATTTTTTGCCTGTATTATTTCATTGGCAACAATCATTATGTCAGGCTGTTCAGTCGAACAACCTAATCTCAGTGATTTGAAGGTCAACATCCCTCCAATCACCTTTGCACCGATTGCAAAACAATACAAAAGTAACGTGGTGTCAAACGTTATTACTCCACGTAATCCTACAAGGGAGGAGCTTGAGTTTATCAAGCGGGAATTAAGAAAAGAAATTACTCCCACTCTACTCGTTCTTGCTGGAGTCGATCCTTCGCGTCAGGATGCAATCATTGAAGATATTAAGAACATGTGCCAAATTGATCATAGCGGATCAAGCGATAATGTGGTGTTTCTCGTCAATCGAGTGATGATTGCACAAGGACTTACTATTTATTATGAAGGTGTGCTTGGTCAAATCAATTCGCTAGCGAACAGTGATCCCATAGCAAGACAGTATACGGCAATTCAAGACGGGATACAGCTGTTTACTCGTATTACCGGATTTTCAGTGAGTCGGGTTGAAAGCAAGGAACAGGCTAACATCATCATTGAGTCATTACCATTCAACGATCCTCGTCGAGTGGTCACCAATGGCGGGGAAGTGCTAGGTCATTTTCTTAGTGATACAAGACGATGGGGTGGTGCAGGCAGTCAAGATGGACATGAGGTGTTTATCTATGATCTTGATCCGTTGCTGCTCGATGATTTATCGTCAATCACTGACCCACAGCTAAAGGAAAAAATGTACAATGATCTGCAGTCAACATCATGGAAGTACACCACTGCTCATGAATTGGGACATGCATTTGGGTATAATATTCATAGCACAGAAAGTGGCAATCTAATGTTGTCTGGGCACTCTGAATATATACTTATGAAAAATGCGCCCGATGAATATGAAGTGGTAAGTAGTATTAAAGATACCGATAATGTCGGTGCCGCATTCCGCGTTGCCCGGCTGTTGGTTGAAACAGGTATGTAATTCTTTTGTCTGGTATATACTTGACAAAAAATAGTATATATGCTAGTATGGCGATATCTGAAATAGTAGAATTTTTGCTGAAAGGAGCGAAAAAAGATGAAAATTAAAAATTTTCTCGTTTGGTTGATGTTAATGTTTTTTGTTACGGCTTGTTCAGGGAGTAATCCCACCGTAACATTTGAGAAATTAGATTGGGACAAAGTTGAGTCCATTCAGGCCGACTTTGTCATGACCAATGGTAGAGTCAACTTCCGTAAGCCGGATCCAAGTACTTTGAGTTGGCCCATAATGGATCTTAATGTGTCTGAGTACAATAAAGGAAACTTTAATTTGTATTTAGACACAAGTCAGATTACCACCGATCTGCCGGAAGGACTCGGCATTCATGATTTCCTCCACGGAGATTTAGTAATTCTGATTCAGCCCAAAAGTGTGACAGAATATGCAAAGGCAGAAAAAAGATTCTTTCCCATAAGTGGCCGAATCTACATAAGCCTTCCACTTCCTATCGAAAAAACACTGTATTGGTTGTATGTAAGAAAACCTGATGGCACAGAAGTGAGCTTCAAGGCTAGGGTAAGAGCCGTAACTCCTAATTCTCTGAAGTTTCTTATTAGCGGAGTAAACAGTTTTAGTTTAGAACCGATATCGGTATCCGCATCACCTTCACCATCACCATCCCCGTAAGATAATTAATTGTTATCTTACCACCTCTTCGTAACAGAAGAGGTTATTTTTTTACTTAATAGCGTTGCGTTGTCGAGCTAACTCATACAACGCCACCCCCGCAGCGACGCCGACATTGAGCGATTCTTTTTTACCTACCATAGGGATACGCACAATATCATCCGCATATTCACGCACTTTTGCGGAAATTCCATTTACTTCGCTCCCAACAATGAGCGCCATAGGAAATGTGGGAGAGTAGGTCGGGAGACTATATGCTCCTTCGTCAGTTTCCAGTGCCACAAGTCGCACACCTTCTGATTTTAACTTTGCAAGAAGTTTGTGGGTTTGGTAATGGCGTTCCCACGGAATCCATGTATCAGCCCCCAGTGCGGTTTTGCTGATTTCTTTTCGAGGGGGAAAACCCGTATATCCGCAGAGAAAAATCTTGTCGACGCCAAATACATCAGCACAGCGAAAGAGGGCGCCAACATTGAATAAACTCCGTATATTTTGGGCAATTAAATAGAGAGGTTGATGCATATATTTATGCACACCATATCACCATCTTGCGCTTGTGAAAAGAGATGTTATGATGGGCTCATCTTAACTCATAAGTGCACTTCTTATGCACTATTATTGCGAAGGGGGCTGCGGCTCTAAATCAGAAGAACCAACAGTATGTTCAGATAGCGATTGCCCAATGAATGGCAACGAAATGACGGCATGCGATTGTACTGATGATAAACACGGCCAGACAGAAGGAGAAGAGCTTCAGGCGGATCAAGCGATGGGAGACGACGAAGATGAACTTGAGGATGATGAGGGTGAAGATATGGATGACGAGATGGACGATGAACTCGAAGGAGAAGATGATGATATCGGTATGATGGATGATGGGGACGAGTTAGACCAGGATGATGACGAAGATGAGCTAGAGGGTATGACCGTGCTTGATCCCGAAGAAGAAGGTGAAGGGGATGATGATGACGAAGATGAAGATGAAGATTAAGTAGGTCGTGTCTGCG
>CAYHKW010000018.1:0-19192 GCA_964357385.1 uncultured Gammaproteobacteria bacterium
CCAAGTTTTTTCATCGCAAGCTTTGCGTCGATCTTGTCGCCCATTTCTTGAATGGTGCGGGTGTGATCTTTGGTAAGAGCATCAAGCGTTTCAAGTAAATCATAGCGGTCATCTTCGGTGATATCTTTGCTCTTTTCCGCTTTTTGTATACCGTCTTTGACGGTATCGCGTACGCTGCGAATACTCACGCGCGCCGCTTCAAGCTTTGTGCTCAATACTTTTGCCATTGCCTTACGGTTCTCTTCTGTCATTTCAGGTAACACAATACGAATCGCGGTGCCTTCATTCACTGGATTCACTCCAAGATTAGCATTAGTAATCGCCGTTTCAATATTTTTAGAAATAGAGGTGTCCCATGGTGAAATCAAAAGCGAACGTGCATCAGGCACACTGACGGACGCCACCCCCTTCAACGGAGTCATGGTGCCATATACATCCACCATAATATGATCAACAAGTGCGGCATGGGCTCTTCCCGTGCGCAATCCCGTCAATTCTTGTTTTAGATGTTCAATAATATTAACAAATTCCGGCTCATGCGTTGCAATTAATGGATGCATATACAATAAAGTTATTATCTAAAAAATGGAGATGAGGCTCTATATATCATCGTTCCCAGATATACTGTTGTTACATTATAGGGGTCAACCAACATGACACTTCCTGCTCGTCCGCTCGGTAAATGTCGAGCTATCCAATGAGCTCCTCCATCAGTCGTACGATAAAAGGTTGACTGAGTGGCATACAATAATTCGTCATCATTTTGGGGGTTCACCGCAACAGCCAAAATCTCTGCTTCTCCTTCTGGGGTGAGCAACGGGATACTTTCCCATGCCGTACCCATTGAAGACGAGCGATACATGCCCTGTGTGTTTACATAGAGCAAACCACCTTTGCGCGACAATGTTCCAATCCATCGAAACGGCAATATGCGATCATTTGTTTTAACAGATACCTCTTCCCACGATACACCCTTATTAAGACTCCGAAATACACCATTTTCTTGAGTCGCAGCATAGATAAGGTTTGAATCCCAACGATCAATAATCAAATCGGCAATGGAAGTTTCGGTGAGACGATATACCGCCGTCCATGTGGTTCCCCGATCCCGACTTTTTAATACATCGCCCGCTGAGGTCGTAAGATAGACAATTTCTGGTTGTATAGGATCAGATTCTACACTGGTGAGTGCGGTGCCTTGTCGCGTTTCGTTATACGTTATCGTCCAGGTCTTTGCGCAATCAGTGGTCTTGTATAGCTGCCCTGATGTGAGTGCGTACACGACGCAACGAGAGCTTGTATCAAGTGCGATGTCCTGTATGTATACTTTAGGAAACACATTACTCCATGTCTCCCCGGCATCTTCGCTCATATACAGACCATTTTCGGTGGTACCTGCCATCACGCGATTACCGTTGCGGCTATCAATCTTAAGAGTAGTAATTTCAGCATTTCCCATGCTTTTTTTCTTCCCCGCTTCCATGATGACCTGCTTGGGAACCCAATGTTCTCCACTATCAAGTGTTTTAAAAACACCCCCTTCTGAGGCGCCACCGAACCTCAACGTACACCCTGCGCCCAGGAGCAGTAAAGCAGAAAGTGCAAAAAGTGACAAGAAAATACGATGCATAATTGGCTTAAAAAAAGAGATGTTCAAACGCGTTAGAAAGCGTTCCGATTCGATTCATTTCATGGACACGCACATACCGGTTACTTGAGGTAATGCATGCCCTTTGCGTAATGGGATCTGATGAGTGCGCCATTTGTTGCAATGCCATTTCAATCGAAAGAAAATCATGCGAAGTAAGGCTGGCAGCAACCAATAATTGTTCGTGTATGGGCGCGGTGAACAAACGAGCATCAAATGGAATACGACCGCTGTTTTCGGGCGATGCCAAACCAGGAAGTCCGGATACGTTGCGTAACACCGACGGCACCAGCCGAAACCGCACCAAGGATGCACGCGAGCGGATGGTGGGCAATATGCGCTGGATGCGATGCGCGATCAATAAAAACAAGACGCGATCTGATGGCTCTTCCATGACTTTTAATAATGAATTGGAAGCTTCTTCGTTGAGATAATCAGCTCCATCGATAACGATAATATTCCATACATTAGGCTGCTGCGTATAGAGCGAACCAGCGGCAATGGCGCGGATTTCATCAATACGAATGACTGCATAATCGTTTTTTTCAATATTCCAAGCATCAATATGATGTATTTCTGAACCGGGAAACCGCTCCTTCATTTCACCGACGAAGATATCAGCTACCGTGCGTTTTCCCACATGCTCGGGCCCTAAAAATATCATGCATTGCGGCACAGCATTGTTCGCCAAAACATGCTGCAAATACGAGATTGCATCCGTATGCCCAATGATGGATGACCAGTCTTTCATATATGCCTATTGTAGCAGTTTTAGCGTATTTGCACAAAGGAAGTAAGGGATATACAATGGAGACACTTATCATTGTTCGTATGGAACAAAAAGACGAAGTGACAACTAATGAAATAATGGACTTCCTCAAAGACCACATGGTTACCAAGGAAGAGTTTTTTGGTCTTGAAAAAAGAGTTGATAGACTAGAAACCAAGGTGGATAAACTTGATAAAAAAGTAGACCGCCTCGAAGAAAAAATCCACGAGGTCAAAGTCGACACCGCTACACTTTTGAGAAATAAAGAACTCATCACTAAGCAAGAAGGATTGGAATATATTAGGGGTACGGTGTAAAGGACAAATCGACAAAACCCCTTTATTTGAAGAGGTTTTCGATACTAATGTGATATTTTCTTATATTTTTTTGTTTCTTTCCTTTGTTCAGAACGATACTCCTTAAGCATTTGTGCAACGACTTGTTTAAGTTCAGGGATATTCTTTTCAACCACCGCCCACACCAAGCGCATATCTACTCCCCAATATTCGTGAATAAGGCGATCTCTCATTCCTGCAATTTGTTGCCACCGCGTTTCAGGAAAAGTATCTTTAAGTTCTCTCGGAATGTTTTTGACTGCCTCTCCGATTATTTCGATACGACGAGTTACTGCATCTTGATACACTGCATTTTTAACTTTCAAAAAATCTTCTTGCTTCATCCCCTTGGTGTAATACTCGATCAAGGTGATGCACTCCAGAATATGTACAAAAAACAATTCGGGAGTTTTATCCATATAAATACTCACGATCACGCATTATACTTTTACGGAGTAGCGGATGGATAGATCGATAGGTTACCACATCAACTTTATTATTAAGAACCTCTTCAAGTTCTTGCTGTAAGGCAATAAGATCAAGTAACGAACTGGACTTTTTCAAGGACACAAGAATATCGACATCACTTCCTTTTTTCGCATCACCGCGAGCATACGAACCAAAAAGATCAGCCTTAATAACCCCATGTTTCTTCAAAATAGGGGGAATGGTTTTTTTGAGAGAGGATAAGGTTTGTTGCATATAATCGTATGCTTTTTCTATCTACGATTATATACAATTAAGAGAGTGTGAGCAAGTCCAATATTCCACACCAAGTCTCTTCGTTATCGTGAAGCAATAGGGCACGCGCTGCATGGTGCCAAACACGCACCATACATTCTGGCTTCCCAAAAAGCCCCAGAGTTCGACCATCGTGTCGTCGTGACGACACGAATATTTCTCTACTTTCCAGACAGTAGTATATCACAAGAAATTAAAATATCCCTCAGCAATATTTATTGCAAAGGGATACAGGGTCTAAAACCCAAATTCTTTTTCCAATCTCCTAGTGAACAAGCGCCTCAGTGCTTTCCGAAGAAACCCGCTCAGAGGAGAGAACACAACAGCCATCGCTCCAGTCGCCAGCCAACTTGAGGAGGTCGAGCTTATACTCGCCGTCGTCCAAGTACAATACAACAGCACACGGATCGCCGCTCTCACCCAGAATTTCTAACTCAAAAGTTACAAACCAATACTTTTCAACCAGGTCAGGCCGCTCTTTCCTTAAAATTTTAGCGAGAACTAACATTTCAATCAGAGTGAGACTTTTTCTCCCTGCATCGACTACTACTTTCTTTCCTGTCTTTGTTGAGAATGATTTTTTCATCTTTTGAAAGTAAATTTTCCGACGTTCTATTCCTTTAGTCGGATCAAGATGAAGATGTTCCTCAGTGATACGCGGGTTCTTATAATCCAAACCTGCTTCAGCAAAAAAATCAGCTTTAGATTTACTGTGGTCAATTTCGACTATAATGTAATCGTCTTCGACTCCAGCTTTTTGTTTTTTTGCTTCTGGTTTACTGTGTCCTACTATTACTGCAATAATTTTGTTTACAAGAACCTCTTTTGCCAGCTCATCATCTGATACGCCGGCATCCGATACTGCCGTAGCAATATCTACCTTCAAGGCCTCCAATGACTCGTGTACGGTACTGAAGGTTTTTGTTGTTGTTTCCATTTTTAAAGATCTCCCTTTAATCCGCCTACTTCTTACTTTTCCCTTATATATAGGGATAAATAGAGAGTCTGCATATATATATCTATGCCGCCACTATAGCATATTTTACCGTTTTTGTCAAGCTTAAGCCGACAAAACCCTCCATTTTAGAGGGTTTTAGGCGTAGAGAATGCTCAAATTTAGTCATTAGGAGGGTCTTTGGTCTCTTTTTCAAAAATGTTATGAGCGAGTCAAGAAATGGGTTCCAATGTTGAAACGAACGAATACAAGTGAGGAAGGAAGCAAAAGCCTCATCATCCATAAACGTGGCCGAACGGTTTTTGAAAAAGAGACCAAAGACCAGACGCTCATAGACGTAGCTACATACCCGCTTTCAACACCTCAAGCGTCTTCCTTGCGCATTCCCCCCAACTAAACCGCTTAACATTTTCAATCCCCTTTTGTATGAGATATTGCGATAGACTCGTATCAGAAAGTACGGCAATGACTTTAGAAGCCAGATCTTCAGGCGATGCGACCTCATGGTAGAGCGCTCCCTGCCCCCCTACCTCTGGCAAACTTGCTGCATTGGCGCACACCACCGGTATGTGGCAGCTCTGCGCTTCAATGACCGGCAAGCCAAACCCTTCGTAAAAACTCGGAAATGCAAACACGGCAGCGTTTCTTAGTAACGCAATTTTTTGTTCTTCGTCAATCCACCCTACGTATTTGATATCGTCTTTGTACGGACTATTGGCTATTTTTCCCAACACCTCTTCCTTTGCCAAACGAGCCTTGCCGGTAATGACTAGCTGAAGATCAGGAAACGATTGTTTGATGATGGCAAACGCATCAATGAGCGTGGGGAGATTTTTCTTTTTTTCTAATGGTGCGATGGTAAAAATGTAGTTACGAGCAGTAAGATCCCATTGTTTCAATACCAGCGCGTCAGCAATGGTGGTAGTTAGAGATGCAGGAACATACGTTTCATGGTCATACCCATTGTACACAACAGTAATACGGGATGGATCTACGTGATAATACTTAATAATCTCCTGTTTGCTGAATTCCGATATGGTCAGGATCGTATGCGCTCTTTTTGTCGCATACCATGTCGTCCAATAGAGATACTGATATCGCTTCCACTCGTAAATCTTCTTATACGGTATAAATGCGACATCGTGGATCGTTATTACCGTGTAGGAAGGATGCACAAGAGGGGGCATGGCATCACTGGGAATAAACAACCGATCAGGCTTACTCCATAATAATTCCCACAATAGACATGTCGATGACCAAAACCATTTTGTGGGTGATCTTAAAACTTTTTCTTTAAAGTGTTTCGACCATGTTGCTTTTTCTTCATCAGAAAAGGGCTGTGAAGTATATAAAGTATATTCATTGTCGGTATCCTGTTTCATGAACTCATGCAGGAGATGATAGGTATACCACTCTACCCCTGTCTTTTCCTTGCGTGCTGCTGGTGAGGCGTCGATGCCGATAGTCATAATTATTTCGTTGCTAAAATACTGCGCTTATATGCATCAAGATTTTCCAACACAATACCGGTTCCCTTTGCTACACACAACAATGCTTCATCAGCGATATATGCCGTTATACCAGTAGCACGGGTAATGAGCTGGTCAAAATTACGCAGCAACGATGTTCCGCCTGACATAATAATACCGCGATCAATCACGTCAGCGGCCAATTCTGGCGGCGTATCCTGCAAAACTGATTTTACTGCCGAGACAATGCCGTCGAGTTCATGAGAAATCGCATTGGTCACATCATCCGAGGTAACGGTAATGGTCTTTGGCAAGCCGGAAATAATATCACGCCCGCGCACCTGCATGATAAGCTTTTCTTCCAGATACAATGCTGAGCCAATCGTAATTTTAATTTCTTCCGCGGTGCGCTCCCCGATCGCAAGACCATATTTTTTTCGAATGTCCTCCATGATCGCCGCATCAAACTTGTTGCCGCCGATACGCACCGAATTGCATGCAACCACTCCCCCCAGTGAAATCACCGCGATTTCTGAAGTCCCGCCGCCGATATCAATAATCATGTGGCCAGATGCATTGCCAATAGGGATATTGGCGCCAATTGCGGCAGCAACCGGCTCCTTGATGATATATGCCGCTTTGGCACCCGCCGCTAGCGTTGCGTCGATCACCGCACGCCGTTCGGTGGAAGTAATGCCAGCCGGTACCGCAACCATGACTTCAGGACGGAAAATACGGACACCGCCCAAAGCTTTGTTTATAAAATAGCGAAGCATTGCTTCGGTGGTGCGATAATCAGCGATCACGCCGTCTTTGAGTGGGCGTGAAGCAATAATCGTATCGGGAGTACGACCCAGCATTTCTTTTGCTTCATTACCGACTGCTAATACTTTTTTGTCAGACACCGAAATAGCAACGACCGAAGGCTCGTTGATCACAATTCCTTTTTTGGGGGTATGAACAAGGACATTGGTGGTGCCAAGGTCAATGCCGATTTTTTTATGAAACATAGGATCAGAACATCACGGAGAAAAAGCGGTCGACACGGAGGTCTGATTGGAACTGCACGCTGCGTGCGTCAGTCTTTGTGTTAAAAAATCCAACGGGGTCGTATGATGCAACAGGACGAGAAAACGACAATGTTCCCTGAAACTGCTGATTGGAAACCCCTGATTGTTTTTGTGCCGTTAATTGATAGCGTCCGTTGCGAATTTGATCTGCGATGCGAGACGGCAATTTGTACTCAACACTGAAGTGTTTTGACGTTTTAGGGTCAACCACAATGTACGCACCGAAGTATGTTTTGTCAAGCTCGGTACCGACTTCCACTCTTCCTGGGGAATCAGACTCTTCATCTTCGACTGCTCCCTCAGAGGCAACCAATGTACTACCTGCGGGCGCATAAATCCTGACCCAATCTTTATATCGCGTCGTAAGCCAGCTGAAGGTACCATTATTCACATAGGTTAAATCAACGTTTGCATAGACAGTACCATCTGACTCTTGTCGAACCGAATAGTTAATATATTTATCCATCGCCTGATCTGTCTTCAGCGCGCCCATATTGCTGTCAACAACCATCAAAAAATCTCCATCCGTCTTACGGAATTCCCCCGTCCAGTTTTGTGAGCGCGCATAGGACTGCAATGAAGGGTCTTTAAAATACATCATCAGATGGCGCTCTTGGACCAATCGCTGGATAGTAGAAAACACTTCAGAAAGCCGTGGGGTCGGCAATTGATAGAGGCGCTGCAAGATTTTATCAGACAGTTCTCCGATAATTTCTTTTCGTTGCGACTCAGGAATCCCTTTTTTATAAAATCCTTTTTCAACCTGATATTGCAACTCTTCCTCAAAATTATCAGCAGTAAATACAATTCCTTCAACCTCAATCGGTCCAGTAAATCGCAAAAGTGGGATGATAAAATCCTGAGTTATAGTAATCACCCCGTCAACCTGTTCCTTTCCCCCCTCTTGCTGGTAAAACCAGATTGCTTTTTGCGCGCTTTCGCTAAAATCAGGCGACCAGTTTGAATCGCGTAAAAACCACCATTTGTCCGCATTAAAAAATTTACGAAATGGAGCGGGAGGCGGCACGTGAAGGTAGCGAGCAGCCGGATCATCAATGTTATAAATATTGTCAGTGTGAAACGCACTAATTTCGCCATTATGCAATTTTAAGATACCGTAATTGCCGATAAATCCTCCCGTCCCTCGTACTTCTGAATTGTTTTGCAACAAAAATAAATATGTTTTTTCACCAGGAAAACCAATAATAGCAGGACCCTGATCAAGAAATGGCAATACAACACTGAGTAATTCTGCTGCACCATTCACCGGTCCCTTAATCCGCGTAACGGCATCTGCCAATTCAGGATGCAACGCAGTAGTATCAAACCTATCAAGAATCTGAGACTGGAGTCGTACATCAGCTGCAATCATTTTCAGAGTCGCGTTATTCTTCTGCAAAATTGTCAAAACACGACCTTTTTGCTCTGCCGATATATCCTTGAATGTGTCCATCTGCTGATGCGGATCTAATACCTGAAATACTTCTTGTGCGATCAATACCCCTTTTTGTGCATCATTGGCAAGTATACCGCTAACACTGAGTATGTCGCGTGCAGCAGTATACTGAGTTCCAATATACGGAACGTACGCAGCAACAGAAAGGTGTCGCAACGCACCCTGAAGACTACCGATACCACTCCTTGTTGTTTCTATTTCCTTTGAAAGATTCGTTATATCTCTATCACTAGCATATAACTCCAGACGCGCGACAGAGCGCTGTAACGATACGACCGATGCATAGGCAATTGATGCATATACACCAAGATAGAGTACATATAATACTGCAAACACCACGCAAAATGAAATTATGATCCGCTTGCGTGATCTGAGAGCATTACGACGATGATTACGATGAAGTAGGTTCATAATGAGAAACGCCATGCTTGATAAAATATTTCACACAACTGGTGATGTGGACACGGGTAACATTTTTAAATACATCAGCGGCACCCTGACCTGCTGATTGGCGATGATACAAATGAACCATTGTCGCGTCGGGAACATAATGGACTGCTTTTCCTGATTTCCAAAATGAACGGCATAAATCAACATCTTCAAAATAGAGAAAGAATGACTCATCCATCATACCAACCTCTTCAAAGTCACGCTTGCGCATGCATAATGATGCGCCCAGCAACCAATCAACCGGCATTGACTCTTTCTGTTGAACGTCGCGCATGAAATAATACTGCAAATGACGCTTCCCCATCCAGGTACGCGAAAGGATCGTGCGACGGTATACAGGAGTAAGCGGTCGAGCAAAACGGTAATACGACTGCTGTACGCTCCCATCAGGATTATGCAATTGCGGACCCACAAGGCCTACCTCAGGGTGATCGTTAAGGTATTGTACCATTGTTTCAAGCGAACCTGCACGTGGCGTAATATCAGGGTTGCTCAGCAAGATGTGGTTTCCTGTTGCGTTACGCACTCCCTCGTTATTTGCTTTTGATAATCCTTTGTTTCCTCCCATTGAAATGTATCGCACATGAGGAAAACGTTCCTGAAGCAATGTTTGCAACCCCCGCTCAGGTGAGTTATCAACGACAATAATTTCCTTTGAAAGAGGGGTATCAAGGTGCGTAAATTCCTTGACACATTCACGCGTCAATCCTTCTGATCGAAAATTTACGATAATAATTGAAATATCCATAGGTTACTGTAATAGGGAAAGCATCTCTGTGTCGCTCATACGTCGTGTTCTCATAATTGACACGCGTTTTTTCGTCATACGATTACGCAAACGCCAGACATCTTTAAGACCTCTGAGTGTCGACCATTCTCTTAAGAGAATATAACCAATCTTGGCAATCTCATACGCAGTCATCGTTGGCAAGCAGGAAGGCAGCATGCCCTTACTAACATTTTTTATTATTAAATAAATATGATTGCGGTATGACCAATAATTTACCTGTTTGTTGTTACGAACGAACTTTTGTCCTTTGGTTCGAAAATGATACGCTCGAGCGGTCGGTATTGCATACGAACGCCACCCTTGCCATCGCAAGCGATACGCAAGATCGATATCTTCCTTATACATGAAAAAATCTTCGTCAAAGTATTCTATACTATCCCCTTCTCGATAAGCAACATCTTCTAGTGCGCTTCGTCGATACAACGCACACGCACCTGATGGACCAAAAATTTCAAATGGTTTTTCCCAAGAAACAACCTGTGTAATATCTTTTGCGTTATGGCTTTTTTTTATCCGTATGCCGCACGTATCAATGCTCTCTGTTTTTTCAAGATTTCCTTGTTTGTCCCATCGTGCACGCTGCAAAATGCCGGTAACGGATCCCACCTCGGGATGAGCATCCATAAACGAGACACACTCTTTGATATAGTCAGGCTCAATCACCATGTCTTGATTAAACACCAAGACATATTCTGAAGATGTTTTTCTTATGACTTCATTATGACCAGCTCCAAACCCCCTATTCGTAGGAGATTCAATCAGGGTGCAATCATAGCCCGCATTTTTAATGTATTCAGATGACTGGTCAGTCGAGGCATTATCAATAATGATAAGCTCCCCCTCCTTGTTATCTAAGGCAGCAAGAGACGGCAAAGCAAATGGTAAATAACCAGTCGCGTTATAGGTGACCATACTTACGATTACCTTTGGCATAGTGTGCGTTATTTCCGAGTCTTTTCCGTAACCCAAAACCCTAAATATCGTCCTAACATAAGACGTATCTGGGCGTCAATAGCAGGGATAGAGCTTAGCACAATAAGGGTAATTGGCAATAGTGCCCATTGAAGCAGCATATACACCATTTTATAGGCTCGCTGCGTAGTAGGGCGAGGCGGAAGTGCGATAAGGGCAAGGATTGCGGTAATAATAATACCGATCAATGTAAAGTTCAGGAGCATTTCCAAAATAAACGGTGCGTTTTGGGCGAGAACCGTTCGTGATACCTCCCCTTGTGCAAAATACAACGGCAAACGACCTAGTATGAAAATCAGAATCGGTGCCGTTGCCCAGGTATACATACCCTCTGCTTGAATCCATGAGTATTTTAATTTTTTCCAACGAGGAATCAGAGGATCTTTAGCAAACGCCGTGAGCATGAATGGAAAATGTTCAACACCCCATGCCCAACGGCGTTGCTGTTTATAGAGATTCACCAAACTAATCCATTGGGTTCGCGCCTGAACCGTATCCATGTTCACCGGCACATAAATCGGTGTTACTGAATAATCGCCATGGTAATGAAGGAAGCACTGTAAAAAAATTCTTGAATCTTCACTCACAATGTCATTTTGCCAAAATCCAACATCCACCAATGCACGAAAACTCATGCTATGAGAAGAAAACGTAAACAGACGATCAGGCCGTGCCAGCTCTGACAAGAGCCAAAAGGTAGTACCAAATGCCGCCAAACGCATCGGCGCAGAAGACTCCCAGATATTGTTATTGTATAATACCACCGGCTGATAGCTTGCCCGCGTAGGATTAGGGTGGCTTAAATAGGCATCCGTAAGCGCTGCGAAATAATCAGGGTGAGGATTGGTGTCAATATCAAATGTCGAAACAATAATCCGTTCATAGGGAATATTGAGCGTATCAATAATCGTTTGCACCTGCTTTCCGGCATAATTAATGTTAGCGCCCTTTGATTTCATTTCGCCCGGAACATTGTCAGGATGAAGGGTGGTGATAAATTTAAAAAACGTCTTGCCATACTTCTTTTTCATGGCAACAGCAATGGGTTCAAAACTCTCCTGCGCTCTCTCTTCGCCTGCCAACACTACAATAAACCGATCCATGGGATAATTGCTATCGACAATCGACTTGAGAGTTTGATCCACAATATCTTCACCTTCTTTGTACATGGGCAAAAACAGAAGATGATACATCTGCTTCCAATCTTTATGATGACTCGTGAGACGGTCAAACCAATCAATACGCAAGGCACCCATGAATTTGCGCCAGCCGTAGAGTAAAAAAATGACAAAATACACAACACGATACAACCACAACAAGTCAAAAAGGATTATAAAATAAATCACCCACAATGGTTTGAAAAACGACAAAAGGAGCGCAAGCACAAATGTGATGCACAAAAGAAAACCGGGAATTATTTCGAGAAAACGATATACTCTAGTACGGTTTTTCATGATGTTGTACTCGCCGTTATTTCACATTGCCACGCTCCGCCTTTTTGTCTGCATGTAGAGCTGCTCTTTTTGAGCTCACGAAATCGCGTTCCTGTGCCGTATTTCTTAGCATTTTTTTGTGAAGCTGTCCAGGCGGTTGCCGTCAGTAGTATATCGGTCTTATTTATCTTTTGAATGGCATGCACTTCTGTATCAATAATAGCAACTTCATACAACGAAGCACGATCAAAAAGTTCTTGTATCCACCCTTGAAACAATGCACTAATATTTGATGCAAGAACCACTACCTCGATGGAATCATCGGCGTTTATATGGTCAATGTCATATACGATACTCAGTGCACCACGAGCACCTTCCACAAATACATCCTTCATATTCGTGCCCTCTGCACGTACCAGAGATGTATTTTTTTCAGTTGTGACCGTATAAGGCATACATTATTTGCTTTTTTTGACCGCTTTCTTTTTTACTTGTGTTGTTTTTTTCGTTGCCTTAGGGGATGGTGTTATTTTTTTTGCCTCCACTTCTTGCAAATCTAAATCTTTTTTAAAGTCATCCCATCGGTCTTTCAACGCCAACGCTACGTCTTCCAAATAATCTTTTCCTACTTTCGATCCTTTTGAAAAATCTTTCACTGCTGATACCACCATTTCTTCGTACCCTGTACGTGACATTTTCTTAAGATTTTTTGATTGTTTAAGCATCTCTTTAGATAGAGAATCAACAAGCTTCTTGACTGCTACTTGTGTTTTCTTTCCTGTTTGAGGAGCGAGAAACAATGTTGCCACCGAAGCAATTAATGCCCCAAATGCAGCGCCTTTCAAAAAAGGTTTACTCATAGAAAATAGTAGTTACAAATAAATATCGTATATTCATTGTAAACCACTCTGTATCATTACACCAGATACCCCCAATCAGCTTTCGTTCCCTTGATTCCTTTTTTCTCCATCAGATAAAAAAATGCACTTAATGCTGCTTTCGCGCCGTCTCCTGACGAAATCACAATTTGTTGGAAATCGACATTAGTTATATCACCTGCAGCAAATAAACCTTCAATGGTAGTATGAGCATTGCGATCAATGGGGATTCTTCCTTGGTTATCTAATTGCACAAGAGATTGAAAAAGAGTTGCATCGGAATCATAGCCGATTTTGACACAAATCATATCAAGAGAAAGAGTGTGAGAATTGCTATCTTGAACGTAGGTAATTGATTCAATAGAATCATCGCCCCCTATAGCCGTACTTTCTGCATGAAAAATACATTCAATATTAGATATTTCTTTTACCTGTTGGACCAAAATATCCTCTGCACGAAAACTACCGCGCCGATGTATAATATAGACTTTTTTTGCTGTACGGCTGTGTAATATCGCTTCTTCCAGTGCGGCACTTCCTCCCCCCACTACTGCCACCACCTTACCATTGGCATATCCATCGGGAATATCAGTACTGCTATAAAAAATACCCTTGCCTAACCACTTATTTTCGTCTGAAAGACCCAACAATCGAGGTCGTTTGCCACACGCAGCAATGAGCGTGGTGCCGACATACTGCTGCTCCCCTACAGACACCGCAAAACCATCGGACGATTTTGAAATCACACCGATATCGCCATAGATTAGCTGACAACCAAACTGTATCGCTTGCTCTTTCATGATTGCCATCAAGACAGGACCTTCGATTCGTCCGACTCCAGGATAATTTTCTATCTCAAGCGTAGAAGCAGTCTGACCTCCCACTTCTTTGGTAATAATAAGTGTCTTAAGACCACGCCTTCCCGCAAACGTTCCTGCGGAAAGACCCGCTGCACCTCCCCCGAGAATTACTACATCAAATTGATCATTCATATGCAAAACCCCGCCGTGGGCGGGGCAATTCATTTAATTATAGTCTTCATCGTTAAACATCGGTTGCTCCTCATTTTCTTCTTTCTCCATTTTTTCAAGTGGCTGAAGACAGATTTCACAGGACCCTGGGGTTGCGAAATCATCACCGCACTGCCCACACATATATCGTGGCATACTTCTCTTGCTCTTAATAATTATAATGACATTGAACGTGCAAGCTCAACCAAGAAACGAACCCCTGTACCGCTCGCCCCCTTACTAAGGAACTGGCCGTCAACAGTCGTCATGGTCGGAGCAATATCAATGTGTGCCCATTTTGTAAATGATTTAGCGAACTGGTAGAGGAACATGCCGCCATTAATTGTTCCTGCTTGCCGACGCGCACGCTCAGCATTGGCAACATCGCCAAACACTCCTTTCACATCTCCTTCATATTCTTCCCACATAGGAAGCGGCCACATATAGTCCCCGCTTTTTTCTCCGATATTGCACACCTCTTTTGCAAACTCTTCGTTGGGTGACAGTACGGCCGCTGCGTGGGATCCCAACGCAACAATTGATGCTCCCGTGAGCGTAGCCAAATCGACTACCAATGCGGGATCATAATGTGTTTCAGTATAGGTCAATGCGTCTGCAAGTACAACCCTTCCTTCTGCATCAGGGGATACGATCTCAATTGTTTTACCTGACATTGACTTAAGAAGATCGCCAGGACGATAACTTTGACCGGAAGGCATATTTTCAACAGCAGGGCACACACCAACAACATTTACCTTCAATCCTAATCTTGCAATCGCACATATTGCGGATATGACTGATGCGGCACCGGTCATATCCATATGCATCTCATTCATAGCACCTGAGGGTTTTAAGTCAAGTCCTCCGCTATCAAACGTGATGCCTTTTCCTAAAAATGCTAATGGCTTTTGTGATTTTTCCGCACCATTGTACTCAAGAACAATAAGCTGTGCATCTTGCACACTTCCTTTTGAAACACCCAAGATACCGCCCATTCCCATCATTGCCATTTCTGCCTCGCCAATAATACGGCAGGTTACCCCCACTGTTTCTGCCATACTTCGAGCACTGTTGGCAAGTACCGTCGGCGTCATATCGCCACCAGGCATA
Source organism: uncultured Gammaproteobacteria bacterium (assembly GCA_964357385.1). Lineage (GTDB taxonomy): Bacteria > Patescibacteriota > Patescibacteriia > JACQRZ01 > JACQRZ01 > JAHFJA01. Next base: position 15,087 of record CAYHKW010000018.1, read on the forward strand.
TTGGAAAGCTCGCGAGCCTGAGACATAAAATCTCCCACGACTGCGCCGTCTTCTACCGCCTTGCTCATGGTGTCTTTGTGGGTATCGTCAGTCAGGTACACCAACTCTTGAACAAAATACCATCCGTCTTTTGGTATTTCTTTATGTGCCACAAACTCATAATTTGCCATTTCAGTGTTAGTGGCAAGCATGCTGACTGACTCGGACAGCTCTGTGCCTGAAGGAAGCAAAAGAGCGGGCTCTATTACTGCCGACACGAGATGAGAACCGCGCATGCCCTGCACCAGCGCACGGGCAGCCTTTACATATTTTCTGCGATTATACATCTCCCTTGCACCTAAGCCAAGTATGACAACCACCCCTGCCTCATCACCGGGCAAAACAATTTTTTGAAAACTTCCTACTGATATGGTCGCCTCTTTTGATACTTTTTGAATATAGTCTTTAGCAGTTTTGGACAACGCTCCAAACAACACACTTTCGCTAGGAATGGCTTCATCCTTAAAAAGAGGCAATACATATGCCTTTGTTTCTGTTTCAGATAGCAGATTGATTACGGTGTGTTTCATATCGATAAAAATAATATTTACGATTATAGCAGAAAATAAAAAAGATGCCAGTGTCGATCAAAAGACCCCATTGACGAAACCAAACGGTCAATGTATTATTGTAGCCAACCGTTACTGAATGATAAAGGAGGATTCATGTTGACTTTAAAAGAAACGAGTTCAAGCACTAAAACGTTAGATCATTGTCCACGGATTGTGAAAGCAATACTAAACGATAGAATTCCGTTGGTTTCCCAAGAAATTAAGGATACTATTGAACAATACGCATGTGGTCTCCCCAAAATTGCAATATATCTATCGCAAAAACAGTTTTCCTCCGGGGTATCAATAGAGCTCTACATGATCCGGACGCACAATCTAACATTAAAGGATTACTGCGTTGAATACGCAGACGAGCTCCATGGGACAATAGAATGCCGATGATCGAAGGTAAATCAAAAAATGATTTACCTATTATTTTGCAACAAAGATCATATTTCCCTCACTTCCCAATGAGCGATATCTTCGTTGGTGGCGTCAAAGGTAAACTGTCCCTCAATTCTACACCCTTTGAATACCAATGGGAGCCAGTGTGCATCATCTTGCCACATGGAGGCATAGGGTATCTCTTCAAGAGAAAACCACTGTGGTTTCATCTCCTCTGTTTCTATAGGCTCTCTATCGCATTCACTAATAGTAAAAATATGAACTTCTTGAGTCCATTCAGGTTTGTGGGGAAAATAAAACTGCAGGCTTCCGCGGTGATTAAGCTGCTCTGTTCTTACAATCAATCCGCTTTCTTCTTCGATCTCACGCACGGCAGCCTGACCAACTGATTCACCTTCCAGACACTTACCTCCATACCCATTCCACTTACCGACACCAAACCCGCGCTTTTTCATCGCAAGTAAAATCTGATCTTCTTTTAAGAAAAAACTCAGTGACAGCTGGCGCATACACTATCATTAATTTTCAGAATCTTTTTTCAAATCAAGACACACTGAATTGATACAATAGCGTTTTCCGGTCGTTGCAGGACCGTCGTCAAATACATGGCCAAGATGAGCGCCGCATTGTGCACAAGTTACTTCAGTACGGTTCATGCCATACTCGCTATCATGGTGATATTTAACCTTACCAGGAAGTGCTTGGTCAAAACTTGGCCAACCCGTGCCGGAATCAAACTTTGCATCAGAAGAAAACAGCTGGCTGCCACACGCTGCGCAGATATACATACCTGATTCTTTCGTATTGACATACTCTCCCGTAAACGGCGTTTCGGTCCCCTTTTCTCTCATAACTGCATATTGCTCGGGGGTGAGTTCCTTTTTCCACTCTTCGTCAGTTTTTTCAATAGGCATCGGTGACATACGAATATATAAAAAAGTTATTGAACTATACCAATATAAAATGTCTGCAATAGAGTCTTCGCCTCATTTGAATGAGGGACCTCTTGACCACCTCGCCTTGCAAATGCTTCGCTGGCATCTTTGCCACAAAAAGCGAAGATAGTGTCATTACCTCCCGGATGATCTGATAAGAACCCCGACACATCATACACACTCCCATCGATCGCAAGCCAACAGTCATGTTCAGTGGTGTGCTGCGCGATTTCTGTCATGGAGTATGTTTTGGAAGCACTAGTCGACGAAGAAGTAGGCATGTTCTGAAACGCTTGCTGATCTCTAGGCGGTTGAAATGATGGATATACCACGATTGCGATAGTAATAACCGTGGCAGCAATAATAGTAGTGGTCACCATGTGTTTTATGATGACAGTACTGGGAAGACGCATATTATCGCAATGCAAAATCCTCTTTATGGATTTTTGAAGAAGGAAGCCCTAACAATACAAGCTGCCCAGATAACGCATCCATCATTGCCATGGGACCGCAAATAAACATATCTCGACCTTGCACGTCTTTGATCTCTTGCGCAATGATACCAGCAGTCAGATGTCCTTGCTTTGAAGAATCAAATGTGTGAACACGAAATCCCTGCTTCAATGCCGCCGCAATCTCTCGGAGTTCTTTCAAAAATACTAATTCTTCTAGTGACTTGCCGCTGTAATACATATCAATATCATAGCCCATGGTTGAGCCTTGATCCTTAAAAAAACGTGCCATACTTAAAAATGGGGTTACTCCAATACCTCCTGCAACCCACAATTGATGTGTTTCTGGTGTGGTGCTGTAGGTAAAACGACCAAACGGCCCTTCAATACGACATCGAGTACCTGACGCAATAGCTGCCAGACTTTTAGTATAGTCCCCCAACGCTTTTATCGAAAAACGAATGTACTGATCATCAGGCGAAGATGAAATCGTAAACGGATGTGATTTTTTGTCATATGCCCCTTGGATAATGCGCACAAACGCAAACTGTCCTGGCATGTGACTGATTTTTTTATGTAATGGGCGCAATACTACCTCATAAATTTCCGCACCCAAATTATTTACGCTAACAAATTCATATTCATATTCATTGCGTTTAAACATTTGGAATACGGTCCTCCAGAGGAATGCGGAAATACCGACAAGTCCGATTAATAACAGATAATAGCGCAACAGTGGAATTACTGAAACTTCACCAGGAACATAAAAAGCGTGAACCACCCCTAAAGCGAGGGCCAAACCAATGAATTTATGGACTATTTTCCATCGATCATGACCTAGTTTTTTATATGCATATAATGTTAATGCCAATATCACAAACAACACCAATAGTGCAAGTTTTCCTGTCGCTACTTGCCAGGAACCGATACCAAATAAGAAATCGCGGGCAAATAGAGGTGAGACTGATACAAAGGAGAGTGCGAGTAATAGCGGGTGAAGGATAAGAAAAATAAATGCAAGACCGCCCACAATATGATGAATGCGATATACCCGATCCAATGGACCAAATAACTTTTCAAGCCAGTGGGTACGCAAAGCAAGGACAAAATTAAGTGAAAATAATACAAATCCTGCTATTGCTGCTGCTTTTCCCAGCGTGCCTGCAATATCCCAAATAGAACCAAGGCGAGATGCGAGCGGGAACGCAAAAAACCACCATGCGACAGGAGCGACTGAGAGAAGCGCAATAAACCAAGTTCCTAGATTATTCTTCTTAAACATATACGGTTAGTCTAGCAATCTTTAGCTATGATTTCAAGGTATTCTGATTAAACGATTATCATGTGCCACATCTAGGTCGTATGCTTTGCTTGTGGTTATAAAAAAACGGTCATTTCATTGAAATGCCGTATTGCTTGAGTGTTGATTAGTTTTAATGTGGCGTATCAAAGGATTGGTAAAACTTGTTAATCCTTTGATACATTTCGAGCACCATCCATCGTAACAAGGTGATCGAATACCAGACACAAAGAACCCCTATTGCCAAACCCCCAATCCATATAATAGGCCCTTGCTTTTCTATCGGGACAGAGAAGGTAATCCCTGCACCTATCATAAAAACAGCAGAAATATAGAAAAAGATAATCAACAAAGCAGCACTTGTTAATACACCGACCCCGATATTTTTTTTCATCTATAGACCCCCCTTAAACAACAAATATCT
>CAYHKW010000019.1:0-17965 GCA_964357385.1 uncultured Gammaproteobacteria bacterium
TAGTTCTGAAATCAGGAAATAAGTTGGTATTCTCAACCGCTAGTCATGTGTCGAAAGAAATTTATTTTTCTCAGCGTGGTATCGGGAAACAGAAGTTTGGGCTCCATATAGCCCCGCTTCAAATGTTGGGATTGAAAACGAATGCAGAAAAGCCAATAAGTTTTGGATATAACGATATACCTGGTTCTATCCAGGTTATAGTATCTGATAAATACAAAGAACTTATTGATAAAGAGGCTGCATTTTTACAGGATATCGCGAACTATGAAGCTCGTATATTGGTTATATATCAACTGATATATAGTCAAAGACAGACATTGAGTTTCAGAAATTCATTATATTCGCTTCCTCTTCCTACTTCGGTAAGTAGTGCTGATCAGGCATATTATTACTTATCAAATCTCCAAGATTCGATAAGTACTTATACTCGTTCGCATAGCATCAGTGCTGCTGATCAGGCGGTATTGAATGTTATGAACCCACTATTTACTGAATTAGATGATATTGTTGATAATCATATTAATCCTGATTATCAGGCACTAGCTCAGTTAAGTATTGATGAAATTAGTGAAGACACTTCGTTGGTGGTAGTAGATGATCCAGAAGGTCAGTTAAAAGACTTAACACCTCTTTTGACTCTTAGTAACGGTCAGATAATCCCTGCATCAATTGAAATAAATGGTAAGCCATTCGTGGTTCCATATACAGTTGATAGTATATTTGGCACTGGTGTGTACAATGTAGGATTAACGACGGAAATTTACGCAGGAGGCGTACCGTTTGATTCCCTTGATCTTGATACAAGAGATGTTTCTATTGACTACAATGGAAGCACTCTTGGCTGGATTCTTGAGGCCGACATCTGGTTTGAAAGAAAACAGATCAGCCGTGTTCATCAGCCAAAGACAACAGGAACACAGACAAGTTCAAAGAAGGGTATCCCTAACTATTTTCAGGTAACGGGAAGTATGGGGGGTGGATGTTCCGGTGGTTTGAATTGGACGATTGAATCCTACAAATCTAAAGCACTTGCGAGCAATCGTCAGCCTATCCTGACTAAGGAAGGAAAGGTGATTCTTCTTGGGTATGACAATACCCTACGAACAACCGACGCACTCTCCGTTTATCTGGGAACTGATGGTATGCTCACTGAAACAATTAACGGAAGCTTTCTCCGTGTTGGCTCTGATGGCAAAATCAGTAATGGCACTAAGGGTATTACCAATGATCTGCAGTGGATTGAATTGAAGACTATGCAAGGTCTTGGGGTAAATAGTTTTAGTGTGTTGGATTGGTGGAGTGGAGCAGTTCAGTCCTCAAATGTTGCAAACTTTGCTGCTACCGCGAAAGGGTTTAAAACAAAACTTGAAGCTACACTCGGTATTACATTACCAAGTAATGTTTATAAAGGGGACCTGGTTGTTACTCTCGCCCAATAGCCGTTAAATATTCAATCTCACCCACAATACGTGGGTGTTTTTTTTATTAAGTATTCCAATGCTACAGATTTGTGTGTCTTGACATGGATATATGTAGTCGGTATAGTAGGCAGCGAAATACATAAAACAGTAAAGGAGAGAAACATGGATTTCAAATCGTTTTTTGACATAAAAAGAGGATCCCCAGTACTACTATCATTTTTGATGGTTATTAGCTGCGATTCGCAACGTCCATTAAATCCAGCACCAACACCCTGGATAATATATGTGATACCCAGTTATTCACCAGTACCGACCCCCATACCAACTCCGACTCCAACACCCACTCCGTTGCCGACTCCAACACCGTGGGTGTGTTACCCGACTTCTGGAGGCTGTGTTTACCCAACACCAGTCCCATACCCAACTCCGTATTATGAAAAAATTGAATTTAAGGGAACATTTCCTTTATCATGGAATAGTTTTACTAAATTCAAAGATTCAAACGAAGCACCAGTTAGTTTTGAATCCCGCTTAAAAAGCGGAGACTTGGTTGCATATCTTTGGCGGTATACACCAGACAAGATAAAAGCATGTGAAGTTATAGCACCTGTTTATATCTACGGAGGAAGTAATGCGGCATATAGTTCAATTTATCCCTACTCGTTAAGTTGTGATCCGTCGTCAGGGATGGATGGTATAGGCAACTTTGTTGTTGCACCAAAGTACAGTGAGGTGAATGTAAATACAATTATTGCATGGGGCAACAAAGCGTATTTCAATACATTATTTAGTAATGTAGGAAAATTTTGGAGTTACGGGAGTCAGCAGAATGATGTTGGCGTTCGTGACGGTATCTATCAGTAATAATATTACAATACACTCTCGTAATTAATACGAGAGTTTCTTTTTTAAATTTTCAGTGCTCAATAGAACATTTTTTGATATACTAAAGAGATATGGCGCATATTCTAAAAAAGTTTTCTACCAAAAAAAATCAATTGACCTGGCTGGCGATCGGTGCAGTGATTTTTGTAATAGCATTGCTATGCGCATTAATGATATTGCCACCCCTTGAAGCAGCTATTACGGTGTTGATTCTGACTGCCATGATCACGGCGATCGTATATCCAAAAGCGGCGTTGGTTTTGTTTGTGTCCTATATCCCGCTTGAACCATTTTTGTTGAAATTCGTACCCGATAGCGTCTACGTCTATGCACGATATACCCCCGAACTGTTAATGTATCTTTTGTGTGCTTCGGTGGTGGTGCGTCTGTGGATGCATCAAAAAAGAAAAATGCACACGCCCCTTGATTGGGCGTTTGTTGGTCTCATTGCGGTGGCGTTACTTTCGGTGTTTATCAACGTAGTACCATTAGTGGATGGCATGCTCGGTATACGCCAGATTGTTCGGTTTATGCTCCTCTTTTTTATTGCAGTCTACATGGTGCCTGACAAACGATTTATTCGCCGGTTAACTATATTGATGGGTGCGATTGTGTTGGGAGAGTCGGTGTTGGGTATTATGCAAGCAGCGACACGAGGCGCACTGGATCCATTTTTTTTACCGGATCAGGAGCGGCTCTTGGGTGATATTAAATTGACAGAGGGAACTGTTCAAACGTGGGCGCCGGGAACCCGCGTGTTTGGAACGATGGGAAGGTATGAACAGCTGGGTACATTCCTTACGGTATTCATGTTGCTTGCAGTAGGCCTTCTTTATTTTGTTAAAAAACAGAGAGAAAAATGGGTACTGCGCTGTTTGTTGTTAGTGAGTTTTCCTGCGCTACTACTTACATTATCACGCGCTGCATGGTTTGGGTTTGCGTTGGGGGTGCTTGCTATCGGGGGACATTTTATGAAAGACTGGCGTATCCGCATTGGGTCATTGGTATTTATTATTGTAGCGGTGGGGTATCTTGCAGTGAGTGGTTTGGTGGTGAAAACATTGATTGACACACCCCAACAAGGGATTATTGAACGGTTTTTTGAAAGCTTTTCTTTTACGCGTTATAGCGGGGAATATTATGGTATGGGGCGACTGTTTTGGATTGTGAATACACCTAAAATCATAGCCCTCTCTCCGGTGATTGGTGTAGGCCCGAGCATGTATGGCGCGGGGGCTGCGGCTGCACTGCATAATACCCAAAGCTATGATAGGGCAGGCTTACCGTTCGGGGTATATGGGACGGAAGGATATATTGATAATAATTGGTTATCGATTTGGGGTGAGTTGGGGACGTTGGGATTACTTCTATACATCACCATGTTTGTAATCTTGTGGCGCATGGCAGTGAAAGTATGGCGTCATAATCATGATCCATACGTGCGTGGATTAGCGCTAGGATTTATTGGTGTGATCATAGCAATATCTTTGCAAGGCTTCCTTGGAACCTATCTTGAGGTGCGCACGCTCGCAAGTTATTTCTGGCTGTATGGCGGTTTTATATATGTCATAGGAAGAAAGGGATATCGAGAGCAAGTCCACTAATATGAAGATTATTCTTGCGCACAAATATTTTTATCGCGGGGCAGGGGCTGAAACCTATCTCTTTGATATCATGGATCTTTTGAAAGAACATGGTCATGAAGTGATTCCTTTTTCTATGCATCATCCTCGCAATGAGCGGACATCATGGAGCAAGTATTTTGTTTCCCATGTTGATTTTAGTGCTCCAATGGGGATAGGGGAGAAGATAAAAAGCGCCGGCCGGATGATCTATTCTTTGGAAGCAAAACGGCAATTTGAACTACTGGTACAAGAAACAAAACCTGATATCGTGCACATCCAAAACATCTATCACCATATCTCACCATCCATTTTGGATGTCTGCAGTAAGTACAAGATTCCGGTGATTCAAACCGTCCATGACTACAAATTAATATGTCCCAACCGGTTATTTTGTAATGGCCAGATAGAAACGCTCTGTAAAGGAGGAATGTATTATAAAGAAGTATTGCATCGCTGCACACAGCATTCTTTTTCAGCAAGCGCTCTTCTTGCGTTAGAAATGTACATCCACAAGTGGATGCATATATATGACCGGGGAGTGAGATATTGGATCGCACCGTCTCAATCAACCAAAGATATTTTGGTAGAATACGGTATGCCAAAAGAGAGGATCAGTGTTATGTATTCACCCGTAGATACCACGGATATTGCCCCCTCAACGACAACGGGGAAGTACCTGTTTGTGTTTGGTCGATTATCAGAAGAGAAGGGTATTGATGTTGCTATTCGAGCTATGAAACACTTGCCAAAACAGCGACTTATCATAGCGGGGGAAGGCCCACAAAAAGAATATTTATTAAGACTTGCCCGATCAGAAGGGGTGGATGATCGGGTAGAGTTTTTAGGGTTTGTAAAAGGCGCCCCCTTAAAAAAACTCATTCGAGAAGCAAATCTTGTATTAATGCCCTCAATTGGATACGAGGTGATGGGATATTCCATGACCGAAGCAATGGCAGCTAGTAAGGCGGTGTTGGGGTCTCGTATTGGCGGTATTCCCGAGGTTTTGGGGTCAGTCGACAAAAGATTATTATTTACACCAGGGAATGAGGTTGATTTAGCTCAAAAAGCCCTTGTTTTGCTTTCCAACGCAGTCCTCGCCAAACGATTGGGTCAACAATCCCGTTCATGGGTACAAAAAAATCTTTTTCCTGAAGATTATTACGCGAGGCTTATTGAACTCTATAAAAAGGCGATGAAGCAAAAATAAATATACCCTTCTGATGACAGCAGAAAGGGTATATTTGGTCGACTATTATGACTATAGGATACCTATAGTTTTTTTGTTTTTCTCCTGCCTAATCGGCGGGGAGGTAAAGCAACGACCTTTACATATATAATAATACCACAAAACCTTTTAAATATCAAGCTTTACTGTGAATAACTTAATGATACAGTCAGATATTCTTATAACCATACGAAAAATGTACTATTTGATAAAATATATCAGCAGGATTAGGATTAAGGTATCTTGACAAATTAGGTTATTTGTGCTATTCTTTTCGATAAGAAAAAGTCTCTATTTATTATATTTTAGGCATTTAAAGCGATTTCTTCTTATTTTCAAAGGTTTTATGAAGATTTTAATGATCGGACAAAAGGGTCTTCCAGCACATACCGGGGGCGTAGAGCGCGCGGTTGATGAGCTGGCAACGCGACTCGTGGCAGATGGCCATGAGGTTATTGCCTATTGTCGAAAACATTATACGTTGAATGCAAATTGTGTTCAGGACTATCGAGGGGTAAAACTTGTTTACCTTCCTGCTATTAAGACAAAGCATCTTGATATGGTGACTCATGTGTTTTTGAGTACCATTCATGCATTATTTCAACGTGCGGATGTTATCCATTATCACGGCATCGGTCCTGCAATTTTTGCATGGATTCCTCGCATTTTTAATCCTCGTTCAAAAGTCTACGTAACATTTCAATGCAAAGATTATTTTCATGAAAAATGGGGGATGCTTGCGCGCACCGTATTTCACATTGGTGAATTTGTTGCATGCCGTTTCACTCACAAAACAATTGTTGTTTCAAAGTTACTTCAACGATACGTGTCAAAACAATATGGCCGCAAAGCAATCTATATTCCTAATGGTGTTACGATTCCACAGCGACGTCCTATCAAAAAAATTGCACGGTATGGTTTGACTCATAAAGGCTATATTTTATCGGTTTCTCGCCTTGTTCGTCACAAAGGAATCCATTATTTAATTGATGCATATCGTGAACTGAAAGCCCAAGGGGTATCACTTCCTCCGTTGGTTATTGTTGGCGGATCATCCTTCACCGATAGTTATGTTTCAGAAATAAAAAAGCAAGCAAAGGGTGATAAGGATATTATATTTCTTGGAGCAAAACAGGGTGATGAATTAGCAGAGTTGTTTAGCAATGCAAAGTTGTTTGTACAGCCTTCAGAGCAAGAAGGACTCTCGCTTGCACTCCTAGAAGCGATGAGTTACGGATGTCCTGTATTGGTATCTGACATCGCAGAAAATAAAGAAGTAGTTCCATGGGTAGGATATTCATTTCACAACAAAGACAGTAAGCATCTTGCTTCACAACTTGCATCCATTTTAGGAACTCCTGCACGCCAAGCAGAAGCAGCCAAGCAGAATCGCGAGCATGTTAAGGTGAACTATAACTTTGATCACCTCATCAGAAAAGCAATTCGAGCATACGGCACCGCTTAAAGAAGCACCATCGGCGCTAAAAACACCCTTCTATCTAAAAGCAGGGTGTTTTTAATATTGCTATTGCGCAGAACGAGACCCTTCGCTATACTTGTGTAACTTGTGAATAACCGAATGGATTTATGCGTATTGCACGTTTGTTTCGCCCCCGGGCACGAGGGAAACTTCGCTGGGGTATTACTCTTCTCGTTATTTTAGGACTTGTAGCCACTCTCTATGATGGTCTCCAGTTCTATGATACGAATCGCGATAACTGGAATAAAGGATTACAAGAACGAGGGGTAGCAGCATTTTTGCCATCAATTGGATGGCCAAGCTGGCCGCCTCGCGATTTTGCGTTAGGTCTTGACCTGCAAGGAGGCACGCACTTGGTCTACGAGGCAGACATGAAAGATGTCGCCAATGCAGATAAAGATTCAGCTCTCGAGGGTGTTCGTGATGTTATTGAACGACGTGTCAATATCTTTGGCGTATCTGAACCTGTTGTACAAACCTCAAAAACAGGGGGAGCATATCGGGTCATTGTTGAGCTTGCTGGTGTGTCTGATCCTACTAAAACCATTGAGCAGATTGGCGAGCGCACTCTTCTTGAGTTTAAAGAGCAAAATCCTGCAGCATTGAGTGCAGATCGCTCTATGGAATTAAATCCAGACCAGAAGAAGCAAATGGAGCAATTTAATACCGCGGCAAAAGCTCGTGCTCAAGAGGCACTGGTCGCATTGCGATTGCCAGGAGCTGATTTTAATGCGCTTGTTGCAAAATACTCTCAAGATGAGGCAACAAAAAATAAAGGGGGGGATATTGGATGGGTTACCAAAGGAAGCCCTGATGCAGGGCTCATTCCAACCGTTCAGTCTCTAAAGCCAGGGGACATCGCACCCTCATTATATGAAGATCAATCAAGTTTTCAGGTGGTGAAATTTCTTGAAAAGCGTGATACGTCAGAAAAAGAAATCAGCGCTCGTCATGTGTTGATTTGTTATAAGGGTTTGCCTTCCTGTAATCATGAGCGAACAAAAGATGAAGCAAAAATATTGTCAGAAACATTGAAGAAAGCAATTACTCTTGAAAATTTTGCTGAGATCGCTACAAAAAATTCTGATGATACTGGTTCTGCCGCTCAAGGAGGCGATTTGGGATATTTTTCAAAAGGCATGATGGTTCCTGCGTTTGAGACCGCAGCCTTTGCATTGCAAAAAGGCCAGATATCAGATGTTGTTGAAAGTGATTTTGGTTTTCATATTATTCTTAAGACCGATGAGCGTTCGCTTCAGGAATATCATATCGCTCGCGCGCTTATTCTCAAAAAGACTCCTGCTGACATTTTGCCGCCTCCAGAATTTTGGAACTCTACGGGCCTTACAGGAAAACACTTGAAGAAAGCATATGTTACCACTGCTCAGCAGACAGGCCAGATTCAAGTCGGTTTGGATTTCAATGATGAAGGTACAAAACTCTTCCAGGAGATTACTCGTAAGAATATAGGAAAACCACTCGGTATATTCCTCGATGGCAACTCGATCATTGATACTAATGACGACGATGTGATTGACGAGCGTGATACCTATGCTCCTAATGTGAATGATGAAATTATTGGAGGCAGCGCGGTGATTTCGGGTAATATGACCCATCAGGAAGCAAAAATTCTTGCTCAGCGCCTTAACGCTGGTGCATTGCCTGTGCCGGTTGATCTAGTGAGTCAGAGTACTGTCGGAGCAAGTCTAGGAGCTGATTCTTTGCACAAGAGTATTTTTGCTGGATTTGTTGGTTTGATTTTGGTGGCCATCTTTATGATCTTGTACTACCGCGTTCCCGGTATATTGGCAGTGATCGCATTGTGTCTCTATAGTGTACTGATTCTTGCTATCTTCAAACTGTTCGGGGTTACCCTTACCCTTGCCGGCATTGCAGGGTTTATCCTCTCAATCGGTATTGCGGTAGATGCTAACATTCTGATTTTTGAACGTATGCGTGAAGAATTGCGTGCAGGAAAGTCTTTGGATGCAGCAATCCGTGATGGATTTACTCGTGCATGGACGTCCATTCGTGATAGTAACGTTTCTTCCTTGATTACTGCATTTGTCTTGTATTCGTTTTCAACCAGCCTTATCAAGGGGTTTGCATTGACCTTATCGGTTGGTATCATTGTCAGTATGTTCTCTGCGATTATTGTAACGCGTCAATTGTTACGATTAGTCTCCGGTTGGCGTATCAGTAAAAATGTTTGGCTCTTTGGTGGTCCTCGTAAGACAACTTCTTCCTAATCATTTTGAATTTATGATCCATATCATCAAAACTCGCCGCATTTGGCTCATCCTTTCCTCCGTTCTTTTCGTTGTTGCGGTCGCAGCACTCTGTACATGGGGACTTAAATTTGGTGTTGATTTTACCGGAGGCAGTATCATGGAGATTTCATATAGTAATACGGCTCCCACCAACGAAACGATTCATGAAAAACTTTCTTCTCTTGAGCTTGGTGAAATAGAGGCACGACGTTCAGGCGAGCAGAATGTTATTTTGCGCTTCAAAAATGTAGACCAGACGACACATCAAAAAATTCTTGAAGCACTAAAGCCGACAGGAGAATTTACTGAAAAGAGCTTTGACTCCATTGGTCCGGTTATTGGTAAGGATTTACGAAATAAGTCTCTATGGGCGATCGTCATTGCACTGGCGCTGATCCTTGCATACTTGAGTTTTGTCTTTAGAAAAGTCTCGCATTCAGTAGCTTCATGGAAATACGGTGCTGTCGCGATTGTTGGATTATTGCATGATATCGTGCTGGTCGCCGGCGTGTTTGCCGTATTGGGTAAGTTTGCTGGTGTTGAAGTTACCGCATCATTTATTGCCGCATTTTTGACGATATTAGGGTTTTCAGTCCATAACACGATTGTAGTATTTGACCGAAGCCGAGAAAACCTTTTGAAGCGTGGTGGTAATTTTGAAGAGGTTGTTGAATATTCAGTCAATCAGACATTGGGACGTTCTATCAATACGTCATTAACCGTGTTGTTGGTGATGACAGCGGTATATTTCTTTGGCGGAGAATCAATTCGCAATTTCACGCTCGTACTTATTTTGGGTGTTCTGTTTGGTACGTACTCATCTATTTTCGTTGCTTCACCGCTATTGGTGGTATGGCATAACATTACAAAAGGAAGACGCGCACACAAGAAGTAGTCAGATTCAAATTGATTTTTTGTTGAATTTGTGCAATACTGTCTTGCATGGAGTTTACTATAGACCCAGAACAAATTACTAACGTTCTCGCTATCTTTTCCAACCCCTTTTACGCCGTTTGGTATTTTTTCATACACGGCGGATTTTTAATTGTTGTATATCTTATTTTACGTGCGTTATGGACTATGTGGGTTGGGGAAGTACAAGGTGCCTATAAAGCAAGTGTTCCGAAAGTGTTACTAGCAATTCGGGTGCCTCGCATGACAGAACAAACACCGAAGGCGGTTGAAAATATTTTTGCTCACTTGACTGGCACAGCATCAGGACCTGGAAATTGGAAAGAGGCATATTGGGAAGGTAAAGTTCCTGACACCTTTTCAGTAGAAATTGTGAGCCGTGGGGGTTTTATCCAATATTTTATCCATGCGCCGGTGTCTTTTCGTGATGTTATTGAGGCATCACTGTATGCACAATATCCGGATGCAGAAGTGGTAGAGGTTGCTGATTATGCCACGATTGCTCCCCAAACATATCCTGATGAAAATATTGACACGTGGGGTACTGAAGTAAGCCTTGCAAAAGCATTTCCCTATCCTCTTAAAACCTATACGGCATTTGAACACTCTTTGGATGCCACATTCAAAGATCCGCTTAATTCCTTGTTTGAGTTTTTGGGAACGGTCAAAAATGGGGAAGAGGTGTGGATTCAAATTATATTGCAGGCAACCGATGACAGTTGGGTAGATACGAGCGCCAGCGTTGTTCGCAAACTGACGGGAGTTAAAGAACCCGCTAAGAAAAAAGGACGCATCGAGAAGGTGGCTGAGAGAGGTGTTAATATTACCAATGCGTTTTTGGATCAATTGGTACCAGGGGGTGCGCCTGCAGCACCCAAAAAGCCTGAAAAGGCAGAAGGATCAAATATTGGGAATTTGTCCCCGGGTGAAAAGGCGGTACTGGAACAGATACAGCTCAAAGCAGCAAAGCCGGGATATTGGGCAAAAATGCGCATTGCCTATATAGCGCCAAAGGCGGTATTCAGTAAAGGACGGGTTGCAACAGGAGTACTAGGCGCATTCCGTCAGTTCGGCTCCCCTCAATTGAATGGTTTCAAGCCCTACAAATATCCAAAGCGCTTTTCTGATAATTTCATGAAAAAAAGTGCGGCGATTCGTACGCAAAATAAAGTTTTCAAAGCATACGTCAATCGTTCGATGTCAGGAGGCAAACCCTATATCCTCAATGTTGAAGAACTTGCTACCTTGTGGCATTTTCCTATGATGGATATGAAAGTACCGTTAATCCAGCGCTCGGAAGTAAAGACTGCTGAGCCGCCATTTTTCCTTCCTATGCGATCGGAAGAAGAAGATCGTCAACGCCGTTTGTCTGCATTGCCAAAACAGTCACTGCCATCAGGTAAACCAAAAGCATTTTCAGAAGAGGAAGTGCCTTCTAATCTTCCGTTTGCATAATCTATGTACGATCAAGATCCCAACATCACCGTATTTGCCGAAACAAACTACCGTAACAAACGACGGCGTTTTGGTATTAAACGGGATGACCGCCGCCGCCACATGTATTTGATTGGAAAGACAGGTATGGGAAAGTCGAACACTCTGGAAACCATGATTTTGGATGACATTTTTGAGGGGCAAGGATTGGCATTTGTTGATCCGCACGGTGAAACAGCGGAAAAGATTCTTGATTTTATTCCTCCGAGCCGCGTCAATGATGTGGTGTACTTTAATCCGGCTGATTTTGATTATCCGGTTGCGTTTAATATTCTTGAGACAGTAAACGAAACACAAAAACATTTAGTGGCTTCTGCGTTGATGGGAGTATTCAAAAAAATCTGGCCCGATGTGTGGAGTGCTCGTATGGAATATATCCTTAACAATACGCTTTTGGCATTGCTGGATTATAAAGGCAGTACAATGTTGGCAGTAAACCGAATGCTTTCTGATAAAGAATTTCGAAAAAAAGTAATCGGGCATATTCAAGATCCGGTGGTGAAATCATTCTGGGTCGATGAATTTGGTAAATATAGTGAAAAGTTTGCCCAAGAGGCAATTGCCCCGATTCAAAACAAGGTAGGACAGTTTTTATCAGCTGCAGTGATCCGTAACATTATCGGTCAGGTAAAATCAACGGTAAACATTCGTGAGATCATGGATTCGGGGAAGATTTTTATAGTAAACCTCTCTAAGGGACGCATTGGTGAAGATAATAGTCGTTTGCTGGGCGGTATGCTTATTACCAAAATTCAAATGGCGGCTATGGAACGCGCTGATATTCCTGAGCACCAGCGAAGGGATTTTTATCTCTATGTCGATGAGTTTCAAAACTTTGCGACAGAGAGCTTTGCTAGTATTTTGTCAGAGGCACGTAAATATCGTCTTAATCTTATCATGGCACACCAATATATCGAGCAGTTGGATGAAACAGTGCGGGCCGGTGTATTTGGAAACGTGGGAACCCTCATATCCTTTCGCGTGGGTGCGGGTGATGCTGAATTTTTAGCAAAAGAATTTGCACCCCGTTTCACTGAAGAGGATTTTGTGAATATTGCAAAATTTAATTTCTTTATAAAACTCATGATTGACGGGGTGGCTTCGGAACCATTTTCTGCAGTAGGGCTTCCGCCATGGAGTGATGATTATCGAAGTCATAGTATGGAAAAAGTAGTGAGTGTTAGTCGTGAACGGTACGCGACCCACAAATCAATTGTGGAAGAAAAGATTATTCGCTGGTCAGAAACACTAAACGAAGCATTGGGCGCTGGTGAGCCGGAGAAGAAGTCTAAAAAGTTTGAAGAACCAACGGGCCCTACTCCTGAACGTCCTTATCAGGGGATCTGTAGTCGTTGTGGCAAAACAGTGTATTTAAATTTTGAACCTGATGGCAAACGTCCTGTTTATTGCCGTGATTGTTTTGCAATAGTACGCGATGAAAAAGAAAAAGGCATAAAGCCCACAACGCCACTGGTATCGGCTGCTGCTATTCCGCAAGGACCGGTGCCTACAACAACCACTGCAGTGCCCCCGCAACCGTCTCCTGCCCAACCAACATCCTCAGAGGCACCAGCGGCAAGTCCGACAGTTTCTCTTTCCCAACTTTCAGCACAGCGCCCAACCCGATTTAATAAACCGTAATACATGCAAAAGCTTATTTATCTTGATCATGCGGCGGCAACTCCTCTGCATCCCGACGTAAAAAAGGCGATGCAGCCTTTTTTTCATGATCGATATGCAAACCCTTCGGCGCTCCATACTCCTGGTCAACAGGCACGCGTCGCTATTGAAACAGCACGGCATGATGTTGCCCAATGCCTTAATGCTCGGTCGAAAGAAATAATATTTACTGGATCAGGCACTGAGAGTAATAATCTTGCGTTATTTGGTGTTGTCGGCGCATCGACAATTGTACGTCCTCATATCATCATTTCCAGTGTTGAACACAGTTCGGTTCTCCAGCCTGCACGTGAATTACAACGACGGGGTGTCTCTGTAACGATTGTCCCTGTCGACCAAGAGGGTTTTGTTGATGTTGCTGCTATAAAAAAAGCGATAACAAAACGAACGGTCTTAGTTTCTATAATCTATGCAAACAATGAAATTGGGACTATCCAGCCCATTCGCGATATAGCAAAAGTAATTCGTGATGCACGGTCTCGATTGGGTAGCGTATACCCCTATTTTCATGTTGATGCATGCCAGGCAAGCGCCTATTGCGATATGGATACCCAAAAACTCCATGTTGATTGTATGACTCTCAATGCCAGTAAGGTATATGGCCCCAAAGGTATTGGTGTTCTGTATGTACGGACAGGGACGGCGATTCAACCTCTTATGTGGGGGGGAGATCAGGAGATGGGGATACGCCCCGGTACTGAAAATGTTGCGGGTATTGTGGGTATGGCAACGGCATTGCAATTATCAGTAAAGCGTGCTAAAAAAGAGGCACCTCGATTAGAGAAATTAAGCACCATGCTTATCGCGGGTATCCGTAAACGTGTCTCCAGCGCATTCGTTAATGGTTCAATGGTGAATCGGCTTCCCAATAACGTTCATGTATCGTTTCCTGGGTACGATGGAGAGGCCATTGTTCTGTATTTGAATAGCCGAGGAATCGCCGCAGCGACCGGTGCTGCATGCACCGCACAGGTAGGCAAAGAATCCCATGTTCTCAAAGCATGCGGGTTTGATCGAGAGCGGGTGAAGGGAGGAGTGCGATTTTCATTGGGTCTTGATACGACTGCTCAGAATATCCGTACGGTCATTCAGGAAATCCCTTCCATCCTTTCAAAACTATAATATCCAATAAAAGGCACTATGATGTTTTCGGATGTATTCACTACTTTTTTGGCAGCTCGCACTACCCCGGAAGATCTCCCCACGGATGATGCGCATGTTACCGTGAATGATGCGGTAGGCGCCATTGCATTTTATTATGAAAAAATACGCGGTATTGCAGAATACCGCGATGAACACCTTGTCCGCCAGCATGCGATCCGCCGTGTATTAGGGCGGCGTTTTATTTTGACCCAGTCAACCGATACCATGGCAATGGGGTTGGTGAAAGAATTAGTGCGTTCCCGATACTTTCGTAATCAAACCATTTCAGTTTCAAAAGTGCACACCATTCAGGCATTACTTGACCAATACCTTGGCGTGCTTGACCAGTTGCGGATGCGCCATATTTTAACCGACAAAGATCAGGATTGGATTTTGTTCATGGCCGCATGTGCGATTGACGAAGTGCTTTCCCCCACAACAGAGCTTGAGGCGTTGGTTCATGCCATGTATCAAAAAGTGGAGCCGATTACTAATTTGCAAGGAATCAGTGTCGATGGTCGTACGCGCCGGGTACAGTTGTATCTCTCAGTCTATCGTATTTTACTCAAACCCGATGTTCATCGAACCGAGTTTTTTTTGCTTAAGACATTAGCGCCGCATTGGACTACTCCTGGTGCGATGAGTGTCGAGCAGCTTGCTGTCGAGTGCTATGACTTGCGAAAGAAAATCCGCGAATTGATTCGACACCCGCTCCAAAAAAAGCTGATGGGTACCTATCGGCGATTTCGTATTCCGTTTGTGGTTCTGGTCACC
The DNA here is from genome assembly GCA_964357385.1 of uncultured Gammaproteobacteria bacterium. GTDB lineage: Bacteria > Patescibacteriota > Patescibacteriia > JACQRZ01 > JACQRZ01 > JAHFJA01. The sequence goes on from CAYHKW010000019.1 coordinate 14,910, forward strand.
GTACTGCGAAGCAATGGTGAGGCGATATTTGAAAATAGGGAAGCGTTAGCCAAGGAAGTGAGTCGCATCTGCGAAGGGTTTTATAACGTATACAAACGGAAGCTTCATATCCGCGCTATCCGTGCTTTTGTCTATATTTTTATCACCAAAATGGTGCTGGGGCTGCTCATTGAATTGCCGTATGATTTTTTGACCGTTGGGCATATTGCCTTAGTTCCTCTCCTTATAAATATTTTGTTTCCACCGATACTATTGATGATGATTGCTTTTAGTGCAAAGTTTCCCGGCAAAGATAATACTGCAAGCGTGTTGCAGGCGATCAATGAAATCGTATATGTCGATGAAGCACCACTTGTCTTTGTCCCACAGAACATTGGTCAAAAAAAGCGGAGGGTTACATTGTGGGTGGTGTTCTCATTGGTGTATCTTGTGTTATTTCTCGGATCATTTTCTCTCCTGGGCTATATTTTAAAACTGTTGCATTTTAATCCCGTAAGCGGAGTCATCTTTTTTCTGTTCTTCTGTCTTATTATGTTTTTTGGTGTTACCTTGCGTCGGTCGGCAAAGGAGCTGATGCTTCTCAAACCAAAGCCATCGCTGTGGTTGGCATTTATTGACCCCTTCCTGCTTCCTATTGTGCAGGTCGGCCGTTGGTTGTCATTTAATGTATCGCGCGTTAATGTTTTTGTCTTTATTTTTGATATTTTGATCGAATTGCCACTCCAGGCGCTGATTGAAATTACCGAAGAGTGGTGGAGCTTCATGAGAGAAAAGAAGGATGAGATAGAGTAGGGTGGGTAGGAAAGGTTATAAATATAAGGTTTTATTAGTCCATAAAATGCTTGACAAAAATGCTAAAGTATGCTATACTGCTTTGTAGGTTATATAATATTTTGTACCTTGAAAAGGGAAAGAAGAAAAAATGAGCATAAATATCAGTCAACGTTTATTGTTTAACAAGGAAGAATTATCTAGGTTTCTGGAAAAGATTGTTTCTCCTAGTCGCATATCTAACAAAGACGTTTTTGTAAAAAACGTATTTAGTAACGGGACGTATAAAATCAGTTTTACAACTGACGATCTGAAACCGCATTTAGCACCACCAAAGGGTGAATTGATTAAGTTCCTTTTCACGTTGATTTCTGTCGATCAAGTAATAATGGAAGTTGATGAAAAAAAGACTGGTGATAGTAAAACTAATTTATTAAGCTGGGAGTTGCTCAGTAAGATACAAAAAGAGTTCTATGAGCATTTCATTATTCAATCAATTACTTTAAAACGTGAAATTAACACAGATATCAAACGTTTTGATTTTAATAAGCTAGTGAGTTTGTTGAATTGTGGGTTTGATAGTTCAAAAAAGAGTGTAAAAACTGATTTTACTCAATTCTCTGCTTATACAGACAATATGTCGGTGTGTATGGGCATTAGAGTCACAATTGAAGATAATCGTCGGTTTAAATTAACTAAAAATGTTTGGGAAGCAGAGATTAAAGATCAGTATTTAGAGATACGTGACGTGGTGGGGCAGGTAAAAAGTATGAAGTTTGATTTCATACTTGAGTTCAAGGATTCAGTCGCTGTAAAAGATCTAATGCTATCAGAAAAAGAACTTAAAGAAGCCTTCTGCTTTAACTAATTGAAAAAAGCGATATTACTAAAATGATATCGCTTTTATTTTATCCTTTCCGCAACCCACCTGACAATCTCATTTACTAATGCGGGTTTATTCTCAATCATTGTCGTTCCATGTCCAATGTCTTCATACTCACCGATATCTTTTTTGACAGTGCTTGCGTTGTAGAGGGTGCGGCTGGAATCAAATGAATATTGGTCGTCCCGAGAAGCAAGGGTATAGAGGGCTTGATTATCAGCAAGGCTGCGGGCGTACTGTTCTGTTTCGACACCGCGGAAATCAAGACCAGGAGAAAGAAGTACTACACTGTTTATTTCTGGGTCTTGAGAAAGTTGTTGCAACGCAAGATTTGCACCGATACTTGCCCCTATTATTGCTATCCTATTTTTTGCAAATCCTTGGGAAGTAAGATAGTCGATGCCTGCTTGCACGTCATGGCGGCTTGCTTGGTGGTCTTCATCAGTAAATGCATTATAGTCAAGCGTCATTCCTGCTGGTCCTTGGGTACTTTGTCCATGACCGCGAAGATCGATGGCAAGGTTTGCAACATGTTCCCGACCGAGCGCTTGTTGGGGTTGTTCCCAACTTTCTTTGGTGGCAGGCATCATGTGGAGAAGCAATACGGCACCTTTTGGTTCGGGGGGAGTGATCATATTGCCGACAATGCTCACGTTGTCGGAAGTGGTGAGGGTAATAGGAGTCATAGGGAAAATGGGTAATGGATTAAAATGTTTCCACAGGAAAAATCCTGCTGTACCAAATCCAGCAAGAAGAAAGAGGGTAATTATGATGTAAATGCTTCGTTTTTTCATGAAAGTAGGTGTGGATAGGATACCTGACAGGCGCAGACTTGACAAATCACACTACGAGTGGTAGTCTGCATTGGTCATATTTTAGTTCTTTATTAAGGAGTAAGCATGGGTTTAGCACACACCAACGGTGGTTGGTATATAACAGTAGTAGGGATTGTTATCATCATATGTCTTGTTGTGAAGGATATGATTAAGCCAAAGGTTGTAGAAACAGAGGAATTGGCACCCCTCAAAAAGAGTACAGGGAAAACAGGACCGCTCAATAGAGAAACAGGTCCGCTCAAGCCAACTGAATATTAAGCCACAATGGCAACAAATTCTGGGATACTATGGTATCCCTTTTATATTATAGCGTTTTTGGATATAGTGTCTGTATATATGGCATCAAAGCGAATCGCAAAAATTATTCCCAATAACACCTTTACGGAATTTCTTCTCTATACTACCCCCGCTGGAAAGGTAAAACTGGAGATTTTTTTACGTGATGAAACCATTTGGCTTACGCAAGCAAAGATCGCGGAGCTGTTTAGCGTCGATAGAAGTGTGGTTACCAAACATCTTCAACATATTTTTAAAGAAGGAGAACTCGATAAAGATTCAACGTGTGC
>CAYHKW010000020.1:0-16204 GCA_964357385.1 uncultured Gammaproteobacteria bacterium
TTTCCATCGGAGCTAAGCCAACCTTTGTAAACGCCTCCGTTACCTTTTAGGAGGCGACCGCCCCAGTCAAACTACCCACCAGGTACTGTCTCCGCGCAGGGTAACTGCGCATGATCAAGAGTTGCAACCATACAAGGGTGGTGTCTCATTAGTGCCTTTTGGGCTCCCACCTACGCTGAACATGTATAGCCACAACCCAATACCAAGTTGTAGTAAAGCTTCACGGGGTCTTTTCGTCTAACCACGGGTAAAGAGCATCTTCACTCCTCATGCAATTTCGCCGAGTCCCTTGTTAAGACAGTTCTCAAGTTGTTATGCCATTCGTGCAGGTCGGAACTCACCCGACAAGGAATTTCGCTCAATGTGTTAACTGCATATCGCTATGCAGATCGGACTATATCTTATCAGTAGGGGATCCTACTGATTCTGACGTGTAGTCTCTGAGGATTTTACGATTCATTTTGCTTTTTAGTATCACGATGATTTCCAGTCCTTCTTTCGAAAGATGTTTACGCTCTGCAATGAAGTCAACAGCCTCTGTAAAAACAGAGAAGTCATCTTTTTTTGCTGTGTGCAAACTATACTTCTTAAAAAAGGGAATGATCGTTGTCTGTAGATCGGAAACCGATCTCACACAATATCGATACAATGGTTCTTTGTGATTATCATACCGTCTATTGATATAGATGTTTCCACATTGGAAAAAATCTCGTATCGATTCAAGTACCGCAAGGCTTTTTGCTCCTTGCGTAATCACAAATTCTGGAAACACTTGATACCCAAGCGAGGTTGTTTTGTTCTTTATAACACTGATAGAAAAGCATCCTTCTCCGTCAGTGAATCCCACAATCCAACCAATAAAACGTAACCTTTCCTGCTGATTGTCTGCAGTGGTCATATTATCACTTGATAGGTCTATCTATGGATAGATTATACCATAGTAATGCCACATTCTTCAGATATTCCAGCATTTAGTCAGATTTTACTAAAGCAGCAAAGCTTCTTTCATATGAAAGAATGAAATTCCTTTCTACCTTAGGACGATTATAGTTATCGCCGGCGTTCATCCGCGCTTCGGTTCAGAGCCTTCCCCTTTCGAGGTCAACCCCTCCCCTTAACGTTCGGACACTGGCCAGGCATCAGCTCCTATACGTCATCTTTCGATTTCGCAGGAACCTGTGTTTTTGGTAAACAGTCACTTGAGAGTCGTTAGCTGCGGCCTATCTTGCGATAGGCAAGGCATATCCCGAAGTTACGCCTAGCTTTTTTGCCGAGTTCCTGAACAAGGGTTCTCTCGCTCACCTTAGTATACTCAACCCATCCACCTGTGTCGGTTTGCGGTACGAGTACACAATGATTAACTCTTAGAGCTTTTCTTGACGACTTCGCCCCCCAAATTGCAAGTATTGCTACCCGCTTACACTCCCCGTCTTACAACGGGTTGGACGCGTATAACCGAAACGCGCTTGGAGCTTGAAACCGTGTCACCCATCGAAATCATTATGTAGTACAGGAATATTAACCTGTTATCCATCGACTACCCCCCTTTAAACGAGGACTCGCCTTAGGACTCGACTAACCCTGGGACGATTTGCGTTGCCCAGGAAACCTTGGATTTACGGTGTTAATGGTTTTAACATTAATTATTGCTACTTATGCCAACATTCGCACTTCCTAGCACTCCACGGCAGCTTACGCTAACCGCTTCAACGCCGCTAGGAACGTTCCTCTACCGAGTTGATGTAAACATCAACTCCCGCACCTTCGGTACTATGTTTTAGCCCCGGTATATTTTTGGCGCGAAACAACTTGACCAGTGAGCTGTTACGCTTTCTTTAAAGGATGGCTGCCTCTAAGCCAACCTCCTGGTTGTCAGAGTCGCGACACTGCCTTTTACACTTAACATAGATTTAGGGACCTTAGATGGCGATCTGGGCTGTTTCCCTTTTGACTGATGGAGCTTAGCCCCCATAGTCTAACTCCTCTTGTATAGCAATACCAGCATTCGGAGTTTGGTAAGGAGTGGTAGGATTTCTCCACCCACCCCCTTTCAGTGCTCTACCTCTGGTTGCCACAAGAAGGCCAGTCCAAAAACTGTTTCGAGGAAAACAAGCTATCACCGAGTTCGATTGGAATTTCTCCCCTAACCTCAACTCATCCCCATGTGTTGCACAGCATGTGGGTTCGGGCCTCCTCCTTTATTTCTAAAGGACTCACCCTGGTCAAGGCTAGCTCACCCGGTTTCGTGTCTTGAGTACGCTGCTTTATCTCGCCTATGAGCTTGGCCTTATATACTGCCAAACTCATAAACGAGATGTCGCCCTATTAAGACTCGGTTTCCCTACGCCTACTTCGCAAAAGCGAATTAAACAGGCAACGTACTACAAACTCGTTGGCTCATTCTTCAATAGGAACGCCGTCATCCGTATAAATACGGACTTCGACTCTTTGTAAGCACATGGTTTCAGATACTATTTCATCGCCCTTCCGGGCTACTTTTCACCTTTCCCTCACGGTACTAGTTCACTATCGATCATCACATATATTTAGTCTTACCAGATAGTCCTGGCAGATTCCCACTCGCTTTCACGAGGCGCGTGGTACTTGGGAACTCATATCTACAATATAAAGAGGTATTTCGCGTACAGGGCTATCACCTTCTTTGGCGTACCTTTCCAGATACTTGTGCTATGGCTCTTTATTATTGTTGGGCGCGAATCAGCGCACCCACGATACGGTCCCACGACCCCATATGATTCTATAGCCCGATTGCCGTCCACCAAGCGGTATATAGGTATTGCTACCGATATACCGTACTTGATTTCCGAATCATGTGGTTTAGACTCCTCCCTTTTCGCTCGCCACTACTAAGGGAATACCTATTGGTTTCTTTTCCTCCGGCTACTGAGATGTTTCACTTCACCGGGTAGTCTTCCTTATAAAATAAGGATACTGCATCTTCCATGCAGTGGGTTTTCCCATTCGGAGATCCCCGGATCAAAGGTTGCTTGCCACCTTACCGAGGCTTTTCGCAGGCTGCTACGTCCTTCTTCGTTATGTGATGTCTAGGCATCCACCATGTGCTCTTGGAGTGTTATCTCGACCAAAATTAATATATTGGTCTTGTTTTTTTACCCTCAAGAATCGATTTTCAAAGTCCAGTCTTCCATTAGGAAGAGATATTTATCCCCGGAAGGAACCAATATCTATCCCCAACCTGCTGTTTAAAAAACAAAAAACCGTGTGTAGACGGCTCCTGGTCCTCTTTCTTAAAGAAAGAATATTTCCGTCAAACAATGTCTATTTTTCTTATTGTGATGGGAAAAAATCGCATGTAACGGTATTCTACCGGGTTCTTTTATTTTATACAAGTGTCCACTCTGTGAAAAGGCTGTGGAGAACTCAAAAAACTGCTTACTATTATACGTATTAATCAAACCCTGTCAAGTGCTCTGTTTCCTTATATTTATAATCAATGCAGGCGGTGGGACTCGAACCCACATCCCTTGCGAGACATGCTCCTAAGGCATGCGCGTATACCAATTCCGCCACGCCTGCATAACAACCTAAAAAGGGTATCATCAAAGGCATATAAATTCAATCTTTTCTTTTAGTGAACAAAACGGCTGAATATCACCTCAAACGAAAAACACACCGACCTAATCAACATTGAAATAACCTTATATTTATGCTACTATTATTGCATAGAAGAAAGCTGTTCTTTCGAAAGCTAAACCAGAAGGACTCGAGGTGCTAATCCCATGCTTCTTCGGCATATCAGTATATATGATATGGCGCAGTATTTAGCACTTCTAGCCTTTTTGGTTTCTCTTCTTGCGAAGGAATTTTTTTACATCTTTTACGCTGCGGGTATTGAGAATATTACTTTCTTTTGCGCCTCCGCGGCGTGCTTGGCCAATACCATATTCAAGGTATGAAAAATGGGCAGGGGAGTGCGAATCACTATCGATAGTGAGCATCACCTCATATTTAATAGCAAGACGAATATGAGAATCTTTGAGGTCAAGTCGGTTGAAGTATGAATCAATCTCAACGGCAACGTTATTGTTCTTTGCTGCTTTGAGGATGGCATCCATATCAATTTCGTATGGTTCACGTCGATTGATGCGCCGACCTGTCGGATGAAACAAAATATTCACTGATGGATGTTCGAGGGCGCGGATAATACGTTGTGTTTGTTCTTCTTTAGAAAGATTAAAATGCGAGTGCACGGAGATACCCACCACATCCAGCTTGTGCAAGGCCTCATCGGAAATATCGAGTGTGCCATCTTTGAGAATATTTACTTCTGCACCTTTGAGAATGGTGATACCCTTTAATTTTTCATTCAGACGATCAATAAGCCGCGATTGCGCTTCAAGACGTTTTTCATCCAATCCTGTTGTTACCGTCAATGTCTTTGTGTGGTCAGTGATGGTGATATATTCAAGACCTGCACGCTGAGCAGCATACGCCATGTCTTCAACACTGCCACTGCCGTCAGTCCAATCCGTTTGCACTTGAAAATCACCCTTAAGGCTTTTGTAAGAAATGAGGTCAGGAAGTGTGCCCTTTTCTGCTAATTCTATTTCGCCATTCATTTCACGCAATTCAGGTTCGACATAAGAAAGCCCCAATGCTTTGTATACTTCCTTTTCGGTAGCACTTGCGATAGGATCACCGTTCGCTTCATGTCCTTTGTAGAGACCATATTCGTTGAGCGTCATGCCTTTTTCTAAGGCACGCGTACGAAGCGCGATAGTATGTTCGCGATTACCGGTAAAATATAACAGCGCAGCACCAAAACTGACAGATGGTACAACGCGCAGATCGCAATCAAATCCATTTGAGAGACGTACGATTGAACGAGTAGGACCATGCTCCTTTATTTCTATCACTTCGGGCATGGCAACAAAATACTCCATCAATTTCTCCGGATGGGATGCAACAGCAATCAAATCGATATCACCAACTGTTTCCTTCATGCGACGTAGTGATCCTGCGATCTCTATTTTTTTTACCCCTGATACCGCAGTGATGCGCTCACGGAGATGTCGAGCAAAGGGGAGTACGTCGCCCAGCAATGCTTCCTTACTCGTTTGATCAACAGAGGCGAGACTTCTTAACATATGCTGCTCTGATTTTTCACCAAAACCTGAGAGCTCCCGGATCTTCCCTGCATTCGCTGCCTTTTGCAGATCTGCTACGGTACGAATGTTTAATTCTTTATAAAGCCGCACCAGACTTTTTGGACCGAGACCTTCGATACGAGAAAGCTGGTCTAAATCAATCGGAAATTTTTTCTTGAACTTGCTATGTTCGTTGAGCTGACCTGTCTTTAATAATTCTTCAATGTCAGCAGCAAGACCACTGCCCACCCCATCAATATCTGACTGGAGCGCTTTGACTCCGCCTTTTTGATATATTTCATTGAGACCGAGGTCAAGTTTTGAAATCGTATCAGCAACTCGCTCATGAGCGCGGGCGCGAAATGATTCACCATCCATGGCGTAATATATTGCCATATCAGCAAATACCTTCGCGATCTCGCGATTGGTCATAGAAAACGGGGGATACAAATGAGGAAACTAACTACGGTTGATCGCGGCAACGATAACACCATTGATGAGCGACACGACAAGTGAGGCAATAATACCAAGAATAATGAGGGTAGGAGAAAGATACACCATAATGCTTCCCATCAAAAGCACTGGCAATGATCCAGCCAAAAATACTAATCCGCTGAATTTCAAACCTTTTTTTAGATAGCTCCCATTGAAGGAATGTTTCATCATGCGATAGAGCAGCACGAAAATAACAGCAGTAACAAGATTAATTCCTAAACTCCACACAAGAAACGTAGTGGAAGGAACACCTGTCGTAAGGCCTTGTGCGATAGGGCCCCAGCTGCACCAATACCGTGCATCAGCAAAGAGGGTGATTCCCATGATACGAAACAGTGACCAGAGTGCTTGAGAAACAAGCATGACCAACAAAGACGATCCGATAACACGAATGACAGTAGAACGCATAACAGTGTTTTATGTATAAATAGTGGCGGGGGATGCAGGAATCGAACCTACACCAAAGGTTTTGGAGACCTTCGTTCTACCACTAAACTAATCCCCCAATAATACCTATGTATCCTAGCGGTCAGAAGGGGATTTTGCAAGAGCTGCTTCATCGCAAACCTTGACAAAAGGGAATACGTTTGTTATACAACGATTATAGTTATTTAATAAGGGAGGTAGACACATGAGGGTATTTCTTAAAATGCTATGGCATGGATTCAATGAATGTTTGCGTAAACGGCAAAGTACCAAGGAAGTACTTTTACTCTTGCATACATTAGTCGCAGCGCTCGAAGCAGAATATTGTATAGAGAATCTTGCTCCATTCTGCAAGGTAAAGATAGATGGACGCAGGGTGGGTTGTATCCTAGTACTAATAGAATCAACAAAGGTATTGGAGTTTACAGACAGATACGAGACATATCTTTATAGAAGATCAAATCATCTTTTTTGCACTACATTAGTAGAAATAGACAAGATGTCTCAAGAGATAAAATCGCTTACCGCAAACCATACTTATTTCATTGAAAGCAGTAATACAGAGCTTGAATGTGTTTGCTGGATATTAAAAAGTGCTATAGATCTTGTTCTCGAACGAATGACAGAGTTTAGTTTACAAGGGAAAGCATAATTAAAACTTAGATAAACAGAGTATCAATCTAACGAATACTCTGTTTTTTTATTACTTCCAGCACATTCCTCATCACACAGGCAACCGTAACGGGCCCTACGCCGCCAGGGACCGGGGTATAAAATCCTGCTTTTTTTGAAACCGTTTTCTCGTCAACGTCTCCTTTCACTTTCCCATCAACTACCGAAATACCGACATCAATCACGACGCTTCCTTTTTTAATCATTGATCCGGTGATGATTCCTGCTTTGCCGACTGCTGACACCACCACATCCATGTGTTTGGTATAGGCATCAACAAGCTTTGTATCTTCATGAAGCACTGAAACACTCGCTCCATTATTCAGCAAATGCATCGCAATCTGGCGTCCAAAAAAACCAGCACCGACAACTGCAATATCTGCACCTTTCACCTTCATGCCCGTAGACTCTATACATTGAAGAACTGCTTCTGCCGTAGGGGGTGCAAAGTGCGATTCGCCTTTGAGAAGTGCACCTAAACCCCTTTCTGTCATGCAGTCGACATCTTTTTCGGGAACGATGATATTGGTAATAAATTGATATGAAAGTTTTTTTGGTAATGGAAGTTGTAACAACACACCGTGAATCTTCTGATCAATATCCATCTTAACAATAGTCTTGCAAAGTTCTTTCTCACTCACCGATGCCGCTAGTTTTTCTACGTGAATATAAAATCCCAGGTCACGAGCAACTTTTTCTTTGATACCGACATAGACAGCGGATGCATCATTGTTTCCTACCACGACAATCCCTAATCCCGGCACACCGCCGCGCCACTTTTTATTGGAAAGCGTTTTGGCAATATCATCTTTGATTTGTGCTGCAATTGCTTTGCCGTCGATGATCATAACGAAAGAGGAGAGAGCGTGCCCCAGGTAGTCCCAGAAGACAACTCTACATCAAGAGGTACTTTCAATTGTACTACGTGTTCCATCTCTTCGGCAATCCATGCAACGATTATTTTGATCTGTTTTGGTGAGACTTCAAATACTAATTCGTCATGCACCTGCAAAATCATGGCGACATCGTTTTCTGCTGCTTCTTTTTTGATGCGGTCGGCAACGGCGATCATCGCTTTTTTCATAATATCGGCAGCGGTTCCCTGTACGGGCATATTGATTGCCATGCGTTCTGCGGCCCGACGCACTTGCATCACGCCCGATTTGAGTTCGGGTACATAACGACGGCGTCCAAACATCGTCTCGACATATCCCAATGCGCGCGCCTGTTGCAATATTTCATCCATGTAGCGACGTACATCCGGATACGCGTTGTTATACTGTTGAATAAAATCTAATGCTTCTTCAAATGAAACATGCGCGCCCTCTGCGAGTCCTTGCGGACCCATGCCATACAGGATGCCAAAGTTAATTGCTTTGGCAGCGCGGCGCATATCTTTGGTAACATCTTCAAGCGCTACGCCATTCATTTCAGCGGCGGTTGCGGTATGGATATCGATTCCTTCTTTGAAGGCTTGAATCATCTTTAAATCATTGGAAAGCGATGCCACCACGCGCAGTTCGATTTGAGAATAATCAGCAGCCAAAAGAGTCATCCCTTTTTTCGCAACAAATGCATTGCGAATTTCACGACCTAATTCAGTACGGACAGGAATATTTTGTAAATTAGGGTTTGTTGAGGAAAGGCGTCCGGTTGCCGCAATAGTTTGATTGTAGTTCGTATGCAATGCTCCGGTCTTTTTGTTGACCAACACAGGAAAGGCATCGATATAGGTATTGAGCAGTTTTGATACTTCGCGGTATTTCATAATTTCCTCGATGATCGGATGCACGCCACGCATTTTTTCTAATTCTGACACCGCGGTCGAAAGTCCTGTTTTTCCCTTGCGGATATTCCTGCTTGAAATCTCCAGCACTTCAAACAATATTTTCTTCAGTTGGGTAGGGGAGTCAATATTGAATTCCTGGCCAGCCATTTCATAAATGTCTTTTGTGATATGGTCGCGTTGGTCATGCACTTTTTTTGAAAATGTTTCAAGAAAATCCGTATCAAGTAAAATGCCGTGCGACTCCATATCCGCAAGCACTTCAATAAGAGGCATTTCAATTTCATCAAATAACGAAGTAAGACCAACATCAGCAAGCTGTTGACTATACCGCTTATATAAACGCCAGGTAAAATCCGTATCCTCACACGCATACGGCGTTATGGTTCCCAAAGGAACTTTGTCCATCGTGATTTGTGTTGCAACCTTTTCACCAATGAGGGAGGTAATAGGAATTTTCTGATGACCAAACTCGCTGAAAGAAAGCGTATCAAGTCCATAGGTACGCACACCGGGATTAAGAAGATAGGCAGCAATCATGGTATCAAAATAGATCCCGGACATCCGTATGCCCTCTTGCTGGAGACTTTCCTTGTCGTATTTAATGTTGTGGCCAATCTTTTTTATGGTTTCATCTTCGAGAATACCTTTGATCTTTTTTTGCTGTGGAGCATTCAATGACTTCCAAGGAAAATAATACCCTTGACCTTCTTGCCAGGACATACTGATACCGACCAATTGAGATTGAAACGGATCAATATTGGTGGTTTCTGTATCAACCGCTATTTCTTTTTGAGAAGAAAGTAGTTTAAAACATTCATCAAATGTTTTTGTTGAATCAACACAGATATAATTACCTTGAACCACAGGAGCGTTGTTCTGCTGCTTAATTCCCAAATCTCCCAAACGGGTAAGTAGTGATTTGAATTCCATTTTCTGAAGCAATTGCACTAGAGTCGGTCCATCAACACGTTCACCAAACTTCATGTCTTCAAATGAAAAATCAAACGGTACATCATCGCGCAATGTTACGAGATTCAAGGTGTTATACAACTCCTCTCGTTGGGAAAGCATGCTTGCAGTGAGCGATTCCTTCAGATTGGTCTCGCCTTGTTCAATAGCATCCAACAAGATATCGAGTGTATGGTACTGCGCGGCGAGCGCCATTGCTGTTTTTTCTCCGATACCTTTTACACCAGGGATATTGTCCGATGGGTCACCGCGCAATGTTTTGTAGAGCGGCATGTCTGATGGAACAAGGCCGCTAAATTTTTCACTTACCATCTCAAGATTGTAGACCACTAAATCACTAATGCCTTTTTTGGGGGAATAGATATGTGTATGTTCATCAACCAGAGCGAGCGCATCCATATCACCGGTTAAAATCATGGTTTGGATATCAGGGTATTGTTTTGGGAGTGTACGAGCCAATGTCGCAATAATGTCATCAGCTTCAAAACCTTCTTTTTCATATGATGGAATCCCGAGACTTTCCAACAGTGTGCGAACGTGGATCGTTTGATTATAAAATTCATCAGGCTGTTTTGCTCGCTGTGCTTTATAGTCAGCATTTTGGATATGGCGAAATGTCGGTGAGGCCAAATCAAATGCAACAGCAATATGGGTTGGTTTTAAGTCTTTGATTGCCTTTAATAAAATAGTCGCAAAGCCATAGACAGCATTAACCACTTCGCCCGAAGTCGTCGTCAAAGGCGGCAATGCATGCCATGCACGATAGAGCACTGAATAGCCGTCGATAATCAAAAGAGAATTGTGTTCTTTTTTTGCCATAGTATTACTAAGAACGCTATCAAATTATGACCACTCTGACAATAAAAAAGACCGTCTCTTTCAAGACAGTCCTCTTTGGAGGCCACGATCGGAATCGAACCGATGCATAGAAGTTTTGCAGACTCCGGCGTTACCACTTCGCCACGTGGCCCTAATGCCAAGCATGGTAACACACCCTTCTTTACAGTTCAAACTAATCTTCCAAAACCTCAATTTTTACTTTCTTAATACCAAATTGCATTGCCGCTTGTCGGGTTTTCATCCACACATCAATGCGGTTTGAGAATCGTCGCGCCATGCGATCCTGAACGATGAAGATACGATCGCCATAAATATCAGGAAGACGGACTTTGGTACCAAAGGGTAAAAAGTTTGCTGCCAACACATTCTCTTGATTACCCTTACATACATTATATCCATTTGCGGTAATACACGGTGATCCGTCTGTTTGATCAGGAGTACTTGAATAGGCCGTCGCGGAAACAATCATTACACGACCAGGAGTATCAGAGGAAGTGCGTGAAGAAGTATCCGGTTCTGTTGCAATCGCATAATGTACGCCCGCAACTTTTTTTGGTTCTTTCTTGATGACAATCTGGACTTCACCTTTTTTCTGTTTCTCTTGCACACTATTTTTCACAGCCTGCGCACGATCCATTGCAAGGGGAGTTTGATAGCGCAGCGTAATACCATTCGATATCAACGGTGAGCGCTGATATATTGGCTCCACAACCGACCGTATTTCATTCGTCACCTGCAAGGATAAAACTCCGTTTGAAATAGATTCATTCGGGTTTACTTGTGTACGTTGTAGCGGGAGAGGTAGCACATCTTCTGCGGCATGCACTACTACTATCCCAGCAGAAAATACCGCGGAGAGCGCGATAATAGCACCAACAATATACGATTTCATCGTCATAGGATTCGTCCACGTATGTAAGCATGGGGCGAAACACCAAAACGTTGGAAATCAATAATAAGTAATAAAAAAGCCTTCTTTTGGAAAGCTCCTTTAGCTTACTGATTTGGGTAAAAATGTCAAGGGTGTTACCTATAAACACCTTTCATTATAAGGAAATAATGCAATTACAAAAAATCCCCATCAAGGGGACTCTTTGGAGCGGGTAGCGGGAATCGAACCCGCCTCCTCACCTTGGAAGGGTGATATAAAAAACCACTATACGATACCCGCATTAATCCCTCTTATTATTACGATTTTTATGGCGAATGTCAATAGTAAACAACGGCGTATCCACTATCCGAGCATTAATTTTGCAAGTCCTAAAAATACCAAAAATCCCAAAACATCAGTTGCGGTAGTGATAAAAATCGTTGCCGATGTTGCCGGATCCTTTCCTAGTTTGTGCATAATAAGCGGAACCAATGTCCCAAAAAATGCAGCAACCAGTAAATTCACAATCATTGCTAAGCCCAATACAAACGCAATAACAAGATCGCGGTTAAACCACAATACAACCGTGGCAACAATAGCACCGTTTATAATTCCATTCACCAATCCTGCTAATAACTCTTTTCGGAGGGTTGGCAACGCCGTCTTCAGGTCAATCTGCTTCAACGCAATACCCCGCACTAACACCGCAAGTGTTTGAGTGGCCGCGTTACCGCCCATACCTGCTACGATAGGCATATAGACAGCCAGAAGAACATATTTTGCAATTGTCTCATCAAATAAACTAACGGTAAACGCAGCCAAGAAAGCGGTTGCCATATTTATAATGAGCCACTTATACCGCCGCTCCACCTTGATATGAGCCGAATCCAATACCGTCTCTTCATCGCTGACACCAGCAAAATCATACAATGATGCAGACTGTTTTTTATCAACCAAACGAAGTACATCATCGGAATAAATAATTCCCACAACATTCCCTTTTCGATTAAGGACAGCGACTTTATCATGAGGGTGTTCCTTGAATACGTCGATAATAGTATCCTGTCCGACATGACGGTCAACAACCGTGATAGCACTCACGTACTTTTGTATCGCTTCAGAAGGTTTGGCAAGACCCAATTGAAAACCTGGTACATATCCAGCCAACTTACCGTCTTTGAGTGCAATAATCACCGGAACACGTCCAGTGTGTTTCTCGTGTTCTTTTAATTTTTTTACCACATCACGAATCTTGTCGCTTATCTCTGCTTGAATATAATCAATATTCATCAAACTAGCAGCAGTATAAGGATCAAACCTTTCAAGCACCTCAACACCCCGCCGTAATTCTTCAGAGAGGCCATTCATAACAATACGTTGCCGGGAATGTGGTAGTGTAGTGATAATAATATTTGCGTCATCCGGATCAAGATAATCAAGAATAGCAATCAATTCATCGTTTGAAATTATTTTCAAAAGACTGTTGCGTATCAATGGTGCAAGACGGACAAGCAACACCGCACGCATATCGTCAGGCATAGCCAAAAAAACGTCTTTCCTCTTCTCTGGATTAAAACGTATTTGATGGATCAGTGATTGAATGGTGTTCTGGCGATTTTTCTTCTTTTTCATACTACTGTAGTATACCAAACATTTATTAAAAACTTTCCAAAATAAAAAATGCGCGTACAATATCTTAGTATTCATTACTATACTTTCTATGACTCCTGCTGTTGATACCAAAGCACCTGCATTTACCCTTCCCGATCAAAATGGCGCACAACATTCTTTGAAAGATTACGCAGGGAAATATGTCTTACTGTATTTTTATCCCAAAGATCTCACCCCTGGCTGTACGATCGAAGCGCGCATGATGAGTAAGCATATCGATGAATTTAAAAAACATAATGCGGTTGTTCTCGGTGTCAGTGTAGACTCTTGCGAGCGTCATAAAAAATTCGAAGAAAAAGAAGAATTGAATTTCACTCTGTTAGCAGATGAAGAAAAAGAGGTAGTCAACCTCTATAATGTCTGGCGTGAAAAATCCATGATGGGTAAAAAGTATATGGGCATTGTCCGCGAATCATTTCTCATAGATCCCAAGGGAATCATTATCAAACACTACACTAACGTAAAGCCACCAATACATACACAGGAAGTATTGGATGATTTGAAGGGGATGAAGTAAAAACCATTTACTTATAACGACAACAAAAAACACCCTCGTAAGAGAGTGTTTTTTTCGGGGTGCTGGGAATCGAACCCAGTCGACATGGTCCCAAACCATGCGTACTACCGGTATACGACACCCCGAATAGGGGTATGGTACGCCAAAACGCGCTACATTGCAAGGCTTGACAGAAAGGGCGTTATTGCTAGAGTGTCATTCAGTATTATGAACATTGAAAAGAGGAAAAAATAATGAAAGGAATAATCCTAGCCGGCGGATCCGGTACCCGCCTATATCCATTAACTATAGGCATCAGTAAGCAGCTACTACCCGTCTTTGATAAGCCAATGATATATTACCCGCTCGCTACATTATTGCTTCTGGGAATCCGAGAAATATTGATCATTACAACTCCGGAAGACCAATTAGCATTCAAACGACTACTAGGTGATGGTAGTAAGTGGGGTTTGGTCTTTAAATATGTAGTTCAACCAAAACCGGAAGGAATAGCACAAGCGTTTATTCTTGGTGAAAGTTTTATTGGAAACGATCCTGTCACGCTTATACTCGGAGATAATATATTTTGCGGAATCGAAGAAGAATTCAGACCAGATAGACATCCTGAGGGTGCAATAGTATTCGGGATTGAGGTTGCAGACCCAGAACGCTACGGTGTAATCGAATTTGACGAACTAGGAAGAGTGTTTGGGATAGAAGAAAAACCACGACATCCACGATCGAATTTTGTAGTGCCTGGGTTATATATCTATGAAAACAATGTTGTCTCGATTACAAAAATGATACGCCCATCCGGACGTGGCGAACTTGAAATAACAGCAGTCAACCAAGAATATCTTAAAGAAGAAAAACTGAATGTAATACAGCTGAGCAGGAACACCGATTGGTTTGACGCCGGCACCTTTGCATCACTTAAAGAGTCGGGTGACTGGATCGAAGCAATACAAAACAGGAAAGGATATTGCATCGCATGTATCGAAGAGATAGTTTGGAGATTAGGGTATATCAATGATGAAGAATTAAGAGAGCTCGCTACACCTATGACAAAAAACAGCTATGGCCAGTATTTGATGAGCCTTACCAATAGAAAGTAAACAAAATATCCTACCTAAAGAAGGCTAAATACTGCCTTCTTTTTTTCTTACTCAGCACTCTTGCCAGAATCCAGAATTTCAGATACCATATCCTTTGTATATGAGGGCGTATAGCTCAGTTGGTTAGAGCGCGACACTGATAATGTCGAGGTCCATGGTTCGAATCCATGTACGCCCACCAGAGCCCTTACAGGGCATATGGAATGCCGAGGTAGCTCAGTGGTAGAGCAGAGGACTGGTTTTCGGTCCCTTTCACAGTAATGTGAAATGAAAAACTGGGTGAATTCGGGGAAACCCTTAGGGGCAATCCCGAGCCAAGCTAGAAAGGGTTCCGCAAATAACGGAAGTTTTCTAGAAGGTGTAGAGACTAGTGGGTGAGTCCCAACAATAACCCCACACAAGCGCCCAGCTCCTCACTCCGTCGTTTTGATGGAACGGATGATGATATAGTCCATGCCTTAGGGTAACCTAAGTCCATGAGCTGGAAAATCCTCGTGTCGAGAGTCCGATTCTCTCCCTCGGCATATTAAAGAAGTGTGGTGAAAGCCACGCTTTTTTAATATTTAACAAACCACTCGTTTATACTGAAAGAGATTGCTATACTATACATATTATTTATTTACTACTACACGGTATGAAAAAACTATTATTCATATCACTCATCATGCTGAGTGTTGTCGCACTCTGCCCATCAGCATACGCAGCCACCATGGCTGAAAAAATGTCGGGGAGTATTTTGCTACAGGTCGAGTCAAAAGGGGAGGGGTGGTATGTCAACCCAAAAACCAAATCCCGCCACTTTTTGTATCGTGCGCCGCAAGCCTATCAAATCATGCGTGAGCAAGGAATTGGGATTACTAATAGTGATTTACAAAAAATTCCTCTGGGCTTCTACGCAATCCAAGATGTCGACTCTGACCGCGATGGACTCTCTGATAGTTTTGAAATCGCCATCGGTAGTAATATTTCCAGTAGCGATACTGATAATGATGGATTCAACGATTTATTAGAAATCATCGCAGGGATGAATCCTAATGGGGGTGCGATATCGATCGACTCATCATTTGCACAACATAATGACGGAAAAATATTATTACAGGTTCAAGCACATGGGGAAAGCTGGTGGGTAAACCCCGCCGATCATAAGCGATATTATCTTGGAAGAGCTTCTGATGCACTTCCTCTCATGCGATCATTTGGCATCGGCATTTCAAATACAAATATTGCCATGATTCCTGTCTCACCAACGCTCATGAATTGCGGCGATGATTTTCATTGTCTGGGTGTCGCACTTAAACTCGGACAATTTTCCTACGCAAATGTAAACGGCTCGACGATAACGCTCAAACAAAGTGGTAGTGCATATATATACGATTCACGGCCGCAATCGAGTTCCACAAAAACAGTATGTAGTTTCAGCAACAAAACTGCACTATTAACCTATCTTGATCATACTGAAACAGGAACGGTGACCGCATCGGAATCAACACGATGCTCTGTAGTCGCACGATAGGGGAGTAAACAATCTACAACAAAAAATACCGCCAAAGAGACGGTATTTTTTGTATCGTTTCATTTATTAAGTGACAGACGCCTCGCGAAACACAGTCTTTGAAATTACTTTCATAAACCTCGACCTAATAATTATTTTCTCATAAAGAGAAAATATTGTTTTATCTCCCTAGAAAGGAGGTGATCCATCCACAGCTTCCGCTACGGATGCCTTGTTAC
>CAYHKW010000021.1:0-16164 GCA_964357385.1 uncultured Gammaproteobacteria bacterium
ACTTCCCAATCCAATATGAGTACAGCGGTCTTGGCGGGGAAATAGGTATTGCCATATCCAAGAACGCCATAAATGATGATAAATGCCAGCACCCATAGGATTTGAAACGCAACATTTCCCAACGATAGACCCTTTTGTCTCTGAGTCTGTATGAGTAACATCCTCTCCGGAACATCCACAATAAAAAATCCGGCCAGCCCGATGAGACATCCTGTAAGCAAGACTATTATTGATGAACTACGGTTCCCAACAATACCTCCATCCGTAATCATGCTGAGGACAAAGCTGCTCATCGCAACAAAGGTCATAATACCACCCAATAGTAACGATTTTTTGAGCATCGTTAATCTCCTTTCAAATTACAATACAAAACAGGTACATATTAGCAGATATTGAGCCTTTTGTCAATCCTGTCCCCCTTCCTCTTGCACATTCCTCGATTTCATGATAGACTAAAGACTATTCGATACCCATGCGTCAGCGGTATAAACAATAAATCTTCAGGAATATGGGACTTCCCGGTAAAAAACTGTCAAAAGCATCAAAACGTCGCCGAGCGGCTCATTTTGCACTTGATCCAATTCAGTTGGTTTCATGCAAAAAGTGCGCAAAAGCCATCCTTCCTCATCGTGCTTGCATGTACTGCGGAACCTACAAAAGCCGTCAGACAACTCCTTCTCGTGCCGATGTACTGATTAAGGAAGTATCAAAAGAAGAAGTAAAGAAGGAGCTTGCAAAGCCTAAGGCAGTAAAGAAGACTGCTACCAAAAAATAAGCCCACCTGCGGCACAAACCCATGGCAAATCGTTATCTCTCTCGTACCTTAGCTCTTCAAACACTCTATCAATGGGATTTTAACGGCACTCATGATGAAATGGTTGCTGATATTTTGTCTTATAACTTTGAAGAATTTGCCCCGGAGTTTGATGACGAGCACTTTGCTCAAAAATTAGTCATGGGGGTGATTGAGCATCATACCGACATTGATCCTCTTATTATCAAATACGCACCAGAATGGCCACTGGATCAAATTACGGTTATTGACCGTAATATTTTGCGTTTAGGGATTTATGAAATGCTTCATGATCAGGAAATTCCTGCCCGTGTCGCTATCAATGAAGCAATCGAGCTCGCCAAAGCATATGGCGGTCCTTCCTCATCAAAATTTGTAAACGGCGTCCTCGGTTCTATTTATAAAGATCGAGCTGATAGTTTGGCAGAAAAAGAAGAGCGCTTGGAGAAAGCCTATCAAGAAAAGAAACAAGCGCGCGAAGCAGAAAATGCCGACAAAGAGCATGAAGTCCTTGAGGTGGAAGCACACCTTCCTGAAGAATCTCAAGAAGTAGTTTCAGACGACACAGAAAACAATACCTAAGAATCACTATGATTGACGACAAAGCATTTATTTCGTTCCAAAAACAGCTTGGAATTACATTTGTAAACCTTGATCTTTTGCGACAGGCGTTTGTTCATCGTTCATATTTAAACGAAAATCCTTCTTTTCATCTTGAACATAACGAACGATTAGAATTTTTGGGTGATGCGGTCCTTGAATTGATTGTTACTGATCACTTGTATCGCACGTATCCCAAAGCAACAGAAGGTGAAATGACAAACTGGCGCGCCAGTATCGTTAACAGCAAAATGCTTGCTCAAATTGCGGGTGATATTAAATTGAATGATTTGCTCTATCTTAGCCGTGGTGAAGCAAAAGATGCTTCGGGAAAAGCACGACAATATATTTTAGCAAATGCTTTTGAGGCATTGATCGGTGCAATCTATCTCGATCAGGGATACGCCGTGGTGGCAACCTTTTTGAATACATATCTCATTCCGCGTTTGCCGGAAATTATTGAAAAGCGTTTGGACGTTGATCCAAAAAGTCGTTTCCAAGAAATCGCACAGGAAAAAACTAAGACCACGCCGCACTATGAAGTACTCGAAGAGACCGGACCTGATCATGCAAAGTGGTTCAAGATGGGATTATATATCGGGAAAGAATTAGTGGTGACCGGTGAAGGAGAGAGCAAGCAAGAAGCTCAGGTAGATGCAGCACAAAAAGGATTGCAGATAAAAAACTGGGAATAGCCCTTGCATCAGATGTTAAAACAGACCCTACTGAGGGTCTGTTTCATTATTACGCTCTCTACTTTCTTCAAGTAAATGCGAAAGGATTTGCACCACCCCTTTTGGATTGCGTACTTGTTTGAAAATAAATCGTTCTTTTTCACCTGCCGTTTGGATATATACATTTCCATAATTAAACAGTGTAGGTAAGATACCATTCACTTCTGCAGTCATATCTTGAATGCGATGAATTTCTTGTTCGGACAGTGACATGGAAAATAATCCTTTTTGCTCCATGTCGATAATACGCTCATTAGTGATGACCCAAATATCAAGGACATAATCCATCAAACTGTGAAGCGTAAAGAGCCAAATATAGAGATAGTAAATGCTAGTTGCCAACACAACAAACGCCATAACGACCGGATAGTCGCTGATGGCAATATTGCCGAGATAAATAAATGCGTAGATGATTAAAGGAATAAGCATCAAGAAACCAAAGAGCAACAAGTCAAAGAATACCACTAACGGATGACGTCGCAGTTCGACGATCACATATTCATCAGGCAACAAGTGAAGGTGTGACATATTAAAAAATAGTAAGGGGTGCTCCCCATTCAATAGTGGCAACAAAATACCATGTTGTTGCAAGAATAAGCGCACTGCCCATGATATATACTAACAATAGAAGACCAGCCGGAGCACTATCTTTCACGATAGTAAGAAGCTTCCCCATGATAAGCAAGCTGAAAAATATCCAGATGACCAGGAAGAGCAGGTACGGAATGAGGAAGACAGCGATAGTCATATGTTACATGTTCTCCAGGGTAGTAATACCCAAGAGTGTTAGTGATTGTTTCAAAACACGCAACGTTGCATCAATGAGTGCCATGCGTGCAGTGCGCTCTTCTTCACTCGCTTTCAAAATAGGGACGGCGTGATAATACTCATTGAGCATTTTTGCTAATGAATAAGCATAGCGTGCAATGACTGACGGATTATATTGCGCCGCCGCTTTGGATACTTCGTGAGGAAATGTGGCGAGCAAGGTCAGCAGATGTTTTTCTTGCTCAAAGGAATAATCTGTTTTTATTGTTTTCTTTGTATGGTATCCCCCTTTGGTAAGGATACTATGGAACCGTGCATAGGTATACAGCAAGTAGGGGCCGGTATCGCCTTCAAATCGAAGCGCCTCTTCTTTTACAAATACGATCGGTCGCGGCGCGTCTTGTTTGAGCATTGAATATTTTAATGCAGCAATAGAAATCACCAATGATCGATGATCCAATTCTTTTTCAGAAAGATCAGTGGATCGTTTTTTTATTTCTTCTTTCATGTGTGCCGTGAGCTCTTTTTTGAAATCAGAGTACAAGATATTATCACCCGTACGCGATGACATTTTTCCCGTAGGAAGGCGCACTTCATAGACGGGCACATGGTGGCAGTTTTTTGCTTGCTTAAATTTCATTAATTCAAGCGTCTTGAACAATTGTTGCAAGTGCAAGCTTTGTGCATTCCCTACTACATAAATCGCAGTATCAATCTTATGCTTTTTAAATTTTTCTTCAGCCAATGCCAAGTCTTTTGTTGAATACAACACCGTTCCATCCGATCGCAATAATACCCACACGCCAAGATTATATTGCTCTAGATCTATAATCGTTGCGCCTTCACTCATACGCGCGATTTTTTTGTTCAGCAATGTTTTGACCAGTTTTTTTCCTTGCTGTTCAAGTTGAGACTCAAAGAAGTATTCATCAAAATGCGTTCCTAGATCTTTGTAGATAGGCTCAAAAGCAGCCAACGAATTGTTTCGTGTTGTCTGCCATAGTGTATTTAGTGCCTCATCGGTTCCTTCATCCAGTTTTCTGTTTATCTCTTCAACGTCTTTTTGTAATTCAGGGTTCTCTGCGAGTCGCTTTACTGCATCAACATAAATACCAGCGATCCAGCTTTCATCTTTTTGTGGCGTTTGTTCAGAATGAAAATTTTGGTAACACCAAATCCATTTCGCTACATGCATACCGCTGTCGCCTTGGTAGTTTGCCCTCACCACTGAGTCCCCCGCTGATTCCAGTATTCGTGCCACGCTTTCTCCAAGCACCGTCCCTCGTACATGACCGATGTGGAATGCTTTGTGGGTATTTGCTTGTGAGAATTCAACCATGACATGGTTTTTCTTTTTTTTCACTACCTGCCCCACTGTTTTTTGTGAAATGATTTCAGGAAGAAGGTTTTTTGCAAATCCAGCAGGATCGAGAGTGATGTTTACATATGGACCTATTGCCTGAATGGATACCACGGGAAGTTTTGAAATGACTTTTGGTTCGTTCAGTGTTGCAGCCAAGTCAGCAGCAATCAGTGCCGGTGCTTTTTTTGCAACACCAGCAAGGGGAAAGCATACAAAAGACAGATCCCCCATCGATTCTTGAGGCGGCTTTACAAACGATTCGGTGCTTACGTCAAAATCAGTGCCGTAGCATGATTTGATGCTGGCCTTCGTTGTGCGTGATAATGCGGTTAAAAGTGTGTCCCAGGTTTTCATATGCGTTCCAATTTCCTTTATAATACGACAAAAAATGAAGAAATGCAAACGCGTATTGTCATAATTCACCCATACATAATTTGGGAAAGAAAAAACCGATAACCAGTGTATATACACCAGGTATCGGTCATTATTTTTTTCCGCCTCCTCGAAACGGCATTGTTGCGAGCCCTATTACTAACGAAAACACGAGAGCATACATGAGAAACTGTATGAATTTCGAAGTAACCATTAATACCAAACCCATGAGTATGGCGCGATTGAAGATAAAGAGCAGCGCACCAATACCTAACACTCCGCATAATAGAATTCCTATTGCGCTTTGTGAAAGCGCTTTCCAACTCTTTAACATTACTTTTTCTTTTTTCCTCCTAATCCTAGTATTTTTTTAGCCTTTCTGATTTTTCCTAAGATATACAAGTAGCACATCCATCCAAGCCCAGACATAATGCCAATTGATATCAATAGGCTTTGAATTTGTGGAGTGAGTAATGATGGAACCATATATACCAATCCCCCACACCCAACAACACAACTAATAAGAGCGTGTTTTGGGGTTTTGATGGCAAACTTTCCTAGCCACTTCAAAAATTTCAACGCCCATTTCCATAAAAACTCGAATGCCCTGATAAGCATTTCGAGAATGAGTTCTCCTTTCGTCATCCGTCCCTCCTTATGCTATGATATTGTTTGATTCGTTTGTAAAAGAACCAACACCACACTATACACCCAATAACTGCTTTTGTCAAGCCTATGCTCACCAAGTCTCAAGAAAAACTCATTGCGTCGCTTCATACGAAAAAAGGCCGCGAACAGGAAGGCCTTTGTTTGGTGGAAGGTAAAAAGGTGATTGAAACGGCCGGCAAGGCAGTGGAGTTTACGTTTTCTTCAAAGGATACGAAACAATTCAGCAAGCTCGTCACCACAGAAACTCCGCAAGATATGGCAGGAGTGGCACGCATTCCGACATGGTCACTTGATGCAGTGATGGCCTCCCCTACTGTTGTTGTGCTTGATGGCATCCAGGATCCGGGCAATGTGGGAAGCATCTTACGTCTGTGTTTAGGGTTTAATGCGTCACTGGTATTGATCGAGTCAGCAGATATCACAAGCCCAAAAGTCATCCGATCATCGGTAGGAGCAATGTTTTGCGTACCATGGATCGAATGCAAGCGTAAAGATGCAGATGATCTGATTATGAAATTAGCACGACCAGTCTATCGCCTTGAAGCGCGAAATGGCGCAACGCTCCTTTCGACAGAGTCAGCTCGTGCCATGGAACAAAAAATCCTGCTCATTGCAGGATCAGAAGGGACAGGAATCAAGCTCGCTACACCAGGTACTTCATTGCAGATTCCTCATGATAAAAAGCTTGAATCACTCAATGTCGGACAAGCGTTGGCGATTGTGTTGGGGATGAGGTATATAAAATAAAAAGGAACCGATAATACGGTTCCATATATTAGATTTTTTTTGTTACGATGTAGTTATTTTAAGACAGTCTAAAATATCTCTTGCATCTTGTGCATATATTGATTTAGATTGTGCAATCTCCTCTGTTGCCTGTAATGCGTCACCAACAAGTTCTGTGAGTCCATCTGGATCCATAATGTAGGGTTTAAATACATGTATCAACCAATCTCCATAGGGCCTGTCAAAGTATGAAGCGACATAACCAACATCAATCTTAATCTCTCTCTTTTTTAAAATAGGTAATATTTCTTCAAGTTTCTTTTTTGCCTGTTCTGTATACTCTTTTCTACCCTTAAAAATAATTGTCGCTAGGTTGAAAAACATGTAATAGCCACTAGTTGTTGAAGCGTCAAATTTTAGTATGAGCTCATGTGTGCTTCTGTGCCATGGAGTCTTTTCCCCTTGTTCAATGATAATCCATAGGAAGTCTTCTGATCGGACCATAAACAAACGAGCATATAAGTCATTCCGTTGTTGCTGTGTAAGAAGATCATCGTGATTTTGAAGTAATTGCCTAGCCAGCGTACATCCTTCATAATCTTCATCATCGAATGCGTGGTGGGTTAATATATCTATAAAATCACGCAACAATTTTAATTCAATCTTCTGATCGCCGAGAGCTATGTTCATCTTATACAGGAAATCAATTGCCTTATCTCCCACATTGCATTCGCCCTTGAGGATTAAACATGCACATTTTCTTAGTACTTCTTTTTTTCGTTTTCTTTCCGCAGAAGGATTAATGATAAATGCGATGTATGTCGATAGATCGAGGGTTTCATTTTTTGTATTGTTAATGGACTCTTTTAATTCCTCATCTTGTGTTACTTCACCCATTCTGTGGCTCCTTTCATGGTCGTAATTTCATATCAGCTCTAAACTACCATAGAGATAGTAAATTAGTCAATGGTATTCAGTAATAAAAAATCGAGCCACTAAGAGCTCGATTTTTTATATACTCCTTACTTACTCATCACCTTCATAAAGTGTCGTTTCCCTTTTTGGATAACGACCCCATCCTTGGAAAGGGATACTTCATGCTTTTCGTCACTGATTACTTCATCATCGATCTTTACTGACTTCTGCTTGATGAGGGTACGAGCTTCGGTTTTACTGGTGGCGAGTTTGCTTTCGACGAGAATATCAACTAGTGAGAGTTTCTTTCCTTTGAATTTCATTTCAGGAATCTCATCTGGTCTCTTTTGTTGTTGGAACACTTGAATGAATTGCAGCTCTGCCTGTTCTGCGTCTTTTTTGCTGTGATAGGTCGTAACGATTTCGCGGCCGAGGTACATCTTTGCATCGCGAGGGTTGAGTGTGCCGGCTTTGATCTGACGGGACATCTCATTGATTTCTGTTTCAGGAACACCGGTGGTCAGTTCAAAGTATTTCCACAGTAATGCATCAGGGATAGACATCACTTTACCGTACATATCGGTAGCTGTGTCGGTAAGGTTGATGGTGTTGCCAAGGCTCTTTGACATCTTTTCTGCACCGTCGGTACCAGGGATATAAGGAAAGAGGATCACGTCTTGTTCGGGCATGCCATGCGCATGTTGGATTTCGCGTCCCATAAGCACGTTAAACTTTTGATCCATACCGCCTAGCTCGACATCTGCTTTTATTGCCACAGAGTCATAGCCTTGAAGGAGAGGATACAGTGTTTCTTGATGATGGAGAGCCTGTCCGCGTTTTATCCTGTTGCCAAATGTTTCATGAGCCATGAGACGATTACTGGTAGTGCATGCCATGAGCTCGATCACATCACGCAAAGTGAATTTTGAAAACCATTCCGAATTGCGATGCACTTCAGTTTTCTTTTTATCAAGGATGGAAAACACTTGAGTAAGATAACTATCGGCATTGCGCTTTGTTTCTTCAGCGCTGATAAGTTTGCGCGCATCAGAACGATCCGATGGGTCACCCAATTGCGCGGTGTAATCGCCAAGAATCAACACGGCAGTATGCCCGGCGTCTTGGAATTCACGTAGCTTGCGTAGTGGCACGGCATGACCGATATGCAAGTCAGGCTTGTTGGGATCAATGCCGTATTTGATGCGAAGCTTCTCGCCTTTTTTCAAGCGTGCTTCAAGGTGTTTTTTATCAATCACTTCTGCAACGCCACGCGAAAGCAAGGAATGATGGGAATCATTGTGTGTCATATGTGTTGATACCAATTATGTACGTTCATTATACCAATCTTTTGCGTTGCTGTTGCATACGTACGAGTTCATCTTGGTAGTTCGCAACTTTGAGATTCATGTCGTGGACAATATGTTCGGGAGCTTTTGCAACAAATTCCTGATTCGCAAGCTGTGCGTTGGTGCGCCCGATGAGGCCTTCGATGTTTGCAATCTCCTTATCAAGACGTACGCGCTCTTCCTCAATTTTCATTGAGCTCAAAGGGATATACATCTCAATATCTTCTACTTGGACAAACAACGCACTTGCTGGTCGCTCCCCTGTTTCCTGGATGGTGATATTGTTTGCATTAGTAAGACGGGCAATCGTGTTGGTGTGAGGGGTAATAAACGCACCGCGGTGAGGGGTATATATGATTATGTCGATTTGTTCTCCTGCGGGGATATGGTTTTCTGCGCGGCTATTGCGCAGTGTTTGGATGATCTGTTGAATCACTGCAAAATCGGTTTCTGTTTGTTCACTAATAGCATTCGGGTTTGCAAGCGGCCATGCACGCACCATCAAAAGAGAGGGGCGTGAGTTTTCTCCTTCAGGGAATGATGAATGCGCAAGATGATAGATTTCTTCCGTGACAAACGGGATGAGAGGATGCCATAAGACAAGAAGCACTTCAAGAATGGAAAGCAGTAATGTTCTCTTGCCTCCTTCTACTTTGCTGACCTCAATATACCAGTCGGCAAAATCATCGATAGTGAACACGCGTAGTATTTCAGCAGCGCGTGAAAATTCATACTGCTCAATTGCGCTTGAGACGTCTGTGATAAGGCGGTTGAGTTTGCTGATGATCCATTGATCGGCAAGACTGTAGTCAGTTTGCTGAGTGGTATCACCGGCAGTAAAGGTGAGTACATAGCGGCTAATATTCCAAATTTTGTTTACCAAGTTTCGGTTGCTTTCAATTTTTTCCTCTGAAAGGCGCATGTTGTTTCCAGGAGTAACACCTGAAATCAAACTCATGCGCAACGCATCAGCGCCATACTTGGTGATCATTTCTAGTGGATCAATCGCGGTTTCAGGTCGAGACTTGCTCATTTTTTTCCCATCCTTGTCCAGTACGAGCCCGTGGAAATATACGTTTTTGAATGGCACTTCATTGAGCGCATATTTTGTCATCATTACCATACGGGAAACCCAGGTGGTAAGAATGTCATATGCGGTTTCAACCACTGTCGTGGGATGAAATGTTGCCAAGTCCCCTTTTTTTATTATAGTGCCATTTTTGTATTCCACCGCATCGGGCCATCCTAACGTGGAAAACGTCCAC
This sequence comes from uncultured Gammaproteobacteria bacterium, assembly GCA_964357385.1. Lineage (GTDB taxonomy): Bacteria > Patescibacteriota > Patescibacteriia > JACQRZ01 > JACQRZ01 > JAHFJA01. Next base: position 9,552 of record CAYHKW010000021.1, read on the forward strand.
ATGCCGGATGAAAACCACGTATCAAGCGTATCTTCTTCATGAGTAAGGTTTGTATTGCCACATTTTGGACATGTGGTGGTTTGCTCGATTGAGACAATGATCTCTCCGCATCCGCCATTTGAGGTAAGACAATATGAAACAGGGATCGGATGACCAAACCAGATTTGTCGTGAGATGCACCAGTCGTGTAAGTTTTCCATCCAATGAAAATATTGTTGTTCAAATCGTTGGGGAATGATGGTTATTTCTTTGCTTCGCACTGCTTGTATTGCCATTTCTTTCAATGATTCATTGCGCTGGGGAACTTTTGCATCAACACTGACAAACCACTGCAATGATGTGAGGGGTTCAATGATGGTGTCGCAGCGATAACAAAGCCCCACGGTTGAGGTGTGTGTTTCCTGTTTTTCAAGAAACCCTGCTTGCTGTAATGCAAGTCCCACTGCCTCGCGTGCAGCGAATCGTTCCATTCCTTCAAAGGGTTGTATAGATGTGGTGTCGTATCCTTCTTTTCTCAGTGCATCAAAGTTAAGATGGCCTTCATCGTTAATAATGCGAAATACGCCAAGGTTATATTTTTTACCAATTTCAAAATCATTCGGTGCATGTGCGGGGGTGATTTTCAGCGCACCGGTACCAAATGCAATATCAACATAGTCATCGGCAATGATGGGAATCTCGCGATTAAGTAATGGAAGCACTACTGCGCTGCCGATATATTGTTTGTAGCGGTCATCGGCAGGATTGACTGCAATAGCAACGTCAGCAAATAGTGTTTCTGGGCGGGTGGTGGCAACCGTAATATGTTTGTCAGTACCTTTGATGGGATAGGTAATATAATAGAGGGAGCCTTCGCGTTCCTTGTGTTCGACTTCATCATCGGCAAGTGTCGACATGCAGCGAGGGCACCAGTTCACGATGCGCGTGCCACGATAGATAAGGCCATCTTCATGCATTTTTACAAACATCGTGCGTACTGCACGCGTCATTGCTGGTTCAAGAGTATATCGTTCCCTACTCCAATCACAGCTTGATCCCATAAGCTTCACTTGACCTCGGATAGTATCTTTTGATTCCTCAACAAAATGAGCAACGCGTTCAAGGAATTTTTCTCGTCCCAATTCATGGCGGGTTGTACCTTCTCGAGCAAGAATTTTTTCAACAACATTTTGTGTTGCGATTGAAGCGTGGTCAGTTCCCGGCAGCCATAAGGCCTTGTCCCCTTTCATGCGATGGTAGCGAACCATGAGATCTTGGAGTACTAACATCATTGCATGACCCGTATGCAGTTTCCCTGTTGCATTGGGCGGGGGCATGATAATACAAAAAGGATTTTCAGCCTCTGGATAGGCATCAGGATTAAAAAGACCGGAATCAGCCCATGCTCTATAGATACGATCTTCAACTAATTGCGGCTCATAGGCCTTGGGAAGGGTATTGGGAGTGTCCATAGCGAGTAAGTGATAAATATACCCTAATACTACCAAGTCGGCGTCAGAGAGGCAAATTTCCTTTATTTTATAGGAAAAAATGACATATTTATGGAAAATGCCCTATTATGCTTGACATTTCTATGAAAATATGCTATTCTTTAGTTAAGTTGTATTCTTTATAACTTATTCAAGTGAGCACAACGGCGTCGCGAACCGTATATGCTCGTATGGAGGCACAATGGATGTAAAACCTACAATATTTTCATTATCCCACCATCGGGGCACATTGCAGTCGTTGATGGTCAACAATGAAAATATTAAGGACGGGACAATATCCGTCAAAGCTCAACACACTAGCGGCAGACGCCTTCTAAGCCTTATGGCGAAGGAGGGGGCTATGATAAATTGAGTTTGAAAAAGAGAAAAGGCATGGTTACCTAAATAACCAAACTACGTCTACCCAGACCAATTATGGGTAGACTTTTTTATTTATTTGAGATGCTTGGCTGCGAGATCAAATAGGATTCCAAGTGTTTTGGTTAATGCTGCACTTTCAATAATGACTGAATTCATTTTTCCTTCAAAGGTCACAAACACTATTTTATTATCAATAATCATGATCTCAGAATTGAAATGATTATATTCTTCAGGAAGTACTAAGTTGTTACTAATTTCAGCAGGAGGTGTACCAACAGGAACAAGATAATCAACTTTTACCTTATTTTTAAGTAATACCTCTCGCAGTGGAGCGGTGTCTTCTCTGGAAAGTACTTGATTTACTGCCTGTACATCTGAAATAGCTTTGAGGTAAGTAAGTTTTGAATGTTCCACTTCTTCCATGATAGCTTTAATCCCCTCTTTTCCTTCAAACATTTTTACGACAGGGCGTTCACCGTGAGCCTTAAGTTTAAGTTCAGGGAGCACACGACCAAGATCAGTAATTTTTTCTTTCATTTCTTGCTGCTTTCGCTCTGCATAGGAAAGCAATTTATCAGGATCCTCAGAAACATAATACTTTTTCTTGCCTTTCATGAGGCTGGACATCAAACCACGATTCGTAAGTGTCTCAATAGCAACGTATGTTGCCTGACGAGAGAGCTTTGTTCGTTTTGTGAGATCAATAACAGTACCAGGACCTTGCTCCAAGGAAGCGATATATGTCTTGGTTTCACTTTCGACAAAACCGAGCGAATGAAGAATGTGGGAGATGTGTTGCATATAGGTCTCGGATAAGGCTTATATTATTGAGAATATTATAGCACACTCTTACAGAAATGCTTGTTTTTGACAAGGGTGGTGTGGGGTCGTATGATACCTCAGCATGCGCGTATAGCTCAGTCGGTTAGAGCAGTGATCTTATAAGTCACAGGTCGATGGTTCAAGTCCATCTACGCGCACCAAAAGTGTCCTCTTATTTGAGGACTTTTTTGTTTAGGAAATATAGGTTAGTGTGTATGATATAGCTTGGTATGTCTACTGTATTTGATACGCTTTTGGTACAAAACATCATCGCAGGTGATGGATAGCGAAGCCACCTCCTTGCAGTTTTGCTTAAAGATTGATTGATGACTATATTTTCAAATAATCTCAAATAGTGTGATCTTACTCTACCCCCCCCTATTAAATATAATTGAGATAAATACTATAGTATTATTATATACTTTAAAGCGGTATAATCAAGTAGGGTGTAAAATGTTCCACGTGGAACATTTTATGAAACGATATTATAATAATCAATGTGCTGGGCTCGGCCAGGTGGCATGTCCAGCACCCACGGTCACTTAAATGGATGTTGACAGACTCTCTTGATATAGTATACTAATTACAGTGTCAATTCAGAGCTATACCATTTGGTAAAGACTCATCAAGGAATCCGCAGAAATGCGGGTTTTTTGTATATTCGAATTAAGTAAAGCTATGATGCTCTCAAAATGTTCCACGTGGAACATTTTGGCAAGAGACGATCTACGTTCTATAATAGAATCAGTTCTTCACAATATATTTATTTTATTAAGGAGGTGTAACGCTTGTCTTCGAAAGAATATAAAAACACCATGCAGATTAGGTGTTATATGCCAAAAGCGCTTGAGTGGCCGATCCATGTGAAACTTATCAATCTCAGACACAAAAGTCTTTCAAAGTATTTGATACATGTTCTGAGCACGTTGCCAGACCATAAAAGCGTCGAAGGGCTGAAACACTATCAATCAAAAAGAGATCAAGTGGGTAAATGGGTCCAATATTGTGCCATTCAACGATCAACGAGCGGGGTTAAAGCGTATACAATTACCATTAAAGACCGAACACACCAGCAGGCGATATCACAAATATCAAAGCTATTGCATATAAATGAAGGGCAATTCCTTTCATATTTAATAGAACATTTTGCGAAAGATACCCTAAAAGAGGTGAGTGAGACTCAAAATGTTCCACGTGGAACATTTTTTAGTCGATGTACGCAATGGCTTGTTTCAATATTGTCATAGGTTTAACAAAAAAATGTTAAACCTCTTTTTATTTTACTCACAACTGCTGGTTTATCTGAAATAGACATAGTTACATACATGTTCCACGTGGAACATTGGTACCCAATGATGTGCAATACAACAGTCTAAATGCGTCGCACAATATTTGAAATACTAGATAAAGACTATATTTAAAAGGATATTCAGCAAAATAAGTGAGTATGAATATGGTATGATATACTATATATATTGTTTCCAACTCTCTATTTTACTCTATTGTATGTCAGAACAAGCGCTTCGAGGGGGTACCGCCCTTATTGATCCCCTCATGATCATTTCTCGTCTTGATATTCACGATGGCGATATTGTGGCTGATTTGGGATGTGGCGGAAGCGGGCATTTTGTGGGACCGCTCGCAAAAGCAGTTGGGCTAAAAGGTAAGGTATATGCCGTAGATATACAGAAAAACGTCCTAAAAGTAGTTGAAGGCAAAATGAAGCAAGAGCATATTGTCAATGTTATCCCAGTGTGGTCTGATCTTGAAAGGGGAGGCATTGTGGAAATTCCACCAGAGTCATGTGACTTGGCAATCCTTATAAATATATTGTTTCAAAACACAAAGCATGATCGCATTGTACAAGAGGCGAGTCGCATGATAAAGTCGGTTGGCCGTCTTATGGTAATTGATTGGAAGACATCAGGCTCTCCTTTTGGACCCCCATCCGACCGTCGTGTTTCTCCTCAAAGAGTAAAAGATATTGCGCAAGAACTCCATCTTTCGCTTCTCGATGAATTCGACGCTGGCCCTTATCACTACGGTCTTATTTTCAAGAAATAACAGTATACACGTATGATTGCTCCTCATTTATATGATGTTCGATATTGGTTTTCTGCACACCCGTTTCCGCTCAGCACCCGCGGTGTCAGTATCTTATCTGCTATCTTTTTTGGCATGATTATTGCTGATGTGGTATTGCGTATTACCGCACATCAAAAGAGAAAAACGAGAGATTCACTAACAAAAGCAATAATTTCAAGGATCTCTCGTTGTTTGGAAACAATGGCAGTGTTTGGGTTATTCTTACTTTTTTTCGCATACGAAGGGATTCCAGTGCTTGGGTCACGCTATTTCTTGCTGGCATGGGGGATTGGTTTGGTGGTGTGGGGCGTATCAATCGCTCACGAAGCATATGTTCGCAACCCCGCTAAACGTGCAGCAGCAATAAAAAAAGGTGAATTCTCAAAATATTTCAAAAAGTAATCACTCTTCCTCGCTTCGTAAAGACATTGGTACCTTTGGTGAACAGCTTGCAAGTGATTTTCTTGTGCGGAAAGGCTATGAGATCCTCGTCCGCAATTTTTACGTACGCGGGGGAGAAATTGACATAATTGCGCGCCTCGAATGTGATTTAATCGTTGTTGAGGTAAAAACACGTACTTCTCGTGCGTATGGATTTGGCGAAGAGGCGGTTGATTTGAAGAAGCGAAAGCGTATGAATAAAGCACTCTCATCCTATACAGCACTATTTCCTATTCGATATATACGTTTTGATATTGTTGCCGTGGATATCGACGTACCCCGCCATAGTGTAAAGATTCGTCATTTAAAAAATATTGTATTTGATTAATTTATGGGGATAATTGCAGCAAGATACGTATTACACATGTGGTATACTACTTTGGTATGAACCTACATCTACGTTCTATAATCTCTCGAATACCATGCCGAATTTCATATCAAATTTAGTAGCTAAAAAGAATAAGAAAATTGGCGTATTTCGTAAAATGCATCTAGCAGTGATTATGATCGCTGTTATGGTAACGATTACGGTACTTTCTTCATTTCATGCTTCGCTCTATAAAAAAGTAGAGATCAGTAGCGCCGATATTACCGCAAATAATCCGCTACCGGAGCGCATCATCGGAAATAATAAAGTGGAGGGGTTTAGCCTGATTGAACAAGGATTCAAAGATGTCAATGGAAAATTTTTCGTTGCTGACCGATCAAACAACAGGGTTCTTATCTACAATACCGCGCCGACCAGTGTTACTTCTTTGCCTGATGTAGTTCTGGGCCAAGTCTCGTTTGTTTTTAATAGCGATACGTCACTTACTGCTATTACCGCACGGACAATGAGCGCCCCGACGGCCGTGTACTCGAATGGAACCAAACTGTTTGTCGTTGATTCAGCCCGCAATCGTGTTCTCATCTGGAATACGATCCCGACAAGCAATTTTGATGACGCGGATGTGGTGTTGGGTCAGCCTGATGATGGCAATGCATTTGATTCAGGTACTGCAAATAATGGAGGTATAAGCGCATCAACCTTAAGTTTTGGAAGCGGTGGCGGAGGGGTATGGGTAAATGGAACAAAATTATTTGTTGCCGATTCAGGCAATAACCGCGTGTTGATTTGGAATACGATCCCGACAGCAAGCGGAACAGCGGCAAACAATGTAATAGGTCAGGACAATTTTACTACAGGTACAGCAAATGGTGTTACTGTGAAGTTAGGTTGTGACGGTGCTACTCCGATCGACGCATGTGGATTGAGTTTTCCAGCATTTGTAAGTTCAGATGGCACAAAATTATATATTTCAGACGCAGCTAATCACCGCGTGCTGATCTATAATAGCATTCCTACCGCGGACACACCGTTAGCAGATCTTGAACTGGGTCAACCCGATGATGGGACACCTTTTAATTCAGGAGGT
>CAYHKW010000022.1:0-14194 GCA_964357385.1 uncultured Gammaproteobacteria bacterium
CGAGCATGAGACAAAATGGCTTTGACCCCTCGCTTTAGTGGATCTTCAAATGAAATCATCCCTACAAAATCTATGCGCGCCATCATATCAGCATGAGTGGACGGATTACCCCGCACAACCCCCACTGCCAGTACGCGTCTCCCCTTTTGTCCTTCCGACTGCAACCACCGTTCCCCCTCAACTCTTTTTACTTTAGGTATCGCGGGAAAAAACATTTCTGGCACCCCTTTTATAATATACACCCTCTTTCCTCCATCAATGATCGTGGTCTGTTCAACACGCGTTATAGGATCAAATGGAATTGTTGATTCGATCTTCAAACGTCGGCATGCTGCAATTTCTGATTTGGTTGCTCCTTTTGCGATGGCGATGTCAAACACTCCATCTTTGAAATGTTTTGCTTGAGCATCCCATGCACTATATCGCGCCCATGCACGCACCTCCTTAGACTGTCCCCAAATCGATGCGACGCTCAGCGCATTTTCAGTCAGCGTCCCTGTTTTATCAGTACAAAAAATATCAACACCCCCTAAATCCTCAATAACTGACAATCTCTTGATGATCACTCCTTTTTTTGCTAAATGGATCGCACCGCGTGACATGGAAAACGTCGTTACAAACGGCAATGCCTCAGGTACCGCCCCCACCACCATGGCAATACCAAAGACTACCAACTCCACCATGCTTGTTTCATGTTGTAAGAAGATCTTTAAAACAACCAAGACGAGAATAGTGATTGACACTAAGGCAAACAACATAGTGCTCAAACGCTGAATACCGCGTTCGAATTCACTGGGCTCATGATGCCTATTAGTACTGACAAACAATGATCCAGCCACGGTCGCATCGCCAATGGCGGTCACCAACAAAGTACCAGTCCCTGCCACCACTTTTGTTTGTGAAAACCCACAGTTGAGGGCTTTAAAATAATCTGCTGGCGCTTTCGTTAGTGGCGTGGTGGTTTTTTTGATCGGCAATGATTCTCCTGAAAGAATTGATTCATCCACTTCAAGACGAGTAGTCGATACCCAAACCCCGTCAGCAGGAACAATATCACCCGCATTAATGATCAACATATCACCCACCACCACTTCTTCCGCATTGATATCCTTTGTGCTTCCGGCCCGACGAACGCGTATGTGATGAACGATATATTTTCGCAAACTACTTCGTGCATGCAACGCTCGCATTTCTTGAAAAAAACCTAATCCAATATTAACACCCAAAAAGATGGCTATCATGATTGCTTCAATGTGATCACCAATAAAAAAAGAAAGGACGGAAGCAATCAACAGTAAATAAACAAAAGACGATTTGCATTGATCGATAAAAATATCATACCAATGCGTATCATCGGTCTTAATACGATTGGGCCCATAAAATGTCGCTCGGCGCATGCTTTCTTCTTGTGAGATTCCGTGGTCGGTAGTTTTTAAATATTGAAATAATTCTGCATGCTTGAAGATAGCTGCTTTTTGATACAAAAGAGGTTCAGGAAATAATTCTTCTTTTGCCATAGAAAATGGTATATTCATAGTATACTATATGAACACCACTATTGACATCTCCCCACAGCGCGATATAGTGATATTAGCAGTCACTCGAGTCGAGTGCTAACACCAAAACCCTCCTTATGATGAACAACAAATTCACCACCCGCGCACAGGAAACACTGCAAGCAGCACAAATGCTGTGCGCCGATAAAAACCATCAAGAACTTACTCCTACTCACCTTCTCTATTCTCTGGTCAGCCATGCCGAGGGCGTTGTCGTAAGTATTTTACAAAAGCTGGAGGTTTCCAGTTCAGACCTTCAACAAAAACTAGAGGGAGAACTTCAACTGCTTCCTCTTGCCCCTATGGAAATGGGGGGTCAAGTGTATGTATCCCAAGAATTTGCCCGCGTCATGAGCCAAGCAGATCGTGAAGCAAAAAATCTCGGAGATGAATACATCAGCACTGAACATATTTTTCTCGCGTTGATCCAAGTGCCGTCAGTCGCCCAATACATCTTGCGCACCATGAATGTTGAATACGATGCCGTGCTCAAGACACTGGCGGAAGTTCGTGGCAACCACAAAATCACTGACCCGGATCCTGAAAGCAAATATCAAGTATTTGAAAAATACACGGTCAACATGACTGACCTTGCCCGCAAAGAAAAACTCGACCCCGTCATTGGCCGCGATGAAGAAATCCGTCGCGTCATGCAGGTACTTTCTCGTCGCACCAAAAATAACCCGGTGCTCATTGGTGAAGCAGGGGTAGGAAAAACCGCAATCGTTGAAGGCCTTGCCCAGCGCATCGCATCCGGCGACGTCCCTGAATCGCTCAAAGATAAGGAACTCCTCTCTTTGGATATCGGAGCATTGGTTGCCGGTACAAAGTTCCGCGGCGATTTCGAAGACCGCCTCAAAGCCGTCATGAAAGAAGTAAAAAATGCCGCAGGAAAAGTCATCATGTTTGTTGATGAGCTTCATACCCTTGTGGGCGCTGGCGGTGCCGAAGGTGCTATTGATGCTTCAAACCTTCTCAAACCTGCCCTTGCGCGTGGTGAATTGAGCATGATTGGAGCGACTACCTTTAAAGAGTATCGCAAGTATATTGAAAATGATGCGGCATTTGAACGCCGTTTCCAGCAAGTACCCGTATATGAACCAACCGTCGATGACGCGATTGCCATCTTGCGCGGTATCAAAGAAAAATATGAAGTCCACCATGGTGTCCGCATTACGGATGCCGCCATTGTCGCTGCTGCTCAGCTTTCCTACCGATATATTTCAGACCGCTACTTGCCTGATAAAGCCATCGACCTTGTCGACGAAGCAACGTCTGCAATTCGTCTCCAAATTGATAGCCAACCAGTAGAGCTTGATACTCTCAAACGTAATGTCATAAAACGTGAAATTGAAAAACAAGCGCTCCAGCAAGAATCAGACGCGCAGTCCAAAAAGCGTTTGAAAGAGCTTCAAAAAGAACTAGCCGAAATTAAAGAAGAATCAAACCGTCTTGAACTTTCGTGGAAACATGAAAAAGAACTCATTACTAGTGTGCGTAATTTCCGTAAAGAGATCGAACAGCTCAAACAAGAGGCAGATATTGCTGAACGTCAGGTCAATCTTTCTCGGGTTGCTGAAATCCGTTACGGCACCATCCCTCAATTACAAAAAGAAGTAGAGAAGGCGGAAGAAAAACTCAATGCACTTCAAAAAGACCATCGCTTCCTTCGTGAAGAAGTAACAGAAGAAGATATTGCCACCATTGTCCAGCGCTGGACGGGAATCCCTGCCGTACGAATGCTCCAAAGCGAAGCCGAAAAACTTGCCCATGCAGAAAAGTATCTCGCTCAACGAGTGGTGGGACAACAAACCGCTATCCAGGCAGTTTCCAATGCACTACGCCGTTCCCGCGCCGGACTTTCTGAAGAAAGTCGTCCGATCGGATCATTTATCTTCATTGGACCGACGGGTGTTGGTAAAACAGAACTGGCAAAAACACTTGCTAATTTCATGTTTAATGATCCTCAGGCATTGATTCGTATTGACATGAGTGAGTATGGTGAGAAACATGCTGTCAGCCGCTTGATCGGCTCCCCTCCGGGATATGTTGGCTATGATGAAGGAGGCCAGCTTACGGAACAGATTCGCCGCAAACCCTACAGCGTCGTACTCTTTGATGAAGTGGAAAAAGCGCATCCCGAGATGTTCAACCTTTTGTTGCAAATTCTTGACGAAGGACATCTTACTGACTCAAAGGGGCGCAAAGTCAATTTCAAAAATACGATCATTATCATGACCTCAAACCTCGGCGGCGATCTTATCCGTTCTGTTGATATGGGATTCACCGAAGATGACAAGCAAAAATCTCGTGTTGATGTTAAAGACATGGAAGCGCGCATCCACACCCTTTTGCAACAGCAATTCAAACCGGAGTTTCTCAATCGCATTGATGAAGTGATCACCTTCCACCCACTTGAACAAGAACACATCGATCATATCGTCGAACTTCAATTGCACAGTGTGGTAGCACGCCTCGCCAAACAAGATATTACCGTGAAGTATTCTAAGAAACTGGTGGAACTCCTTGCAAAACGCGGCTTTGATCCGTACTATGGCGCCCGCCCCCTCAAGCGTGTCATCCAGCAAACCATCCTTGATCCGCTTGCACTCAAGATCGTTGACGGCGAAATAAAGGAGGGGGGCAAGGCAAAACTTGATGTCAAAGATGATGAAATTATCATAGAAACAGCAAAATAATCACCATATATTAAAAAACTCCTCTTTGGATTGATTCCATAGAGGAGTTTTTGGTTTATTTATTTATTGCAACACGGTTGACGTGCTGCGAGAACAGCAATCATTTCCTTAATGAGAAATACAAATGGAGCAAGCTGCTCTTTTGTACATATCTCAAATATGGGAAATAATCGTATGATATCTTCGATTTCGAGTGAATCGCGCGCATCCACTCGAATGACTTCAACCTCCTTCTTTGTGTTATGATTTGCCACCACCTGCTTCCATTGAAGAGAATAATCCACCAAAATTACTGCATTTCCCATTATACCTCCTACAGCTCACCCTTATCACTATGCATGGCCATATGATATATTTTTTTATCTAACTTCATTTCCCCTTTTGCAAAAGGTACTCTAAAAGGATAAATCTTATATCTATAACCGCACGCTATTAGAATATCAACAATGTCTTTGATATAAGGACCTACCCATGCCCTACAGAGAATATCGATGAAAACTATATAGGCGCCTTCTATGTCAAAAGTACCCTGAAAGTGCAGTCTTGAACGATTGATATCATTCCCATCGTTTGGTTCTTTAATAAGGATAAGCGTGGTAGTGCCAGTCTTTTGATAAGCAATACCGTCAACACACTCAAAAAAATTGATTAACTCTTGAACAGGCTTTAAACCTTTAGTATAACCTGTAGTGAGATAATGAGCATCGATCTCTTTAATACGCCTGTCTATCCTTTTTTCCCGAGCACCTTCCTTCATTTTTGTATATTCATCCTTCATGGGCTGTTCGGATGGATATTCACCGTTTGAAAACGGAACCCAAAAGTTACCCGACTGATAACCTAGTACTTGCAATTCTTCAACGAGTCCTTTGTCATAAGGACCAACGTATCCTTTTCCCTCGCTGTCAATAAAAGCAAGAGTGCTATTGTTCGAAGCATATTGCCCCTTACACTCCTCTAGATGGGTAAAATCTGCAGTCTGCTCTATACCTCCCGCGGCAGGACAAATGTACTTTGTCCCTTCTGGAATCTCCATAAACAGAAACTCACTCGAACTAGGGATGCTTTTTTTCACACTAACTACTTCAATTTCCATTTTTTCTCCTTTTTCAAAGAAACTATAATAACCCGATCACTATAGCATATTTTAGCCATTTTGTCAAGTATATACCTGTCAAAATGGATGATAAATCTAGCATCCTTGCTTTTACCTTTGTTTTCAGCCTCTTTTTATGCTATAATGCCCATATATGAAAAACAGTAATATTTCCCATAAAAAAGGACTATTTTCTTCAATTACCGTTATTGTTGCCCTCATTTCCCTACTCGCAGCACCTCTTGAACCGATCTATGCCCTTTCATTTAACCCTAACAAGATCATCTCTGATGGAGAGTTTTTTGATACAAAAGCAATGGATACCAACGGAATCCAGTCATTCCTTGAACAAAAAGGTTCATCGCTCGCGTCAATGTTATTTCCTGATAGTACTGGATTAGTAAAACGCGCATCTGAAATCATCGAACACGCTGCAGAAGAGTATCGCATCAACCCCAAAGTGCTCTTAGTATTGCTTCAAAAAGAGCAGAGCCTGATCGAAAATCCATCCCCTCGCCAATACAACTACGATTGGGCGACAGGATATGCGGTGTGCGATAGTTGTTCCCCTAATGATCCTAAATTGCAAAAATACAAAGGGTTTGCTAATCAAGTTGAAAATGCTGCATTCCAAAAAGTATATTACACCACCAATCCTGCTAAATTTAGCTACAAAATCGGCTCGCCGGCTTCCATTGACGGCCAATTGGTGATTCCTGAAAACAACGCTACTGCAGCGCTCTACAACTATACTCCCCACTTACACGGCAACGAAAACTTCTGGAAGTTGTGGACTCGGTATTTTGGTAAATTCTATCCCGACGGTACGGTGGTTCAAGAAGAAGGCTCTAAGTCAGTATGGCTATTGCAAGACGGCAAAAAGAGACTGTTTGCTTCTGTTGGTGCACTCATGTCCCGCTACAGCACGAGTCAAATCATTCATGTTAAAAAAGGTGATCTCGACAAATATAGCACGGGCGAATCAATCAAATTTGCTCAATATTCTTTGCTTAAATCAACGAAAGGCGCAATATTCTTGATCGTTGATGACAGACGATACGGCATCACTTCCAAAAAAGTGTTTAGCCAGCTTGGCTTCAATCCTGAGGAAGTTTCCAAAATCTCAGACAAAGAGCTTAACGCTATCCCGCTTGGTGGTTTGATTAGCAAAGTCGATGACAACCCACGCGGCCAATTATTTCAAGACAAAAAAACTGGTGGCATATTCTTTGTAAAACAAGGTATTAAACATCCAATCTGGGCACCTGAAATCCTTGCCGTCAATTATCAATATGTAAAAAAGACCAGCAAGACAACTAAAGAGTTGGATGCTATTCCTACAGGAGGCCCTGCCATCTTTGAAGATGGGACCGTTATTACTTCTCCGGGCAGCGCCTCAATATATATCATCTCAAACGGACAAAAGCGCCCGATTGCCTCCAAAGAAACATTTGCGGTATTGGGATTCCAAGAGGAAAACGTAGTCCACACCTCTGATCGTGCATTAAGCCTCCATATTGAAGGTGAACCAATCGATATTGGGACTGATACTGCCACCTCAGTAACAACCGCCTCACTTCGTAAATAATATGCCTCTTGTCTACGCAGCACTCGTGCCCCACACACCGCTATTGCTTCCTTCGATAGGAAAAGAAAAACGAGATGAAATGCTACAGACCTACGGTGCGATTGCAACCATCCGACAACATATTATTGACCATGCGATTGACACACTAGTTATTCTTGCGCCTCATGCGCCTCATAAAGACCCTGTATTCCAACTACAACATAGCACTTCATACTCTGCCTCATTTGAAGAGTTCTCTGATTTTACCACTCAAAAATCCTTCCGATCCGATCACATACTTATTGATTACCTCAAACACCATTTCGACGAAGCAAAAATGCCATGGGTATATCATACCGACGAACGAATGGAGTATTCGGCATCAGTGCCACTCTTGGCCTTAGGAATCGAAAGCGGGATGCGTATCGTGGTCATCTATCCCCCGCTTTCAGCCCACCTTCCCGAGCTTGCCCGTACCGGCATTGGGTTGTATGATGCACTTGCTAGTTATCCGGGACGTACGGCTATGATTGCCTCGGGTGATCTATCGCACACTCTTTCAGAAGAAGCTCCAGGCGGATTTCACAAGGATGCCAAAAAATTTGATCAGCGCATCATTAAAATATTTGAAAAAAAAGAGTTTGGGAAACTAGGGACTACCTCTCCTGAAATGATTGAGAGTGTCAAAATATGTTCAATGCCTTCCTTGGCAGTATTATCAGGAGTACTGAAAAACGTTTCCTATACTACCCATACGCTTTCGTATGAAGCGCCATTAGGGGTCGGCCATCTGGTTATGGAGTATATACTATAAGTACATGATACAACGCGCGACTATCATTCCCTGCATTCGACTTCCCAGACATCTGGGTTTTTTTGACTATACGTTTGACACCGATACCATAGGAGATTTGCTCCCTGGCACATTTGTTGAAATCCCGTTTCGACATAAAACGATCGTAGGGGTTGTAGTTCATACTGCTTCTGACCAAATCACTCCAAAACTCAAAGCCGTAATACACACACGTCCCGACCTCACTTCATTGCCAAATGAAGAAATCACATACATACTTGCCACCGCACAATGGTACTGTGTTTCACCCGCAACCATACTGCGTATTGCCTTTCCCACTCCCCTAACAAAACAATCAAAACAAAAAAGTACTGTTTCTGTTGTCGCACCTCCTAAAACTCGACGACAACTTCCCCTTGAAACATCAGTACGACCTACGCTCTTTCATTATCAATCAGAGAAGGATTGCGTTGAGTTGTATCATTCTCTTATCCAAACCAGTCGCAAGAAAAAAGAGCCGCTTATCATTATTACCCCCAACGATGAACGTACTGCTCACCTCGCAGCACTGCTGTCAAAAAATAAGGATATTATTATTTCCCGTGCCGACGACGGACTACGCGCGACACGACTCATGAGAACTATGGCAACAAATGGAACGTGCGTGGTGTTGATAGGAACCCGACATCTCTTAGCAACCCCTTTCAAGAATCTTCATACGATCATTGTTGATCAAAGCGAACATCGCAATCACAAACTTCATGAGGGTTCTCCGCTCATTGACAGTTGTAGTAGTGCGTATCACAAAGCGCAAAGCTACCGTGCCCGGCTCATATACACTTCATGCGCACCGCGTCTTGAAGAGTACTCATACATTCCCTGTACGCACCCAAAAACACCGTATACATTTTCACCGACCATCATCTCACTTCATGATGAATTTCGAGGAGGTAATACCTCCCATGTTTCCGAGCGGTTGCAAGAAGAAATTGCTGCATGTCTGAAGCGCAACGAGGATGTCGTGCTATCCCTCAATCATACTGGCATGAGCAAATATATTCAGTGTAAGGGGTGTAAGACGGTGTTCACCTGCCCTGATTGTAATGAGCCTCTCCGCTATACCCAACGAGATCAAAAATTGATGTGCCCAACCTGCACACACACCCAAATACCTCCTGACACATGCCCTGTCTGCCATGATGTTAATTTCATTTTTCCTGGATTGGGAATTGAAAAAATTGCTCAACAATTATCAATATTATTTCCTGATGTACCCATTGTTCTCGTGGATGCAAAAAATACTACCCCACTTCCACCCCCTGGGACACCCGCCATCATTGTTGGAACGTCGTATCTTCCCCATCACTATCCTGATCGTGTCGCACATGCAGGGCTCATTGGGCTTATTACCGCTGACCCTATTGTTTCTATGGAACAATTCAGATCACTGGAACAACAATGGCAAGACCATGCGTTTCTTTTATCGCTCAAATCTCCCATTGCCTCCTGTGTCATACAGGCATTTAATACCGACCATCCATTTGTACAATCACTCGCCACACTTGATTACCACCGATTTGCTGATAGCGAATTGGCACTTCGCAAAACCCATTCTCTTCCCCCTACCCAGCGTCATATCGTTTGTATATATAAGGGATATTATGAAAATGAGCAGAAAGAAGTCTCTGCTCTGGTCGGTATGCTCAGAAACTCTTTCGAATCCCCTCCCGCCCTGTCTAGTGCACCCATTGACATTTCACAGAAATTGCCTATAGTAAGGCTCATCAGCAGATCACAGACTCGACCGCATACACAAGTACTGATACGCCTGGCAACGGGGTACTCACCTTCACAGGACATGCCAAAATCCCTATGCGAAATACTTATGAAACTCTCAGTGGATTGGCTGATTGACCCCGATCCCCGTATACTATAATTATACTCAAACCCCTATGGCTCTTCTCCCTCTTGCGCCCGCGAGTGATCCGGTCGTTCGAACACAAACAAAGCCTATCGATCCTGCAACGATTTCAACTCCAGAATTCCAAACACTGATCGATGACATGATCCAAACGATGTACGAAACCAACGGCATCGGTCTTGCCGCAACTCAAATTGGGAAACCGCTTCGGCTCGCTACGTTGGTTCCTGATCCTGATCGCTTTGATTTTTATGAAAAAGGTTCCCGCGAAGCGATTGTCATTATTAATCCTACGATCACCAGCCATTCATTGCGCACCTCTTCATCAGAAGAAGGATGCTTGTCCGTTCCGGGGTATATGGGTTTGGTAAAACGATATAGCGGGGTAACGGTTTCATTTACCGATCGCACAGGCGCCCCGCAAACCGTCAAAGCACGGGGACTTCTTGCACGATGTTACCAACACGAAATCGATCATTTGAATGGCATACTCTTTGTCGACCGCGCAGAAAAAATCTTCAAGATTCAACATATTTAATCTATGCGCATTATTTTTTTCGGTACCCCTGCCTATTCCGTCGGATTCCTCTACAGCCTTATTGCGGCTGACATGTCGCCTATCGCCGTCGTATCACAGCCTGATCGTCCTGTGGGCAGAGACAAAGAAATCCTTCCTACTCCAGTTAAAGAATTAGCCGAGGCAAACAATATCCCGGTGTTGCAGCCTGAAAATGTGAATGACCCGCAATCGATTGCTAACATCAAAGCACTCAACCCTGACCTGATCGTCGTTGTCGCCTTTGGCCAAATTATTTCAAAAGACATTATTGATATTCCAAAACGGGGGTGCATCAATGTACACCCTTCTCTGTTGCCATTACTGCGCGGTGCTACTCCGTTGCAGGGAGCTATTTTGCAAGGACTTTCCGAAACCGGCATTACGATTATGCTCATGGATGAAAAAATGGATCATGGCCCAATCCTTGCCCAGTTGCGCCTTCCTCTCGCACAAGACGAGACCTATGTTTCTCTTGCTGAAAAAACCATTGATCTAGGGCGTACACTGCTGGTTGATACCATAAAAAAATGGACGGCAGGAGCGATCACTTCCAAAGAACAAGATCATACCGCAGCTACGTTTACCAAACTATTAAAAAAAGATTCAGGAAAAATTACTGCTGATATGCCCGTTATTGCCATACAGCGCATGATGCGAGCACTGCAACCGTGGCCAGGCGTGTGGATGGAACATGAAGGCAAGCGAGTGAAAATTTTATCTATTGGACAACGCATCGCTCATACTGACTCTCTCGCAGGAGTATTATTTACCAACACCTCGTTGGGTAATGGTACGTGGCTTTCTGCAACCGATGGTGCACTAGAACTCACCTCTGTTCAACCAGAAGGAAAGGCGGCCATGTCAGGAGAAGATTTTGCGCGCGGATACATTCGTTCAAACACCAATCCCACGACAACAATATAGGCGATGCCCAGTGGATGGTTTAGGTAGGGCGTAAAAAAATGGGTAATCATAATACACACAAGCCCCAGCCATAATCCTACCATCCAAGAATACGCCATTCCATTATTTTCTCGTTGCATAACGTGAATAGCACGCCAGCCAATATATACTATATACCCTAAAAAGCTCAAATAGATTGCGAGCCCCAGAACACCAACTTTCAGCAATATCTCAAGGTATCCCCATTCAAATGCATAGGTAGTATACTCGCCGCTGGGGTTTTGTTCCAAAATACGAGGATCTTGCGTTGTGTAAGTAAGTGTTTTTCCAAAACCATAGCCAATAATAGGGTTTTTTATAATTTCGCCACCCATCACTGGCAATAGACTCCAACGTGAGCCCACCGCTGCTTCATTTTCAAATCGGCCTGAAACAGAGTTTAAACCAAGATCTGCTGTTGTTGCAGGAAATGGAAATCGTATAACTGCAATAATAATTATCAACGAAAGTAGTACCGTCAATACACATTTTCCTATCCATGAGGCATACTCTTTAAAACGTATTGCGCGTGCTGCCCCTATCAACATCAAGATACCCGCAATCACTAACGCGACCCAAAAACTACGCGAAAGGCTCACGATAATCCCTGCACAGACAAACGCCCCTGCCCAGACCGCTCTTCCTGTATAACGAGATGCGTACAGCGGTTTTCCCCCAGCGCCCCAGCGCAAGTAGGCAAAAATTCCTAAGAAAAGTGGCAAAAGATATATTTGACTTTGTAGAAATGTTCTATAGACATTTTGGCTTACCATCGTTACTTCCCCTACCCCGGTATCACGAACCCATCGATAGAGGGCAATCATTATTTCATATCCCATCGCAGGATGCGACATAGCATAGATAAGAAAAAACGTTTTTGCTAGTTGAGCCGCGATTGCCACACAGACCAGATGCGCTGCTCGTATTAATGCATCCTTTTTTGAAAGTGCATCATACACAATAGGCGCGATAAAAAAGTAGTACCACGCGTTTGCATCAGCAAGCACGAGACTTTTATCGTTTGTTGTTAATCCATATACTGTCCCGCCCAGTATCAGTGCTCCCATAGCAAGATACCACCATCGGAACAGCGAATGACGAATCGTGAGATACCCTTCAGGCAGCACTGCTTTAGTCTTGATTGCGTTTATTACATACCCAACGACCCACGCAACACAAAGAGCCGAAAATATAATAATCCGAACATTGATTTCATTACTTCCTATTGCGAAAGAAAATAATCCCCCTTTTGATCCTATAATCAGTTCTGTGAGAGCGAACATTACGGCGTATTCGAGCCGGTAGAGTCCGATAAGTAGTGTTGCTAATCCAATTGTCCAAAACATAACATCATTGACTAAGGGTGTTGACCAGCCCACAAAGGAAAACACTTCCACCGCAGTGATAGCCAAAAACGCCCAAAGCCAAAATGGAAGATGGATGCCTTGGTTTTGCCGCATCAAACTCTTTTGATTTTTTAACCACACGAGCAGCGTACCGATAGGATACACGAGCCAGATTGCCAACCATGCAAAAAAACCTTTGTGCTTTAACATGTATATCCGTAAACTTGCACCGAACATGCGGCGTTTTTTCATTGTTTCTGCTTGCGCAAAGCTTGCTCCCCCAACGTGAGTTATCTCCGCTGTGGGTGTATACACAATACGTATCCCTTCATCGGCAATACGTTTCAACAAATCAACTTCTTCAAACCATACAAAAAACTTCTCATCAAATAATCCCACGCGATCAAGAGCTGTTTTGCGCATCATCATGCACGCACCCATTATCTGCTGGACATCTTGTTCTTTTTCGTAGTTAAAATCTTTCCAGAGATATCTTTGAAATACTTTGAGCGTCGGTAATACGAGATGTACACCCAATGACGCAAGCCACTGTGAAAAAAAATCAGGAAACCGTCTCACTGAAGGTTGCAGGGTATTATCAGGATTCAAAATCTTTGGACCCACTACCCCCACATCGGGATGTGTATCAAGATAGGTAATCAATGTGTCTAATGTACCTTCTTTTACCTGCGCATCGTCGTTAAATATGAGTACGTATTCCCCTGTTGATTGTCGAATCCCCTGGTTATTTGCCGTACCAAATCCCTTGTTATCAACATTGGCTATAAGGTTGACTTGAGGATATTCTTGGCGTACCATGTCAACACTGCCGTCTGAGGATGCGTTATCAACCACAAACACCTCAAAAGGATGATTTGGAGGATATTTAAAAATTGAAGCAAGACATGCTCGCAAATGCTCACGCACGTTCCAATTAACGATAATAATTGATAGTTTCATACGTGCCATAGTACGCGAAATATGCTCTTTTGTAAATAAAAAAGATCCTTTCAAAGAAAGGACCGACCCGTTCAATTGGCGGGAGTGTTTTTCACTAGATTAACGTCTGGTGCCTGCAAAATGCAGTTGATGCTTCGTACCTCGAGGTTTGACGAACTGCTCCTTTGGGTTCTTCTTGAGGTCAGTTTGCTCCTTCTCGGCGTCTATTTCATCCTGTTCGGCTTCCCATACTATAAGTCTGGTGTTCTGTTTTCCCATTGGCGGAAATCTCCTTGTATAAATATATTTGTGTAAAACACTGATTCAAATACTACCACTCTCTTAAATACTGTCAAGTGGATAATAGACGACTAAAATACTATGAAAGAAAACGGACTCTATCTCGTCAACAAACCATCAGGGCCAACCTCTCATGATATGGTTGACCGTGCCCGCAAAGTTACAGGACAATCGCGCGTAGGCCATGCCGGCACCCTTGACCCGTTTGCCGACGGTCTACTTATCATCCTTGTGGGTCGTGAATGGACTAAACGCCAGTCAGAGTTTTTACATATGGACAAAACATACGAGGCGACGCTTGTGCTTGGTGCGAGCAGCGACACACAAGACCGCACCGGCACCATCACACAACAAGAGTGCGTCTCTCCTTCCCTTGAAGATGTCCAACAAGTCTGTGCGTCATTTATTAAAACCTACGACCAGATGCCGTCGGCGTTTTCCGCAACGGCACTGCCTGCGCCGTCGGCATCGGCCTT
>CAYHKW010000022.1:14204-16132 GCA_964357385.1 uncultured Gammaproteobacteria bacterium
TTTCCGCTAAAAAAATCGGCGGTAAAAAAGCATACGAACTAGCCCGCAAAGGCATCGTCCCCGACCTTAAACCCCAAACCGTGACCATCCACTCCCTTGAGCTTCTTGACTACGCGTGGCCTCGCTTGACCATCCGCACTCATGTCTCCAGTGGCACCTACATCCGCGCGCTAGCAAACGACATTGGTAACGCCCTTGGCTGCGGCGCGTATGTCGAATCACTTAAACGCACTGCTGTTGGACCTTACAAACTTGAGGATGCGATAGAATTGGAGAAATAAAAAGTCCTCTACGATCTTTATCGCAAAGGACATTTTAACAATTCGTGTTAATTTAATTACTTTTACTTACAAAAACAACTACCCTCTTAAACGCAACCACCCTACCACGCACTTGGTAATTAGGATGAACAGGAAATAAATCCAACAAACGAACATTATCAAAGTAATATGTTGAGAAAATAGGTATGGTCACCTTGTGACTTTTATTACGAATCGTTCTATTCATAGGAATGATTCGGGGCTTACCTTCCCATTTGTCTTTTTCTTTTTCAAGATATGCCCACAACAGAGAAGGGTGTGCCGCAACTAATCCTCTTTGTTTGATTTCTTTATAAAGAACTTTGAGGCTGACCTTTCCAGGGTCAAACACCACCGGCATGTAATATTCAATCCCGCTTCTATTATTAGGACCGAGATTCTCTTCCGTTATGTCAGAATGAACGAAATCTACGTCAGCAGCCTCTCTTGAGAGACCCCATGACCGCGCATTATTGACCTTAATAAGATTCTCATTGTTGGAAATATATACAATATTTTCCTCTTTTTTGAAAGAACGTTTATTTCGTTTTTGATCGTCAGAATCGTGATAAATAATCTGCCGATTCTGTAATGTACTCCCAGTACTTCCCCGCCACCTCCGCATAGGCGAGCTACCACCTTGCGCAGCAAACGACGGATCTTCGTCAATACTAATACTTGCCAAACTCATTCATAACCTCCCATAATCACAAAATATACAAAAACGTCCTTACATTAAAGCATACTATACCTACTTTGTCAAGGCTAAGCCGTGTTTTTCTTTTATAATACGCATTGCCGTATGATATTTCTCAATAAGGGCAATGTGAATTCCAAACCGTTTCCAAGGAATCTTATACATAAATGACGGCAGCCACGCGCTGATACCGCTGCCTGCTGGACGTGGCTCGATATGGGCTAATACTTCATCAACAAAATACCCAGTGTGCCCCTGTTCAAGCATTGTTAGCCATAAATCCCAATCCTGAAACTTTTTTATACTTTCATCAAATCCCGGAAAATGCTCTCGGCGAATCAATGCCGATGTATGGATGTAGGGTTCACGGTGGAGACGGTCGGCATCAAATGACTGACCTTTAAATAATTTCTTTCCCCACCAAAATGAATAGTATGCGTATGATACCTCCGGGTGTGTTTCAAGTGTGCGAACAAGGATGGAAAGAGCAGTAGGGATAAATTCTAAATCAGCATCACAAAATAAAACGTACTCCCCTTTTGAGTGTGAAAAACCAAGATTGCGCGCCGCTGGTGCGCCTTTGTTTTCTTGAACTAAATACGTTATCCGATTACGATAGGGCGCAAGCGCTTCTTCTGTGTTGTCAGTAGACCCATCATTCACCACAATTATTTCTACATCGTTGTAGTCTTGAGAAAATAACGCATCCAATGTTTTTGGAAGTTCATCGGCATGATTGTAAGCGGGGATGATAACGGAGATCATAATTAAGATTGTTCAATAATACTCATGAGTTTTTCTGCCTGCACCTTCCATTGGAATTCGCGCTGTACCCGCTCCCTTCCTTTGAGACCAAGCTGCCCAGCAAGAGTGGGGTCATTAAACAAAGCAATAATTGCATCAGCAATGGCGACTACATCTTTTTGTGGTGC
>CAYHKW010000023.1:0-13647 GCA_964357385.1 uncultured Gammaproteobacteria bacterium
TGGTGTGTTCCTTAGTTGAAACAACCTTGCGCGCTGCACCAAGATGTTCGAGTTCAGCCGTTTCAAGCTTATATCCTACTTCTTCTGAAATCACCGTACCGCCCGTGAGGACTGCAATATCTTCAAGCATTGCCTTACGGCGATCACCAAAGCCAGGAGCTTTGATAGCAAGACAGTTAAATGTTCCGCGCAGTTTGTTTACCACAAGTGTTGAAAGCGCTTCACCATCGACATCTTCACTGATAATCACCAGCTCCTTACGACCGGTTGCGGCGAGCTTTTCCAAGATAGGAAGAAGCGCGGCCAAAGAAGAAATCTTCTTGTCGGTAATCAAGATGGACGCATCGTGATATTCGGCTTCCATTCGATCAGGGTTGGTCACCAAATACGGTGAGACATACCCGCGGTCAAACTGCATACCTTCAACGAGTTCTTTCTCAACACCAAATGACTGTGATTCTTCAACGGTGATCACACCATCAGCACCAACATCTTTCATTGCTTCAGCGATGGTCTTCCCGATTTCAGGATCGTTTGCAGAAATCGTTGCAACGTTAGCAATCTCTTCCTGTCCAGACACCTGCTTTGAAATCGTTTTAAGTTCGTTGACGATTGCTTCAACGCCTTTTTCAATACCGCGACGCATCATCATAGGATTTGCACCGGCTGCTACGTTGCGAAGCCCTTCACGGATCATTACTTGAGCAAGAACCGTTGCAGTGGTCGTACCATCACCAGCAACATCATTAGTCTTGGTCGCAACTTCTTTGACGAGTGATGCGCCCATGTTTTCAAACTTGTCTTCGAGTTCGATTTCTTTTGCGATAGTAACACCATCATTGGTAATCGTCGGTGCACCGTATCCTCGATCAAGGACAACATTGCGCCCCCGAGGACCAAGGGTAACTTTCACGGTATCAGCGAGCTTATCAACACCGCGCTTGAGTGCTGCACGTGCTTGCTCATCAAACAAAATTTGTTTTGCCATAATAATTGAAGTTTAAATATTATTCGATAACCGCCATGATATCTGATTCTGAAAGCACGAAATATTCTTTCTCATCGATCGTTACTTCGTCAGGTGCGTATTTTTTGAATACTACCGTGTCGCCGACTTTCACATCCATAGGGATACGAGTTCCATTGTCAGAAAGTTTACCTACACCGACTGCGATTACTTTGCCTTGTTCTGGCTTTTCACGGTTGACGGCGTCAGGAATGATAATACCCGATTTGGTGACTTCATCGCCCTTAGCAGGCTCTACAATGAGACGATCACCGAGAGGTCGTAATGTCATACAATCGTAAAAATTAGGATTTATTCAGTGATTCAAAAATACACCCCATTAGCAGTGTTGTCAAGAGAGTGATAATTATGAAAAAATTGGTAAAAATAAAAGAACCCTTATTCAGGGTTTTTGCATACAATTCAGGAAAAATATTTGAGTGAAAATAAAATGGCTTTTCTACTCTTGATTGCAGGCATGCAACATACCTTATCATGGTATTCACTTCCACAAATCTCTTTGAGTCGCATATGAATAAATTCTAAAATATTTTTCTCATTCATTGGCAGCATTTTATAAAGATCGAGCCATACCCCCTTTGCCTTTTCGTCAATCCTGAATTTTACTGGTGTAGTCTTGTGGCGCACCAAATCCCCCTCTTTGATAAGTTTCTTCACACATTGAGTGTATTCAGGACTTCTTCCACCCCAAAAATGTAAATCTTTTATGAATGGGGGTGTGCTCACCAGAGCATCAATCTGTAGACTCCTCAGTAATACATGCCATCTCTTATCATTTGGCTTTAAGTCAATATCATCTCGGCTAAATAAAGCCATATCGTTATCACAAAGAAACATCAGGCATTTCACCAATACTTCTAGATTATTTATATGCACCAGAACCTCCACGCATAACTACTATAATAAAGTACAACGATCCGATAATAACAAAATTACTCCATAAAAGCAAGGACTAATAACACAAAAATCCCGTTTCCGGGACTTTTATGCTTCAACCCTTTTAATATCCTAGCACAGGTACTGGCTTCATAGGAAATGGCATATCGGAACCATTCAACGGCCCATAGAAATCAGGATCAATATGGCGATCAAAACACGTCTCTCCTGCATTGTAATTCCATGTGTCGTCAGAGAAACGATAATTAGGTGATCCTTGCCCACTTTGCTCAAAACGAGCGCACAACTTAAATTTCATTGAATCAACAATTGTATAGGTGTACGCCATGTTTGTCTGAGGATCATTGGGAATAGTAATCCCGCGTGTTGCATCATTCAAATCAGTAAGTGCCTCAGGGAGTTTTTTCTTTGCTTGCCAGTAGGTAATAACGTCGTTTTCAATTTCCTGAAGATTGCTTATGCGCTGCTGGTCTCGCTTGTAAGCCCGCTCTTTGGAAGGACTGCCCACCACCATAAGTCCCACCACTACTGCCGCCAAGACGATCGCGGATGTTGCGATCGCGATAATGCGTAATCGTTTAGCGTACTGCATATCGTCGAAGATTTCCTAAATAATATCCCCCCACCCCCAACGCCACAACCAGCACCGACAATGCCTTGAGAAGGAAACGAATAGTGGTTTCACCGCTCAACAATGTGTTGATGGTTACCACTAAGTTGATCAATATCGTAAGACTTGCGGCAAACAAGATAAAATAGACAAGCCATTTTCGGATACCCACCGTTGCACGGCTCGGATCAGCCGAAAACATTTTCTCGGTATACCAAACGCTCCACATATATGCAGGAAAAAATACAATCAATGTTGATAGCGCCGTACGTAATGTGTAATTCACCGACTCGCGAGCATAATACATCCCTTCCAATTCTGCCACTGGAAAACCAAGATTAAGTAATTGAAACACGGTCGTGATAAAACTGGAGATACACGTGATCAATGCGATAAGAGAAAACAAATGAAGAAACACATCACGCGCAGTGCTTTTGTGAGGTGCCGATGCGGGCATGGAAGTTTTTTCCATTGGCATCGACGGGGCTGCTTTTCCCATTTTTTGAGAAGGAGCTCTAACGGCCATAAAAATAAAAAAATAATAGTAACGTAATTACTATTATCATACACCTCTTTTACTTATTTTGAAAAAATAGTTGGACTAGAAAGTGCATAGACAGCAGCAGGACGCGATGGCACAGCAAGAAACAGTGTCATAACAGTTGCAACAAGTATCGTACCTACATGTGTGGTCCACAAAAAATGATCAGACATCATGGCAACAATCAGCACTAACAATAATGAAACAGACAACGATACGCGAACGGCATCAAATTCACTGACAATCGTTTTGATACGCACCATAACCAGCCACACCAATCCAACAACAATACAGATCAAACCAACAATCCCCGCGACACCCAATTCGCTGACGATCAATAACGGCACCGCGTGAGTTGGTTGATATGAATACGAAGGCTTTTCATGGTGTTGGGTTTTGTCTTTCAAATATACAGTATAGGTGTACTGTCCCAGACCAACACCAAACGGTAATGACGACTGTGCGATATTCACTCCCTCACTGATTGATGTTCCGCGCTCTTGCAAAGACATTGTTTCAAGCCGTTGAAGTCCCCCAATCCCCAGCCGTGTACTCACGGGCTCCCACAAGCCGTATCCCAATGCCCCTATTACAATGATTGAGCTCACTACCATCAACATTCCAAACCCTTGATGGTGCTCAGAAAAAATACGAACATGTTTTCTCATCATCAATTTCGTCACCAAAAAACCGAGTGATCCGACCAATGCGGCAATCCATCCTGCACGCGAAAACGTCAAGATCAATCCACTCACAATACTCATCCATGCAATCAGTAGCAGGTATCCTTGCCACTTTTTTTTGACACACCAGACGAGTGCGAAGCATATCACCAATGCAATCGCCAAATAAATTCCCAACATATTGGGATGAGCAAACGTTCCATATGCACGAAGAAAACGTCGGAGCACATTTTCTACAACCGAGTCACCCAGCTCCCGCGATGAGTGGTAGGCAAGACCAAGCCATTTGTTTGCGCCTATGTGCTGATTGAGGTATTGGTGCCACGCAAGCATTCCTTGTAGTGCTGCCATACTCACCAATGCACTACATGCCCCAACCCATGGCCAAGTGAGTTGGCGCATCGCCCACACAATTAAACCAACTTCGATAATGCGCACGATGGCATAGAGTGATGCCCATCCAGCAGGTGCCCATGTGAGCGCAATTAATGACCAACCACACACAATCACCCAACCACACACCAGAAGCTTCAAAGGGATTCTTTCGAATACGTTCTGCGCGCTATTCAAAGAGTGTCTTTTTCCCACCCGAATCACAATTGCGTATATAACCAAAAATAGTGCGAGTATGTCAGTTCCATATAATCCGATCACCCCATACTGCCATATCCCTTCAGGTTTGCCGATCATGGGAGTCATCAACAGGTACACCGTCTGAAGCGGTACAAAAAAGAACAGGAGATATACGAGAATTTGAGGAATCATCCCCACTAGTCGTCGTAACAAAAGCATCATAGCGCGGCGCGGATATGATCAAGCCGCTTCTTAAATGCCTCGCGTGTTTGTTCACGTTTGTCTGAAGGATGCATTTTCATGACCATATCATTCATCACCACATGAGTTCCGCCATTCAAATGTTTTTTTAAATATAAGGGAAGAATCGCCATTTGAAATTTCCGCGCTGCCACTTCCGGCAGTGAGCCAAACAACCTTACACCTCCTTCTAAGACCACTTTGAAGATTTTGCCCCATAACGATAGCCGTATCATTCTACGACGATGAAGTCCGTGAGTGATACGAAACGGCAAATATTCTTCCACCCATGCATTCTGATTATAAAACTGTTCATAGTAATCACCTTTATCATATATCGGTGTCAGCTGAATAATCCAATAGAGGAATTGAATATCGACAATGCCATCAACAGCGGGAAGTAATAATGACTGACAATCAAGCCCGTGATCAGATGCCAAAAAACTCAAGCATAGTGCGTCTTTTTTTTCCTTTGTCGCAATATTTGGCCGCTGACCCAACAACTCCATCACAACACTACAAAACAATCGTGTCAGCCATAGATACCCATGGCGACTAACGATGTATAAATCAATATCTCCCTCGTCACGCGCGTTCCCATATGCGAGTTCATTACAAACCGCAACCATACGCACACACGGCAGCATTGCAAGAAGTCGTCCGTAGCGCACCGCTTTTTTATATTTCCAATGCACTGATTCGTATCGCTCAAGCCGTGTTGAAACAATTGCTTCCCGCCCCGCAAGCGTATATATCCCTCGGACGCAGGCAACAAAACCCCTTGGAATCAGTTGTTCATCAAGAATCTGGAGCACCAGCCCAATATCAGACAATTCCTTTGGCGGACAATACAAATAGACATGCAATTCCTCCAATGTGAGAGGATAATCAAAGAGATCAAAATAGTTCAGCGTCGCCAGAATAGATTGTTGGGCAGTGAGGTTCATACGATTGACAGAACAGCATATTGATTGTATACTATACATTGTTCTGAAAATGGTAAAGGAGCGTTCCATTATAAAGAAAAAACTATATCGTTCGACCTATAAAACGGCTCTTTTGGGATGTTGTACTGATCTTGTTAAAACTCGGTGCCCTTCTCCGCCGCATCCTCATTGGCATATTAAAAATCGTATTTTCACCATTATACTGGATCGTTAAATTTACCGCGAAACGACCATTGATGTTGATCTATCGTGCGATGTTGCGCACGCGTTTTCGCCTGTCCGAATTAGACATCCATCTTAAAAATCCGCTGACCTATCCTCTCGTTAGTAAAAGCGTAGGCGGCATTGTATTACTATTAATCGGCGTCGGCATTTTTGTCGCAAATGTAGATTTTGCCACCGCTGATCCTGACATCATCCTTCCACGCAACCTTTTGGTTTCTTATGTTTCTACTGATTTAGAAGAAACCTTTATTGAAGCAGTACAAGAAAACACCCCCATCAATGAAGGAGCTGATTCCTCAAGCATCAGCGCACGTGCACTGCCCGGCATCTCGACTCCTGTTGAAGCACCTACTGATGCAGGTGATATTGCCTATAATTCCGGCTCTCTCATCAAACCAAATATTCCCACTGAGTCAGTGGGGGTTGTTCCTGATACGCGTATCCATACATATATCGTACAGTCCGGCGATACACTGGGTGATATCGCACAAAAATTTGGCATTTCATCTGATACCATTACTTGGGCAAACAATCTCAATGCAAAAGGATACATTCGCCCCGGACAAACACTCACTATTTTACCTGTCGACGGAGTGCTCTATCGCGTGAAATCAGGCGACACGCTCCAAAAAATTGCCCGTACCTATGATACCCAAATTAGTAGTGTCGTTGAGCATAATCACTTAGCAGGAGCCGATGACATCCATATTGGCGAACTATTGCTGCTTCCTGACGGCATCCCGCCTTCACCGATTCCACAACAAAGAACATTTGCATCGCGCGTCAAAGATACCGTTACTGCATCAAGCAAAAAACCTAAACCTGCTAACTCCATCGCTTCGGCAGGTCCGGGTATGATTTGGCCAACCACCGCACGAAATATTACGCAATACTTTGGCTGGCGCCATACAGGGGTTGATATTGCAGGGCCTGTTACCAACACCATTTTCGCTGCGGCTGATGGCACCGTTTCTGAAGCAAAAGCAAGTGGCTATAATGGTGGCTATGGAAAAACAATTCTTATCAACCACGGAAGCGGTATTACCACCCGGTATGGACATGCCAGCCAGGTTTTTGTAAAACCAGGACAAAAAGTTAAAAAGGGTGAAGCAATCGCAATGGTAGGAAACACCGGGCGATCAACCGGTCCCCATCTTCACTTTGAATATAAAATTAACGGGAAGCGGGTCAACCCACTCGCCTACATCCACCGCTAATACTTACTTTAACCATCAACAACGATTGATGGCAGTATATGACGATACTGCAAACTTTCTGCAACATGAGAAACAGTAATAGTATCTTCTTGAGCCAAATCAGCAATCGTACGCGCAAGCTTTATAACACGATAATACGATCGTGCTGAGAGTTGAAATTGCTGCACTGCCTTTTCAAGTAAGAGTTTCACCTCAGGTAACAATGCAATATCCCGACGCACCATTTCGCTGGTCATTTCAGCATTGGTTACCAAACCGCTATGTTTGTATCGCTGTTGTTGACGATGTCGCGCAGCTTGTACCCGACCGCGAATTGAACGGGAATCTTCGGAGGCAGTTTCATTTTGTAATTCTTGCGTTGAAACCTTTGGTACTTGTACAAACAAATCAATGCGATCCAAAAGCGGGCCAGAAATTTTCTTTTGATATTTTGAAATTAATCCAGCCGTACAAGAACAGGTGGCAGTACTATCGCCATAATGTCCGCACGGACAAGGATTTTTTGCTGCAACCAACATACATCGAGCAGGAAAGGTAATGCTCGCTACCGCGCGACTTACCGTTACCACACCATCTTCCAGCGGTTGTCGCAATGACTCAAGAACCGACCGCGGAAATTCCGGGAATTCGTCCATAAATAATACTCCTCGATGAGCAAGACTGATTTCACCGGGGCGCGGTACACTTCCTCCACCGACCATCGACGGCGCCGATGAACTATGGTGCGGACTGCGAAACGGACGCTGTGTTATCATCGGCGCATCAGGAGTAATCAATCCCGCAACACTATAAAGCCGAGTAACATCAAACATTTCCTCTTCGCTCATTGCAGGTAAAATACTAGGAAGCGCGCGGGCAAGCAAGGTTTTACCTGCACCCGGAGATCCGGACAGGATAATATTATGACCACCCGCTGCAGCAATCTCAAGTGCGCGTTTTACATGAGATTGTCCTTGAACATGAGACATATCCGTTAGGTATGTGCTTTCTTTATTGCCATCCGCTATCGAACGAGTTACCGGTATAAGTGATGTTTTTTGTAAAATATGTTCAACTAATTGCTTTAAATGAGAGATAGCATAGATGGTCATACCATTTACCAGCGTTGCCTCTCCTGCATTGGCAGCCGGTACAAATATTTCTGAAACTCCCCGTTGTTTTGACGACCAGACGCTGGATAACACACCGCGCACGGGCCGCACACTGCCGTCCAACGCAAGCTCTCCTAGAAACACACTATTTGATAGCGCCTCTCGAATTGCGGGAGCAATAGTAGGACCAATATCTTCGTGAGCAAGGATAATGCTCAAGGCGATGGGTATATCATAGGATGGTCCTTCTTTTTTTATATCTGCAGGAGCAAGGTTTACGGTAACCCGCCCCCGCGGAAAGGGAATGTCACTATTACGAAACGCAGCGCGCACGCGTTCACGCGATTCTTGCACAGACGTATCAGGCAATCCTACAATGATAAACAATGCCTGACCAAATCCCGCATCACACTCTACCTCCACCAACTCACTTTCGAGGCCGATCAGGGCGGTTGACCGCACGCGTGCTATCATAAAAATAATATACACAAATAAGTACTCCTATAACAATGATAGCATCTGCGATGTTAGTAACGAATATTCCCCCAACAAAGATCCAATCTATGACATGTCCGTATACAACGCGCTGGATAATATTACTTGCACCGCCGCCAAGCACCAGCAAAACTCCGATAATCATCCCAATACGATGATTATCGCGTAACAAAAATAGCGCACTTACGCACGCTATAAAAAACATTACTAATACTAGAGGGAGAGGCAACGTCGCTAAGCCCGGGTACATATCTATCGCTGCAATTTTTCAGAACAGGCAATGCAATAAATCGCTTCTGGTTTAATCTTCAAACGCGCAGGAAGAATATCTTGCCCGCAATTAGCACATACCCCATACGTACCATTATCAATGCGTTCCAAAGACTGGCGCATTTCAGCAAGACGAGCTTCGAGTTCTCGCTCTACACCAATAGTATTGATGTACTCTGCAACTTCCACTGCATTGTCTTCCTCGCTATTGCCCAAATTTTCCCATTTAGACTCAAAACCACCCTCTGCTTGAGGGTTTTCTTTTGCAAAACCACCTAATTCACTCTCAAGACGATCCTTTTCACCAAGAATGTATACACGCATCTCTTCAATTGTTGCTTTATCTAACATACGTACAGTATAGAATATAAATCTGGATATGTATAATATTAAAATAAGGAGCAGTATTGCGGCCCTCCAGTAAAACTAGAGGATAAAAATTAATTTCGCTCATGCTCCTTTTCTGTCAAAATGACCACTGTTACCCATTAAAAATGAGTAAAAAGATGATGTCATAACGACAGGGTGCCGATCTCCGACGGGTATCGGCTGGCTTTAGATCCCCCCAATGGTTTTCCTAGGGTAACATGCAATCTTCAAGGAGTAGTGAATACCCACCAAAGATTGCATGTCGCCAAATTCCAACCTGGTTATTTCATTTTGTTTTTATTTTTGCGCAAGGACTGTCGGTTTTGTCCTGCAAGTAAGAGGAGAAAAAAGCCAATATTGTTGCATCTATCTCGAAAGAAAAAATCGTATGATCCTCTGATTAGGTTCATGATCGGCAAAACCCTTTTTCGTGTTTTGTGTGCCGATTGATTTCATACTATTAGTGGTGTCATACCTGTTTGGCAAAGGCATAACAAATGATAAAGAACGAGGTTTTTTTGAATATTTCCACTAACAGCTCTGTTGAAATAATGATGCGTTGTAAAATAACTTACTCATTAATAATACCATCAAAACACCCCTCAGTCAACGCTCCTGACAACATATTTTACTCTCCACTCCCATAATTATTGCTTTTCTTTTTAAAGAAAGAACGATCGATTTTATCATCTGTACACATAACTTCTGACAAGATAGCCCATACAAAAGTTATGCACAGCCAAATGTAAAAAGCACCCTGTCGTAGGATGCTTTTTTAAGAAATGAAATCGCTGGGCGCTTATTCCTGCGCGGGAATAACACGCTTGATGGAAAGGTTTACTCGTCCCATATCATCGATTTCAATCACTTTTACCTTCACTTCCTGCCCGATTTTCAACACATCCTCTACTTTTTCAATGCGCTGCGGAGCAATCTCAGAAATATGCACCAACCCTTCTTGACGAGGGGCAATCTCTACAAACGCTCCAAAATTCATGATTCTGGTAACTTTTCCAAGAAATACCTCCCCAACCACCACCTCTTTGGTGATACGTTTCACCCATTCAACAGCGCGAGCTGATCCTTCTTCATTGTTTGAGGTGATAAGTACGGTACCATCCTGCTCAATATCGATCTGAACTCCAGTTTCATCAATAATCTGGTTAATCATCTTACCACCAGGACCGATAACATCACGAATTTTCTCAGGATTTATCTTAATCGTGATGATACGCGGAGCGTACGGTGACAAATTGTCGCGTGGTGATGAAATAGCTGCCGTCATTTCGTTCAAAATACGAATTCGAGCCTCTTTTCCTTGTGTTAAGGTCAATTGTACCATCTCCATGGTAAGACCTTTTGTCTTAGTATCAAGCTGAATAGCAGTAATACCATCAGCAGTGCCGGCAATCTTGAAATCCATACCCCCTTGACCGTCTTCCAAATCCTGAAGATCGGTAAGGATGCGATAATCACCTGTATCGTTGGATGCAAGACCCATAGCAATCCCCGCAACTGGTTTTTTGATAGGAACTCCCGCATCCATGAGAGCCAGTGTTGAGCCACATGTTGAAGCCATAGAACTTGATCCGTTTGATCCCAATACTTCAGACACAACACGAATA
This sequence comes from uncultured Gammaproteobacteria bacterium, assembly GCA_964357385.1. Lineage (GTDB taxonomy): Bacteria > Patescibacteriota > Patescibacteriia > JACQRZ01 > JACQRZ01 > JAHFJA01. The sequence continues at coordinate 10,811 of CAYHKW010000023.1, forward strand.
GTGTACGGAAACTCTTCTTTTGAAGGCAACACAGGAACTAATGCCTTTTCTGCTAAGGCTCCATGTCCTACTTCACGACGGCCAGGACCGCGCATAGGTTTTGCTTCACCCACCGAAAATGGGGGAAAGTTATAGTGGTGCATATACCGCTTTTTCCCTACTTCTTCCATACCATCAAGCGTCTGTTCATCACCGGGTGCGCCAAGAGTAACAATAGAAAGCACCTGTGTTTCACCACGGGAAAAGAGTCCTGAACCATGAATACGCGGTAAGACCGCAACTTCACACGAAAGATCACGAATATCAGTCAAACCACGACCATCAACACGCCATCCATCACGAATAATGGTGCGTGACACTTCTGCTTCTGCCTCAACTTCGAGGATTTTCAATGCTTTTCGTCGTTTTTCTTTGCCGACTTGTTCCACTTTGAGATATTCATCAAGCTCTCTCTTGAGCTGTACAATCAACGCTTTTCGTTCTGATTTTGTTCCTTTTGTATTGCCGCTGATATAGCGAGCAAGATGTTCTTTGAGCCAAGCATCAGTTTTTGCAATGATATCTTCAGTTAATTCATCCTCTTCCTCGTCTTCTTTCTTTTCAATCGGGCTTATCACACGCTTTGGCTGACCGATTTCATCCTGAATACCTTTGATAAAAGAGCATACAGGACCAAGGTGTTTAAGTGCAAATTGGATCGCATCATAACAAACTTGTTCAGGCACTTCTTGAGCGCCGGCTTCAATCATGATGACTTTTTCACCGGTTCCCGCGACATAAAGATCAAGAGTACTCTTTTCTCGAGCGCTGTAAGTCGTATTGATCGTCCATTCGCCATTAATCTGGCCAATGCGAATACCGCCAATAGGGCCATCCCATGGAATATTTGAAATGCTCAAAGCCGTTGATGCGGCGATCATTGCCGGTACATCGGGATCATTTTCACCATCCATCGAAAGAACAGTAAGAATCACCTGCACATCGTTTTTAATGGAGTCATCAAATAGTGGACGAATTGCGCGGTCGATGAGACGCGAGGTCAAAATTGCCTCGTCAGTAGCGCGTCCTTCCCGCTTAATGAAGCGTGAACTCTTGATTTTTCCTGCTGCGTAGAGCTTTTCCTCATAATCAACCATGAGAGGAAAGTAATCGATACCAGCACGTGGTTCGTTTCCGATAACTACCGTGGCAAGAACCGTCGTTTCACCATACTGGCATACGACGGCGGCGCCTGCCTGTTTTGCTAATTTTCCTGTTTCAATAACAAGCGTTCGTCCCCCTATCTCTGTTTCATAACGATGGGTCATAGTATTTGTGTTCTGCTGACCCGAAGATTTTAGGTTCCCCACGGTGCCTATGCACTATTGTGGAATCTACCTATCAACGGACCAGCGAAATAATAATTATTGTTTAGGTACTCTCTCAACACTCCTAGATGGGGAGGGTTTTTACACCCTCCCCATTGGAATTATCTCGCCACGCGACGTCGTCGTGTGCCACCACTGCGTCCTTCACGCAATAGATAGGTAGGAAGATCTTCACTGAGATCAATAAAGTCGTCAACGACTTCTTTCAGTTTCAATGAAGTGGTCTCACCAAAGCCGATTACTTCAACTTGGCATCCTTTATTTTCCTGCAGGTACGTAACGAGAGGGATGTAGTCCCCATCGCCCGTAACCAACACGATAACATCGAGTTTGTCTGCTGATTTAATCGCATCAACGGACATACCGACGTCCCAATCACCTTTTTTTGCACCACCCGCAAAGACTTGGAGATCCTTCATGCGAAGGTCAAATCCTTGTTTGGACAATGCTTCAAAAAAACTTTGCTCTTCCTGCGTTTGTGATTTGATCACATATGCTGAAGCGCGGATGAGTTTGCGTCCAGCAATCGCTGCTTCGAGCACTTGCTGGAAATTCACGCGCGCCTTGTAAAGATTTTTTGCCGAGTGATACATATTACCAACGTCGACAAATACCCCTACTCTCTGATCTTTATGTTTAATCATATAATGTACATCTCAAAGGAATCCTTTGAGTCTCTCCTCCTTTAAAAATAACGCTTACTCTTCTGCAATGGCGGGCATTGGCATATCATCCATGTCCAACTCATTTTTTTCTTGCGCGAACTGTCGCTTCTTTATCTTAAGTTTCTTTGACAGCTCTTCATAGGCTTTTGCATCCTCTGAAGCAAGGTAGCGAAGGAGTCTGCGTCGTTCGCCGACTTTTTTAATAAGACCGCGGCGTGAAGAATGGTCCTTCTTGTGCATTTGCAAATGCTCTGCCAAACGGTTGATTTCCTCAGTGAGGATTGCCGATTGGACTTGGGTCGAACCCGTGTCGCCCTTGTGAGTCGCGAATTTCGCGATCAACTTCTCTTTTGCCTTCTTGTCTAACATAGAGTGTGTGACTTACAACGCCAGTAGTCCTTAATCTCAAACAAGCTAGTGTTCAAAAGGAAATACCGAGTCATCGTCATTTAATAATTAAAGCGATCCCATAGTACCATGAATGAAGTAAAAAGGCAAGGGAGGGTGAGAGTAATAAAAAAGTGGTCACACCTATGGGTGGAACCACTAGATTGAAACATTATTCTTTAATCTATCGCCGATCTTCCTGTTTCGTCCTCTTCATCTTCTGTATCAGCTGACACTGCCTTAAGCTCAATATTATCCATGTTGGCTTTTGGTGTGATTAAAGGAACTTGCTGTCTTCCTGAAAATGAACCACACGTAGGCTTGATACCTCCATGAGACCTCTCCACAAAAGAACCATCGCCTCCACCAGTAGAACCGCCATCTCCTACATTCTGATTCGATTCTTTTTGTCAGATCG
>CAYHKW010000023.1:13657-15279 GCA_964357385.1 uncultured Gammaproteobacteria bacterium
CTTTCAATTTCTCAGCGATTTCCCAATCAATCATTACGTATCCTCCCGAACAAGTATATTTCTTCAAGATTATTCCTGAATTGTTGTAAACAATATCCGAATACTGCCCTGCTGTCAATGAGTGTATAAAAAAAATCACCCGGGCGTCTTGAGACACAAGAGTGATCTGATTAAAAAACTCTATCTATACTTGAACAACAATGCAGTGATCTCTAGTGTCTGCGTACCATTTTTTATTAGAATCAGATTCCAATATATCAACTTGAAGATTTTTTTCTGCATTAAAATGAAAATATGCTATGAAATAATGTTTGCCCATAGCAAAGGGGACCAATACTTCATCATGAAGTACATGTAATTTTGGTATATGGTCCTCAATAAAGACAAGAACCTTACTCCAAGTGAGGTGGCATCGACTTGAATAATAAGGAAGAGAGTTGAGGAAAGTGTTTATCAACCCATCACCCTCAAGGTCATATAATTTGACAATAGTTTCTCGTGTTGATGTTTCGTCCCATATTTTTAACAATTCTACAAATTGTGGATCAAAATTTCCAACACTCACGTTCAGATCGTTTAAGTCTGGTATCTCATTGCAAGCTCTAATCTTAAAAGTTTTATTAAACGTTAGATAAGGAGTGCTAATGTTGTACTTCAGGTGTTTGAATAATTCAACAACGCCATCAATCAACTCTCTCTTTCCTCCAATAATCGCCTGCGCTTCATCAAACGTAAGTGCAGGTATGGCACCAACAAGCGTTGTGATGAGGTCTTTAATTTGTCCGATCGTTGATTGTCGAACAGGGACTGTCTCATGAGTCATGAGCTATTCTCCTTTTGTAAAATAACAATATTTTTTTGAACGTTCCTTTTGCGGACAATTCTAAAACGACCATAGCACATTTTAATCGCTGATACAATGCCAGACATTCAGGTAGACTTATTGTCAAAAGAAGGAAAGTACGGTAGATTCTCCCTAGTTATTTGTTTTTTGAAAAAGGAGAAACGACATGGATTACAAAAAAGATATCCTCGAAAGTTATAATGCTCGAAAAAAGTTGCCTGGAACAACACTCAAAGAACAGTTTGCTGAGTTGCCATTCAAAAATGCAGTACTGATATTTCTCAACGAAGATTACAGTATTTTAACGTTTGAAGGAGGCTTAGCTGTCGGATTCTTGATAGGAGTATATGCAGAACCTAAGATCCTCATACACCCATATTATTTAAGGTATGGTCTCAGCACATTCGAGCAATTGATTGATGATATTAATAATTCCACCGACGAATTTCCAAAATATGCTGATATTGCAAAAAAACAAGTTGGCCTTGAGGAGCTATACGATAATGATAACTTAGATGACAACACAGAAAACAAAGTAAACTATTGCGTTTTCAACCAAGCAAATAATCTTATACATATAGGGTTAGCAAACAAAATAAATCGGATGGAATTAGATGCTGTTGTTGTACTATCCAAAGGAAGTGAAGAAAAAAATCTGGATCAATATATACTTCCAGAAATTATAGACAGAGAGACGTTTAGACGCACTGAATTTAATGAACTCTGGCAGGTACCCACTTTTTCAGACACTCTTTCTAGATAAACCGCATCAATTTTT
>CAYHKW010000024.1:0-3182 GCA_964357385.1 uncultured Gammaproteobacteria bacterium
CTTCAATCTTTCCATTTGTTGATAAATGCTTTGGTCAATCTGGGAAAGACTCTGGCTTGCAAGCACGATCGACCCTTCTCCTAATACGCGAGTTAACAGTATCGAACTGTTTTGAAGGGCAAAAATTCCTAAAATGATCATGAGGGATATCACCAAGAGAAATCCGATAATAAGTTTTTCGCCGATGGTTACTTTCATAAGGATATTGTGAGACTACATATTGGCCTTAAGTCTCTTTGTTTCTTCTTTTAGTTCGACCATCCTTAACTCTCTATCGACCATTAAATTATTTATTTTTTCAATTTCTGAAAGTTTCTGAGCTAATTCTTCTGCTCGCCCTGCGCTTTCATTAGCCTTTATCTGAAGTTTCTCCTGAGAATCTTTCAATTTTACAGTCATCTCCCGAAACGATTTTGCCAAGGTGCCGATTTCAGAAGATTGCTCCAAGGTGTGATCGTCGATACCAAAATTCATGTTGCCCTTTGCAATCTCTTGGGCAGAGAACGTTAAATCTCTAAGCGGAGCGATCAGCCTGTGCGCAAACCTCAAAATAAAAACAATTATTATGAAAACAACTGATGTTAGTGCTAATAGGCCAATGACGGAGCTTAATACATAAGTACGATTTATGGAATCTTGAACTGAGCTAGAATATTTTAACTGGCTAAAGAGGAGGGCTGTTCCATTTTCACGCACAAATTCATATTGCTTGTTTGCTTCGTTATAATCAGAAAAATAGTCTTTTATGTTTCCCTTCTCAAACCTGAGCAAGCTATCATCAATTAAACTAACAAAATTTTCAACACTAGCCTTAAAACCCAAGTAGCGAGAGCGGGACTCAAAATCTTTAACATTCTCATCCAAAAAGTAAATTAATTCCTCAATATCTGCCTTTGCTGCGTTAATATTATTATTTGCAGACTCCTTAGTTGACGTGCCTGCACTTTGCACCAGAACATTAAAGGAATCGATTAAGATTGAAGTATCATGAACCATCCTGTATTCAGCAATCATAACCTCATTAATCTGCTTGTACTGTCTTACTGCAAGAAAATTGATTACAAAAAATACAACTGAGGCCACCCCAAGCATTATGATAACACTTACGAATGCCCAAAGTAATCGACTTTTAATGCTCTGCATAAACGCTATTAATTTGAGCCGTAGATTTGTTCACGGGTAAACGTGCCTGAGTGTATTATTGTTTCATCGATGTTGCCCTTAACAACGGGAATCGGATCAAAAAGGTAACTACGTATATCAGCGGTATCATTTTTTACTGTTCCATTGGACTCAGGTGTGTTGCCTGTTGCAAAGGCTACGGCAGCTTCAACTGCTTTTTCGGCAAGCGGTTTGCCTGGTTTCCAGGCAGTCATTGTTTGGGTGCCTTGAACTATGCGCTGAATAGCTTGCAGTTCACCGTTCTGTCCTGAGACGGGCACTTTGCCTGCTAAGTTTTTTTCTCCTAACGCTTGAATTACACCATATGCCAAGCCGTCGTACGCAGTGACAACACCGTCAACCTTGCCGCCATTAGCTAAAAATGTTTTAAAATTTTTATAGGCTTCGCTGGGACTCCAATCCTTAGTGAACTCGTTATACACTAATGTTATTTTTCCCGATTTTACCAATGGATCAATAACACTCATCGCTCCTTCAAGCACCAGGTATGAGTTATTGTCAGTTGTTGATCCGCCAACATATGCAATATTGGGAACAGATTTTGCTTTCATGGCATCATCAACAACGTATCTGGCGGCATATTCACCGACTTTAACACTATCAAAGGAAAGATACAGATCAGGCTTGCCCTTCATGGTTAATCTGTCATAGTTGATTACCTTAATGCCGGCTTCTTGAGCTTTTGTAAGAACCGGACCAACCGCTTGCGCGTCATGGGCAACAACAATTATTACATCCACTTGTTGGGAAATCAGATTTTCTATTTGACTAATTTGCTTATCGTCATCACCTTCCGCGGAAAAAGTAGTGACGGTGGCTCCGAGGCTTTTTGCTTTTTCAACCATGATGTCGCGCTCATCAGCCCATCTTTGAATTTTAACTGAATCGAAAGAGAGGCCAATCCGAATGATTTTTCCTTTGGTTGATGCATCTTGGTTTGGCATTTCTGCGTTCGGTCTGCTATAAAAATAAACAACGGAAGCAATTATTGCCAAAACAATAACAGCTACCCATCGTATCAAAAGGCCATTTCTTGAAGGTTTCGGCTTAGGATTTACGGAACCTGTTTGTGTAGACACGCTCTTTATTCCTATGGGCATAAATTTTTTTAATATATATTACTATATTATAGTATATATCATTTATACCAAATCGATAAGGATTGACTGTCAATCATGTTTGGTAGGCTCCGTCTCGTCAATCTCCATTCTGCCTACTCCCCTTTCACACGAGCAATAAAGTCTGGTACGCTGATGACCAGTTGATCTTCTTGACCTCGTACACGGATCGAAAGTTGTGCGAGGTCTTTTTCTTTTTCACCAATAATAATGATATAAGGAATTTTTTCTTTTGCTGCACTACGCACTTTATACCCTACACTTTCCTTTGAATCATCAATATTCACGCGCATACCGCCTGCTTTTAGCATCCCAGCAAGCTCTTGTGCAATAGGAATGTGGGCTTCTGCTACCGAAGCAACTTGAACTTGAACGGGAGAAAGCCAAACAGGAAATGCACCCGCAAAGTGTTCAATGGCAATGGAAAGAAATCGTTCAATTGAACCCATGATTGCGGCATGAATCATAACAATACGTTCATGTTCGTTGTTTTCATTGACACAACTCAAGTCAAAACGCTCTGGCATATTCATATCAAGCTGAATCGTTGCCACTTGCCATTCGCGACCAATGGAATCCTTTGCCATGAAATCTAACTTTGGACCATAAAAAGCAGCTTCTCCCACTCCTTCAAACCAATCAATATTCTTTTCTTGAACGATTTCGCGCAACATCGTTTCTGCATATTCCCATCGCTCCTGATCACCAAGATATTTTTCTGGTGCTGCCTTATCATGCAACGAAAGGCGTACGCGCAAGGCAAACCCCAGTCTTCCATAAAATTCCTGCACAATATCCCAGATCTTTAAGAACTCTTCCTTTGTTTGGCTCATTCGACAAAACACATGCGCATCATCTTGGGCAAAACTTCGTACACGGGAA
>CAYHKW010000024.1:3192-13823 GCA_964357385.1 uncultured Gammaproteobacteria bacterium
TAGCTCTCCTGATTGCTCGTCTCGATAGCACATGGTCGTATTGGCATATCGTTGAGGCAGCTCACGATAACTCCACTGCTTGCGGGCATAAATCTGTGTGTGATGAGGACAGTTCATGGGCTTCATTGCAAACTCATGTCCTTCACGCGTTGTAATGCGAAAGAGCTCGTCCTTAAATTTATCCCAATGACCACTTTTTTCGTACAAGTCTTTTTTAGTAATATGGGGAATTTCAACCCGTTCATATCCATATCGCTGACGGATCTCCCATACGTAAGAATCTAATAGATTTCGTAAAAGTGTCCCTTTCGGAGTCCACAACGGCAAACCTGAACCGACTAACTCAGAAAATACAAACAGATCCAATTGAGGACCAAGAATTTTGTGGTTTCGCAATTTTGCCTCCTCTAACATTTTCAAATGAGCATCAAGCTCTTCTTGTGTTGAAAAACAGGTACCGTAAATGCGAGTCAACATCGTGTTCTTCTCATCGCCACGCCAATACGCACCGGCCACGTTCAACAGCTTAAAAGCACCAATCTCCTGACTTGGATTTTCTGCGTGCCCTCCCCGACACAAATCAGAAAAGTCTCCGCTGGTATATATGGTCAAAGTTTGCCCGTCAGCCGCAAATTCATTAATCAATTCAAGTTTGTAAGGGTTGTCTACAAACCGAGCTCGTGCCTCATCAGCGCTTACTTCCTCGTGAGACATTGCCGTCCATGTTGGCAAAATTCTCCTCATTTCTGCTTCAATATTTGAAAGCTCGTCTTCACTGAGTGCTGTAGTGAACTGGAAATCGTAATAAAAACCATTCTCGATAGAAGGTCCAATAGCTCGTTTTGCATCAGGGTACAGATGGGCAATTGCCGCAGCTAGTAAGTGTGCACAGGAATGGCGAAGAGCCGCTAATTTCTCTAAATCATGAGTCATATAAAAGGATATCAATAGTGTTACCAAAGGGTATCTTCGAGCTATATCCTACCGTACTACTTGGTATCCAGCAAGATGTTTATATGGTCAGAAAGAGCAGGGGCGTTAATCACCCAAAATGGGTATAAACGCACATCAACTGAACCGATATCATCAAAATTGGCGAAATAGGCAATAATTTCTGCTTTGCTTTTATTTGTCAATGCTTTTGCATCAAACAGCCGAGGATCTTGGGTTGTTGTCTTCTTTGCCTGACTGCTCACTTTGAGTTGCATTTGTGAGAGGCTTGGACCATTAATGCTGACATTATATTCAAGCTGACCTGGCTCAGGAGCCACTAATTCTTGCGAAGCTGAAAGCTTTGCTTTAATACCTTCCACAAATCGTTCATAGACAGCCTGTCGGTCAAATGATACCGCAACAAATCGCGCTTTGATGGTAACGGTAATGTGGTCGGCTTCCTTTCCTTCTTTGGCAGAGGTCGTGAAGCTTATTACGCTTGAATCAAACGCTTGGTATTGTGTGGTATTTGCCCCTGCTAAACGAGAGATTTTTTCCCTAAATTTTGTTTCAAGCCTGGCAATAAGTGTTTTTTTTGCTTGATCAATATCAGCTTGCTGCACTATTTTAATTTTTTGTACTCCTGCTTCTTTTTGAACAAATCCTTCACCATATATTTGTGCTTGGAGTCCTTCCCACAATCCAGGAATAGTAAACCGTCCATCACTCACCGCACCGATATCCCCTTCTTTGTCAGCATATATTGCAACACTGACTTTGCTGTGAGGAAGTGCATTAACAAATTCTTGAGTCCTGAACAATACTCCATTGGGACTCAACAGACGGGTCGTCGCGCGAAGCGGCTGTGCGGTTCCTGTTGTATTTACTATCGTAATCGAAGCACTTGCACTTCCCACCTCCTCCTTAACGCCTGTCGTATCAAACTGTCCGTCAGCATCGAGTATTTCTGTTTGCATTGATGCTTTGATTTCATCAGGGCCATACGTATCTTTATCCGTTAAGGCAAATACTTGAGACGAGGTAAAGCTCTCTGAATGAGGTTTTAAAATAACGGTAGCCCAGCTAAAAGAAAAATAGAAAACCGCTAGGGCGATCAGAATTGAAAATAAGAAAAATGTACCTGCAATTCGTCGGTAAAGATTCGTTTTGTTGTGCATTATCATACTGCAGTTGATGGTTCTTGAGTGTGCCGTGCGTTGAGCATGGCGATCATATCATCGTTAATCTCTTTGACGGCGTTACAAATAATTTTTGCATCGTTATCCTTTGTGGAAATTTTTCCATCAATGGCGATAATCTTATCCACATCCCAGCAATTGGCCGTATCTTTTAGTATGGAAGGAAAAACAATCACTTCAACTGAATCTGATAAATCTTCGACTGTAACAAACAGCATTGGCTCGTTATTGGCTTTGGTGTATATCTTCTTTGCGGCAGTGACAATCCCGCTTACTCGCACGGCGCTATTATTTTTCTTTTCTTTTGCTTCGCTACAGGGAATAACAAACTTTTCAAGTAAATGTCGTACCCCATCAAGCGGATGGGCAGAAATATACAAACCCAGTAACTCTTTTTCCCATGCGAGCTTGGTGCGCTGATCAATCTGATTCGGTGCGGGGATCATTTTAAAATTTTGGACGGCAGAAGAAACAGGTAGTGCGCCAAACAGACTCGGCTGACGCGATGAGCTTTCTTGTGAAACACGTTTATGAAATCCTAACATCGCCTCTACATTATAGAACATTTGGTTCCGATCGCCAAAACAATCAAACGCACCGGAGCGAATAAAACTTTCTAATGACTTTTTATTAAGGTCTTTATCTTGGACGCGCATGAGTAAATCTTCCAACGATTTGTAGGGTCCATTTTCCGTACGATTATTCACTACCACTTCAACAATATGTGCTCCCACATTTTTTATTGCCATTAAACCAAATCGAATTTTATCTTTTTCCGCTATGTCTCCTGATTTTAATACCGTAAAACTGCCATTACTTTCATTAACATTGGGGGCAAGCACTTCAATGCCCATACGACGACACTCCTGAATGATTTCCATCACTTTTTCTGCATCATCAGATTCGGCGGTCAATACAGCAGTCATATATTCAGCCGGATAGTGAGCTTTCATATACGCCGTCCAGTATGCAACAAGACCATAGCTTGCCGCGTGCGCTTTGTTGAAACCATAACCTTGGAATGGTTCAAATAGTTTCCAAATCTCTTCTGCTTTTTGTTTTGTCATGCCACCATGAGATTGGCATCCTGCAACGAAAATTTGATGCTGTTTTGCCATCTCTTCAGGAATTTTTTTACCGACGGCTTTACGAAATTTATCAACTTCCTCCCATGTATATCCAGCAACTTCAATAGCGGTCATCAGCAAATCGTCTTGATATACCAATACACCGTACGTAGGCTCAAGAAAGCTTTTCATGGCCGGATGCGGATAGGTTACGGGATTGATACCATTTTTACGAGCAATATATTCACTAATGTTTTCAATCGGTCCTGGACGATACAATGCAACCATAAGGTTGATATCATAAATCGAAGTCGGCTTGAGCTCTTTTAGAGATTTTGTCATTCCTGCACCATTGAGCTGAAACAGACCCATAGTTTCCCCCCGAGCAAGCATTTTATATGTTTTTTTGTCATCGACCGGTAATTTTTGTAAATCAATCGTAATACCATGAATCCTCTGAACGCAATCAACGGCGTCTCCCAAAATAGAGAGGTTCGTAATACCCAAAAAATCGAACTTTAAAAGTCCGGTTTCCTCGATGTCATACATGTTATATTGAGTGATAATTTTTCCTCCTTTCGGATCAAGCTGGACAGGAGCAAAATCAGTAATTGGCGATGGCGCCATAACCACTCCCGCTGCATGGACTGATACGTGACGAACACACCCTTCAAGTTTTTTTGCCAAATCAATAATTTCTGTTGTTTCTGGATCGCGCTCATAAACTTCTTTGAGTTCAGGGACAATTTCCATTGCATGATCCAGGGTCATCGGAGCTCCTTGTGCGCCCAAAGGAATAAGATTTGATATCATATCCCCTTTTGCATATGGATACCCTAACGCACGCGCCACATCACGGACAGCACCTTTTGCCATCATAGTACCGAACGTACCGATTTGAGCGACCTTATCAGCGCCATACGTATCGACCGCATATTGAATCATTTCTGCACGACGGTTATCCGCAAAGTCCATATCGATATCAGGTGCCGATGGACGGAATGGATTGAGGAAACGTTCAAACGGAATATTGAATTTAATCGGATCAACGTTGGTTATCCCGATTAAAAATGTCACCATAGAACCCGCAACCGATCCACGAATGTTCGTCAAAATCCCTTTTTCACGAGCGAAACGAATCAAGTCACCAACAACAAGAAAATAGGGAGAGTACCCCTTATCGCGAATAACTTTTAATTCGTATTCAATACGCTCTTTCATTACCTCGTCCAACTCTAAGTCTCGTTCTCCTATTCCCCTATAGGCCCACTGACGCAATTCATCATCATGAGAAGTAGACCCTGGAGAAAGCGCAATATTAGGAAATACCCATTTCCCCAGATCAAGTTCAATATTGCACCGCTCTGCAATTTTTGATGTTTGCTCTACTGCTTCGGGTGCATAAGAGAGATTTGCATAGGCGGTTTCCGTATCAATAAATGAAAAATCCTCGCCATCAGAAAACAAGTCACCCGCTCCCTGCACTGCCAACAAAGTTTTGTGAGCTTTTGCATCTTCAGACAGCAAATAGTGAGTATCCTGAGTTCCAACAAGAGGAATACTCAACTCTTTTGCCAATTCCATGACTGCATAGTTAAGTTCCGTTTGTCGCGGAACTCCTGGATGATGCATAACTTCAAGGAAATAATTATCCTCGCCAAAAATAGATTGGTATTCCTGCGCAATTGCTTTTGCTTCTCCCATTTGATCCGCCAATATATGACGAGCAAGCTCCCCTGCCATACAGCCAGAGAGGGCGATAATACCTTCATGGTGCTCACGCAAGAGATCTTTATCCATGCGCGGTTTATAGTAGTATCCTTCAAGGTTTGCGGCAGTAATAAGCTTGATAAGATTACGATATCCCGTCGTGTTGGTTGCCAGCAATGTTAAGTGGTACCGCTTGTTATCGATATTAGGTTGCTTATCAAACCGTGTTCTGTTGGCAACATAGGCCTCAACACCAATAATAGGCTTCACCCCTTCCTTTGTCGCTTTTTTATAAAATTCAATAGCACCGTGCATGTTTCCATGATCGGTTACTGCCAATGCAGGCATATCCAATGATTTTGCTCGTTTTACCAGCCCGTCTATCTTTGAAAGACCATCCAGAAGACTGTAGTGGCTGTGAGTATGCAAATGGACAAATGGCGGCCGTTCGCTGCGCATGAAGGTGTATTCGTTAAAGGTATTACTTACTTTTTACCGCGTCGCCGATTTTGTTGCAAGGTGGATATCACCCCTCCAATTGTTTGAGCAATAACAATGGCTTGTTTAATGCGGGATACTGCTCCTCCACCCAATGTGCAGAGGCGCATAACACTATCTTTGCAGCCTTCAACCACCTCTTCTATTTGACGTAAAATACGAACCGTATGCACCAATGCCACGATAGAAAGAATTACCGCAACAGCTCCTCCGACAATAATAAGACCGAGACAAAACTGAAGAAGTATTGTGATAAAAATATCCATACCTATTTAAGAGCTAAGGATACATCCATTGATTTGCCCTCTCGGGTTATACCAAGACGAACCGTAGTACCGGGTTTATATTGACTTATAATATCTGAAAAGCTTCGATTTATATCAATATTCTCATTATTCACATGAATTACCACATCACCTTTTTTCAATTCAGCGGAAGCAGTCCCTGGATCAACGATCGTTGCACCAGTCATCGAAAGAGCGGACTTACTAATTTGAGTGTGCGGCATCCACGCGTTATCGTAGTAGCTAATCTTGAGTGCAATCCGTTTTATAGAACGCTCAGTTAACACCTGTTCCAAAGAGGTACGAAAATGATCAGCAGGAATTACCCCATTACGATCCGCAATACCAACAATATCACCATTGTCGATCACCATTGCGTTTCCGCTAACAGCAAATACGGTATCAGGATTAAAGCGCTTAGCTAATGTATTGGTTTGAAGAACATACTGTTCAAATGCCACAGCAGGGGCATAATGGGGTTGCCCTATATAGAGGGGTGAGACATCGCCATTGCTTGAGATTGAGTAGGTTGACGCAAGACCGATAATGCTTTGGTCCCATGCAAACGATGCAGCTTGCAGCGATGCCCCGTCTATTTTAAGAAAAGAAACAGAGGCAGCAGTATCAGCTATGGTTTGACTGATAGGATATACTGTCTGTCGATGAATCGCGTAATACTGAAATTTTTGGTCTTTCTTTGCTGTAAGGGCAAAGAGGGAGCTAGGCGCAACCAACCATCCATCTGAGGTCACTGCAATAGCATCCCCGATATACGAGTCCTTTGTCGGTAATGGATATAATCCATCAACATTATCTTTATTTTCAAGTCTATAGAGAGGAACCATACTTGGTGCTGTATGAGCAATCAATTCAGAAAGTCCCAACGCATGTGATCCTCTTGGTTTTTGAATCTGTTCCTGAGACGGAACGAATTGTTGTAAATAATTGATATATTGTTGGCCACTCAAACCACCAACATATCCGGCCGCAAAACCAAGAGCAGTAATACCCAGCATTACCGTAATCGAGAATGATTTTGACGGATGTGATAGAGCCATAATTAACGCCAGCGAGTGGTTATTAGTACTAATACTACCACAATTGCAATGATGACGCCATTGCGGGTCAATTCTTTACGCGTGAGCTCTTTTTGCAACGCAGCAATCCCCATATGAACGGCGGTATAGTAGCAAAGAACAAGCCATAAAGCATTCACAAAGTAGACGCTTGGTAATATCTGGGTAACAAACACTAACTGCGTCATCACGATTAACACCACCGCAATGTAATACCACCGTTGCCGCAGCGAGATGTCATGAATCCACATATTTTGCATGATCGTAAGGCCAAGAAACACCAGCAATGGTCCAACGCTATACCAAATGGGTATATCCTGATAAAAACTCAACGCATAAACCAATAATGTGGCGTAAAATACATTCACGATACCGATATAGCTGGTAATGTGCGGAAGTGCGCGTTTTTGATATCGATCGAACTTGTAGAGAAAATAATAGACATTACCCAAAAAAATATACTGCAACAAACAATGCGCAATCGCAACGGCATACAAAAAGTGTACATCCTCAACGTAAAATAATACTGCCCACGCAAGTAGCATGTGAAATACGATCGGAAAGGTAATACTTATCACATCCCATTTGCGTTCCTGGCGAGGAAAAATAAAAAACAACATGACATCCTGCATGATAAACGATGCAATCACGGCTTGAAAATACCATGAAGGATACTGCAATACAAAGAACATGGCAGCGGTAATTGCCATCGGAACAAGTGTAATGAGTGCTAATCGAAGAAATTTCATACCCTACGGTCTTTTAGCTACAGAGATCAAAATATCCAAAGTTTCTTTTGCTCCCGCCGTCCAATCAAACTGCTTTACTCGTGCAAGTCCCTTTTTCCGCATATCCTCTTGCAGTACGGTATCATACCGCACTTTCTTTACTATTTCAAGCCAAGCAGTAGGCTCGTTGGGTGAAGCATAAAGAGCGGCATTTCCATAGATTTCTGGCAAACAGGAGGCTGAAGAAGCAATAACAGGTAACCCGTATGACATTGCCTCAAGCCCTGGCAAGCCAAATCCTTCTTCGTAGGAAGGAAATACATACGCAAGCGCATTGCAATACAAATCAGTAAGTGTTTCTTCTGACACAAACCCACGATGAGTAATATACGATCCAAGCTTCTCCTGTTCAATATCACTGCGAATCTTTTGTGCAAAGTAATCTTCTTGACCAACCAGTACGATATTCATGTCGGAAGATTCCTTTTTCAAACTTCTCGCAAGATTAAGCAGGAGCTGTATATTTTTGTGGGGATAGGCATTGCCAACATACAATACATAGGGCTTTATATTCTTTTTTGCTGATGCAGGAGTACATTTCTTTACCTCCATTGCAGCCTCATATATCCTGGTAATTTTTTTTTCATCACAATGAAGACGAGCAATGATATCTTTTTTTACATAGTCACTGGGAACGATAACGCTGCGTGCGTGTTGTACTGCTCGCTTGAGAACATATTGATAGGCAGCATATTTGAGATCATACACAAACGGCAGATGCGTAGTGGCGGCAAGACGAGCCGAGCGAGGCATTTTTAATAAAATTAAATCATGGATCGTTACAACGTAGGGTTTTCGATACCAAATAGGAACATTGAAATGAGGAAAATGCGCTACATCAAGGTTATATCGGTTCAGTAGTCGAGGAAAGCTTATTTGCTCTTGCAGTGAATACCATCGATAGGGTGCATAGACGGTTTTAATATGAGGATTACTAGGAATAAACTCCTTCATCCCTTCTTCTGAAAGAAATACTGTCAGAGTGTGGCCAGAAAGATCCATGTTTTCATATTGAACAAGAAGTTGTTCGACATAGCGACCCAACCCTTGCCCCTTTTGGAATAACCGCGCATCAAATCCTATGTTCATAGTGTTGGTGGTGTAATAGCAACCTGCTGCAAAACCTCAATGGTCTTTGTGGCGGTTGCATCCCATGTGTACTGGGCGACTCTCTTCTTTCCTTTTTGAGAAAGGCTTGTGCGAAGTGTCAGATTAGACAACACAGCACCAAACGCCTTGGCCATAGCATAAGGGTTATAAGGATCGGTATAATAAGCACTATCACCTGCTGTTTCAATGATGGCAGAGTTAGGACTGGTTATCACCGGGGTACCCATCGCCATTGCTTCAAGAAGAGGTAAGCCAAATCCTTCGTAAAAAGAAGGATACACGAATACTGAAGCGTCTCGTGTTAAGGCTGCCAGCTGATCATAGGTGAGATTGTGGTGAATATGAATAGACGAACGATACACCAATGGCAGCATTGATAAAAATTCTTTCTTCCACTTCCCTTGTCGTCCCACCAGATGGAGTAAAACATCAGCTGTTTGAGGATAGTGCTGTCGAAGAAGGCAATAGCCTTGGATGACGGATGCAATATTTTTTCGAGGATCGTGGGCAGTGGAAGCAACAATCGAACGCCCTTGTGTTTGCAGTTCTTTACCATTTGACGGTAGCGATACGCCATAAGCGGGATTAATGCCGAGTGGAGTAACGGTAATTTTTGATTCAGGAATACCAAATTCTTTCATCATGTCTTCTTTTGTATACTCCGAAACTGCCAAAAGATGCTGCGCGCGCAGCAATAGAGTGTGTGGTTTTACTGCTTCATGCCACCAGCATTGTTTTGAAGAATAAAATTCAGGATATCGGGCAAAACTGACATCATGCATCGTCATTACCGCCTTTTGTGAAGAAGACAATGCTACAAAATTTAAATTCGGAAGCAACCACGCGTCAATGGGCGTCGCAATCGTTTTTTTAATTAACGAATCTAACGTCGGCCGTTGGTACAGATAGAGTGCAATGTTTGTCAATTTGTTGGGAACATTATGAATATGAACTTTGACGTTTGCAAGGTCGTGAACCCACAAAGGAAGCCTTACCGATGAGCCGCTAAAAAATAGGACAAACGTGTGTTCCGGTGCCAAGGCTGCACACGTGCGCGCTACCATTGAAGTGTATTCTGCAATACCTCCCATACCTTCTTGTGCTGGTCGCATGTCAATGGCAAAGATCATACCGCTATTTCTTTTTTATATATATCCGATTATCAAAACGCACGTCAACATACTGAAGCTCATTGCGCTCTTTGTCGACACGCTGCTGTAATACCACCCGCAAATGGTCAATTTGCTCATCAACGCGTTCAAATACATTGAGCCGTATTGCCCATTGTTGGGTCGTAATAATTTCAATATCATGCTCGCGCGGCTTTGTTATGATGTAATATGGTTCGATATGTTGGGCGGCCAACTTTTCTTTTAACATACCCATCGCTTCCACCGTATGAGATGACATGACCGCCATGCCCGACGAAGCATCAGCGTTAGTACTATCTTGGATAAATAACAATGAGGGCGCCTTTAATCCTTCTTTTGAAGATGGAGTTTTAATGGGCGCAATAACACCGAGATTATCAGCAGCAGGCAAAGGATATGGAATTGTGCTCAACAAATCAGCATCGACTTCTTTTATGATGATCCCCCTTCCATCAACTTTGTAATACTTCCCTTTGGTATACCAAATCGCCTGAAACGGCTCTTCAAACACACTAATCTTCATGGTGTTTGGCGATTGTTTTTCTATTGAAAGCTGACTGATAGCATATTCCTCCCAGATCGCATGCTGTGCTGCTTCATTGTCAAAAAACCAAACATTTCTTTGAGGGAAGATGTAATACCGTGTTGTATCCATCTGAGAAAAAACCAAACGACGCACTGCTGACATGTCAAGCCCATTTGCGCCGTTTATTTCGACATAATCAATAACAAAATGCGGGGAAAACCAAATCAAATATACCGCCAAAAAAAGTGCAATAACCGGCGCGCCGATAGCACTAAAAAGACCAACCCGT
>CAYHKW010000024.1:13833-15047 GCA_964357385.1 uncultured Gammaproteobacteria bacterium
ACAATTTGCATTTAATTACTGATGTTAGACATAAAAATATCAGAAAAGAATAAAAAACCCAAAAAAACCGCAAAAACCGCCGCGCCCAAACCACTAAAAAGACCAACCCCTAACCCTTGATGCCGCGTAACAATATTCTTAAAAGCCATTTTTGGCTGGGAAGATGGGGGGGGAACAGAAATCTGAATACGCCGTAATTGCATGGTAATCGAGGCGAAACGTAAATAAAACGATAAACCTATTTATCGAGCGACAGGACCGATAGTTTGAATGCGGCAATACTCTTTCAATACTTCCGGTATTGAGACGGTACCATCTGCATTTTGATAGTTTTCAATAATAGCAATCATGAGACGCCCAATCGCGAATGCCGTAGCATCATTGGTATGGACAAACTCAAGCGAGCCTTCCTCTCGACGTACGCGCGTGTTAAGTCTGCGAGCCTGGTAGTCAGTCATATAATCGGCAGTGTGCGTTTCCCGATATGCATTTTGCCCCGGAAGCCATACATCAATGTCAACCCCGCGTGCATTTGGCTTACCAATGTCGGCAGTGCACTTTAATAGAACGCGGTATGGCAGTTGGAGTTGTTGCATCAAATATTCCTGAATAGCCACCATAAACTTGTGCTCTTCCAAGGACTGATTATGAGTGCTAAAACTTTCCATTTCTAACTTATCAAACTGATGCATACGAACGATCCCTTCCATATCTTTACCGTATGTCCCTGCTTCTTTACGAAATGATGTGGCGTACCCAAGATAACGGATCGGCAATTCTTTTTCTTCAAATGTTTCATCAGTATGCATACTTCCCAGTACATGCTCAGCGCTTCCTTGAAGCCACAATTCTTCGCCTTCGATCTTATATCGGTCTTCACGAGGCTCAAGGCGATCCATAGCATCATAGGGTTCAGTTTTGATCATCAATGGGGGTAAAATGGGAGTAAATGCTTTTGCACTCACGGTCAAACCATTATCCGCAATAATGCGCGCCAAGATCATTTCATTTCCCAGTGTTTCAATAACAAACTGCACAATAGCAAGTTGTAAACGCACGAGATCGCCTTTGATATAAGCAAAGCGAGAACCCGCAACCGTGGTAGCATGCTTCTTATCAATCAAACCAGCGCTTTCTGCCAGCTGCCAATGATTTTTTACTTCAAAATCAAATACTCGCTTCTCCCCCACTTCTTTGAGCACAACATTTACAGT
>CAYHKW010000025.1:0-14385 GCA_964357385.1 uncultured Gammaproteobacteria bacterium
GGTGTTCCCTCCTCTGGAGTTTCCTCTGTTGGAGTTTCTTCTACTTTTGGTTCAACACCAGCAGTAACTTCAGCTACGGCCGCATCGACAACGGTTCGGTTTGGTTTTATTGCTTCATTACGATCACCAGAACCGCGATGTTCGCGATCACGAGGGGAAAGAGAGAGAGTCTCCTTTGCACCACCAAATGGAATAAGGGGGGCAAGACCAGGAACTTTGATTTCAATGTGGTGGCGGAGGATTTCGTTTGAAAGCTCCAAATCCCTGTTGATCAGGTTTACGGTGCTCGGATCACAGTCAAATTCCGAGAAGATATAGTAGCCATAAAAATTATGGTCTACTGGGTACGCAAGTTTCCTTCGTCCCCATGAGTTGGTGAATTGAATGAGTGCGCCGTGCTTTTTGAGTGTGTCATCGATCAATGTCGTGACCGGCTCTAGCTCGTGTTCGGCGTACTTCCCACTCACCAACGTAAGAAGCTCATAGTGTTTCATACGTGATATGGATTGGTAATTGGGTTAATTAGTACGGCAATAATACCATGCACTCTTAAAAAAGGCAATAGATCGGAAGGCGTGAGCCTGGAGACACCAACTTGTGTCCCATAACCCCACTAAACCTTGTTATTATAAGCTTTTTTGAAAGGGAGTAGGAGGCGCACTTCCTCAATAGATACCCACTTAAACACAATGAGGACAAGAGGATATGAGGCAATGCCGATAAATAGTACGACCAAAAGAGGGAGATAGGGTGCACAAAGCCACACAAGGAGTCCCATTATTGCGCTGGCAAGGCAGATGGCAGGCAGACGGGATAGGCGAGGTCTCAGGCGAGTACGTCGATAAAAAACACCGAATGCAATGATCATAATGAACCCTTCTGTTGCGACTGTCATCCATGCCGCGCCCCAAAATGAAAAGAGGGGAATGAAGATGAGGTACCCCGCCAGACCGCCAATAGCTCCGGCGGCATATCCCCATAACATAGTTCGTTGGGCATTGATGATGTTAATGAGATGGCCAAACAGAGTGCCAACAAACACCATACCCATTGCGAGAATCAATATTTGCAAGATGCGTCCTGATACAATGAACTCTTTTCCAGAAATAAATGTCATAATATCCGGCGCGATCAGTATAGTGCCAACGATTAATGGGATTGCCATAATAATCATGGCGTCAAAACTTTTTTGCAGATAGCGCCTGAATCGTTCATTGTCTTTTTGTGCCCATGCATCGGCAAAACTAGAAAGAGTAATACCCATAAACATCATAGGAATAGTAACCAATACTTCTAGTATTCGATATGATGCGCCGTACAAACCGACATCTGCTTCCGGACGAAACAGTGAAAGAATGAGAATATCGGCTTTCAAATAAATCAGATTAAATGTTACTGATAGTGCGATAGGCCAACTACGAACAAATACATCGGTTGCAATTATTTTGTCTATGGCAATCCGGATAGGGAATATCTTTCGTGCCTTAAGATACAGAAGCAGACATTGAATGGCGTTTGCAAGGACGGTGATGATAAGAATTTCATATAATCCCTGATGAAATACCATGGCAGCAATAACGCCTCCTAATAATACAATACGACCGATGGCATCAGCGTACGAAGGAAAGACCATTGCCACTCGTTGCTGAAAAAGAGCAGTAAAGAGCTGTATAAGGGATGAAAAGAAAAAGGAAAGGAAGGTAAGCGCAATACCAACCTTTACTGCAACAGAGTAGGGGAATAGAAGGGCAATCAGCGGGGCAAGCCCTAATGCAATAAGGGCGGTAATAATACGGATCGAGAGGATGGTGTTAAAAACCTTGCTTTCTTGGTCGCGGCGTTCACTCATCATTTGGATGGCCACAATAGAAAGCCCCATATCAGCAATAACGCCAAAAATACCCAAAAATGTCGTTATGATGGTGTACTGTCCAAACCCTCCTTGTCCCAAGTATTGCGTTAATAGCGAAAAGGCCGCCAATCCGAGAGCGATATTCAATCCCTTGGAGATGACCTGGATAATGGTGTGGGTAATAATGGCTTGAGCCTTTGACATAATGAGGTGAATAATAATGTGATACAGCCTATCGTTCTTTTAACGATACCATTTTTTGATTGAATACGCTATTTATACACATGCCTACATTGACGAAAGGTGAGGAAAATGATATAGTTAGTGTATTGAGATGAGCAAAGACCCATGACACATGAGGGGAATTGCATAGGTAGTCTCAGAAGGGGCGGCGCCGCATTTTTATATGAACGGCGTTTTTAATTACAATCCAGCAAACTATAACCCTTCAGGGATTTTTTATTCCAAATCAAAAAAGGGGATGGTGTCATGGTCAGGCGTGCTTGTCGCTATGGCAATTTCTCTTTTTATTGTAGCAGGGCTTTCATTTACCTTAAACATTTTCAATCAAAAGATTAGCCATGCCAAAATTCCTGATTCCGACAGTTTGGTATATATGTGGCTTGCAAAAGCCCTGTCAGTTTCTCAAGCTGATGCGGTTACCGTTACATCAGTGAAAGCAATGCGCCTTATCCAAAGCGCATCAAATCTGAGTCTTGCAAAAAAGGGGACTACTTCTTTTACGATCGGTTTTAAAAATACTGGTTCATCGAACTGGCCATCACAAGGAGTAAGTCTTCGTTCTTCGGCAACACGGGGAAGTTATCTTTCACATAGCTCATGGATTTCAGCGACGGTAGTAAAAGATTCAATTCAAAGCGCAAAGCCCGGTGAGTTGGTATATGTTACGGTGATTATTGAAGCTCCTAATACAATGGGAACATATACCGATAATTTTGCATTATACTATTCAGGACAAAAAATTCTGGGTACTGAGACACCCATAACGATTGCGGTTTTAGGTGGTGTACCTGATACACAAATTAGTTCAAAGCCTGCAACGCTCGTATCAAACGTATCGAGTACCGTACCAGCAGCTGTCCCGGTGGTATCCAGTAACAACACCGGTACGTTTAGTGCCATGAAGCTTATTCAGTCAGCTTCAAATCTTAGTATTGGCCAGCTTCAATCAGCTGATTTTCAAATCGGTTGGAAAAATACCGGTACCGCTATTTGGAAGGCAGGAGAGACTCCTATCCGTGTTCGTTCTTCAGCGCGCACCGAAAGTTATTTCCGCCATCCAACCTGGGATGATGGAGTTTGGGCTACTACACTTACTTCAGATGTGAAACCAGGTGAGGTGGTATATACTTCATTTAAACTCGAAGCCCCTACGGGGATTGGAAATTATAATGAAACGTTTACCCTGTATCGTGGATCTTCTCCGATGGTATCTGCACAAGTAACGCTTCCTATTCAAGTAGTAAAAGGTGCGCCAAAAGTACAAATCGCGCAAGAAGGCAACGCAACCCCCATTGTAAATACATCAACTGCCACCATTCCGACCCCCACCGCTGTAAGTGGCACTGCTATTACTAATGCGATTACCGAAACTGAACCGACTATCCGTGTGGGTGTCTTTCATTCACGGGAACCAATAAAGATTACGGCAAATAAGTCGTTTGAAGCACGCAATAGTCAAGGGCAAACGCTTGCCAGTATTGCACAAGGAAGTATTGCAACAGTAACATTCGACTTTGTTCAAAAAACATATACCCTGTCTACTGATGCAGCAACGACGGCATCACCCACCTATATTCGTTTTGTGGGAACAGGTTCACCAGTAACTGGTTTGCCTGATCAAGATACGGTATTTGAAATCGTTTCTTATATTGACCATCCAGGATGGAGTTCAACCCTTAATGACAATCGGTTCCGCTCTGCAGTCGAAGTCCGCTATTCTGAGTCAAAAGATCGCGTATGGCTTATCAATGATCTTTCATTGGAAAGCTATATCAAGGGATTGGGTGAAACATCAAATAAATCACCGTATGAATTTCAAAAGTCGCTTATCATTGCCGCTCGTACGTATGCAAAGATCGTGATGCGTACTAATAAGTATCCTGGTGAAAATTTTAACCTTCGAAATACTGATGCTGATCAGGTGTACCGCGGGTATAGTTCAGAAATCCGTATGCCTCAGTTTGCAAAGGCAGTGGATGAAACACGGGGAATAGTGGTAACGTATAATGGTGCAATCGTAGTTACCCCGTACTACTCAAATAGCGATGGGCGTACTCGTTCATGGGATGAAGTCTGGGCAGGGAGTGCAAAGCCGTGGTTGGTAAGCGTTGCTGATCCATTTTGTGCTGGTCTTACGTTGTGGGGTCATGGGGTGGGTATGTCAGCACGGGGAGCCGTAGCGATGGCAGCAGCCGGGAGTACGTTTGATCAAATTTTGAAGCACTATTATACCGGCGTACAGCTTACCCGCATGTATCAATAATAGTACTCAGAGTTGACGTTCACAGGGTTTTGTGTCAGGCTTTGACTATCATTTGTCTCATATTATATGACACTTAATCAATTACTTACCCACGCGCAACAACATTCCGCTTCGGACTTGCATCTATATACAGGAAAGCGGCCTATTGTTCGTGTGGGCGGACGTCTTAAAGAGATTGAGGGACAGGATATTTTGACCCCTGGCGTGGTACAAGACCTTGCCTATAGCATCCTTACACCGATGCAGCGGGAGTTTTTCGATGAAGGAAAGGAATTGGATGTTTCCCATGAGATTGAAGGAGTAGGGCGCTTCCGTATCAACTTGATGTGGGAGAAAAACAGCGTTGGTCTTATTGCTCGTTTGATTCCCGTGGAGATTCCTACAATGGATGATTTGCATATTCCTGAGGTAGCCAAGAATTTTATAAACATGAAAAGCGGATTGGTACTAGTGACTGGCCCTGCAGGATGCGGTAAGTCCACCACGCTTGCTTCGATGATTGACGCGATTAACACCAATCGCGGAGAAAACATTATTACCCTTGAAGATCCGATCGAGTTTCTATTTACCCCAAAGCAGTCAATTATTCGCCAACGACAACTCGGACAAGATATGCGTTCGTTTAGCGAAAGTTTGAAATATGTATTGCGTCAAGACCCTAACGTTATTATGGTGGGGGAAATGCGCGATTTGGAAACGATTGCTGCAACGATAACATTGGCAGAAACCGGGCATTTGGTGTTTGCCACACTTCACACATTTAGCGCTGCTGAAACAATCAGTCGTATTGTTGATGTCTTCCCTCCTTCACAGCAAACACAGATTCGCTTGCAGCTTGCAGCAACATTAAAAGGAGTCATTTCACAGCGATTGGTGGTAACTGAAAATGATCAGCGTATTGCCGTACGCGAAGTGCTATTAAATACTCCCGCAATATCAACATTGATTCGTGAAAACAAGTTGCAACAAATCGAAACCGTATTGCAAACCAACGGTGGTAAGGGTATGTGCACTATGGATAATAGTGTGAAAGAATTATATAAGAAGGGTATCATTAGCTATGACGAAGCATTGTCATATATGGTTCATCCCGACACATTAAAAAATGTGGAACAGGATCAAGACGAAGCATAATAGTGTGTATTGAGGGTTGTTTTATTCGGACAGCAATGTATAGTAGGTAAACATGCGCTCGTAGCTCAGTGGATTAGAGCATCTGGCTTCGGACCAGAGGGTCGGGGGTTCGAATCCCTCCGAGCGCAATTTGCATAAATTGACACCTTGTTTTAGGGACGATAGGATAGTATTATGCGCTCATAGCTCAGTTGGTAGAGCAGTTGCCTCTTAAGCAAACGGTCGTAGGTTCAAATCCTGCTGGGCGCACCAATGATGCAATTTTGAATATATGTTTACAAAAAGCCCCATGACGGGGCTTTTTGGTATCGGTATGTTTTGGTGTAGGCTTATAGTTATAGAAATAAACACACAAGCTATATGATCCCTTCTGATTTTCATATTTATATTCTTCCCGGTGGCGACGGAGCTAATGACTATGGTTGGTTTGATTGGCTAAAGCAAGAGCTTGAAAAACAAGGTTACAAAAACGTAACTATCGCGACTGCATCTATTTTAAGTCCTGCTGACCGCGCAAAGTATTATGAATCGCAGTATATTCTTGATAAAAATTCAGTCCTCGTAGGACATAGTTTTGGGGCACTAGCTGCGATGAAATGGATTGAACAGTCCAATATTTCCATTCATGGACTACTACTTGTTGATCCCAGTGTGAAATGTGCTTTCGAAGAGCCATGGGAAGAAGACGAAGAACAAAGATTACCCTACCTGAATTCATGGGATTGGCAGATGGATTTAAAAAAGGTACGAGGATTGGTTAAAAGGAAGCGTATTATCGGTTGTGAAATTCTTGGGACAAAAAACCCTAATCGGCGGAATGTGCATGAAGAGATTTATGCTCAACAACTCGATGCGCCATATATATTCACCTGTGGACAATTACAACATTTTTCAGGCAAAGAAGAACCGATTGTGCTTGAAAATTTGTTAGCATTATTGCCATAAACGATTTGGGGAGAATAAAAAACCTACTTTTACAGTAGGAGTGAGGACGATATCTTTAGCTCCTTCTCAGATTTTTGATTTCTTCTTCAAGTCTTTCTATTCTTGTTTCTAACCCCATACAACGCCAATATAGTGCAGCAATTAACCAAAAATGACTTAGTGCGAACCCAAAGATATATGTCTTGTTGTATAAGAGATACTCTAGAGCTTCACCTAGTGCAAGTACGACACTAGCTAAAACCATAAGAACAATAAAAAGTACTAATGATTCTTTTTTCTTTACTAATTCGGTCAAAAAATATCTTGATCCCATTTACCTTACACCTCCCAAGGAATAAATAACTCCATCATCCTAGCGTTTTTGGGACATTTTGTCAAGGCAGATGCTATACTTACTACATGAACTATATTCGGTCATCGTGGTTTGTAGTACTCGCAACGTGTGCGATGTTGTTTTGTATTGCTCCGGTCGTTTTTGCCGCGCCCATCGAGTCCAATAGTGCTATTCCAGATTTCAAGCTTCAGGTACCTTTTTCAGGGTATACGACAATTACCCCTCTTACTGTACAGAACGGTACTGTGGTTGCTACTGGGCTTGCAACCTACCTTGGGCAGTTATATGCGTGGCTTATTACTGCGGTATCGATCATTGCGGTGGTGATGTTAATGGTCGGAGGTCTGATATGGCTTACATCCAGGGGAAATTCAGGGCAGATCGGTCGGGCTAAAAAAATTATTTCTAACGCCCTTATTGGTCTTGTTCTGTCATTGAGCGCGTATTCAATTCTTTATATCATCAATCCTACGCTCGTGCAGTTGCCTCTTTTGAGGTTAGGGTCGGTGGAAAAGCTAAACATTACTGTTGCACGTATTGGAGAAAGTGCTGATATAAATTCGCCTACAGGTCCTGCCGGTAGATCGGGTAATTCTAGGGCATTTGATGCAATGAGTTGTCCTTCAATTTCTGAACTTTCGTTTGATGCTTATGTCACACAGTATTATAAACCCCAATATGGCGATAAGGGAAGTTATAGCTCATTTTCATGTAACATAGGTATGCAATGCGATTGTCCCAATCCACCAGGGAGAACAGGAGGCGATTGTGGCGGCTGGAAAGCATGCGGAGAATTTTCTTCAAATACACCCTATTGTAATGGAGGAGCCGCTGCACCAAATGGGGTAAGAGAAAACCACACACTTGCAGCAGATCTTAAAGGTTTTCATGTCAAGACCCCTGGCCATAAACAGTGTTATAGGCCAGGTTGCAAAGCTACTATTAATGGCAATACCTATATTATGGAAGATGTAGGGAGTGCTATTAAGGGTAGACATTTTGATTTATACGCAGGGACAAATTATCCCAACAATCAATATCCCAAGGGAGTATATACGGTTACTCTAGATCCAGCCTCGTGTTTTTAGGGTTTCTGTAAAAGTAGACTTTTTTGTGGTATACTAGACTACGTTTTGTAATTAATATTTGATCCCTATTATAATCATATGCATAAAAAAATATTGATCCCCGTACTTGCTCTTGTGGTTATTGTCAGCGCAATTGCATTTGTGTACACATCCTCGCAAAAATCAGGCGTATCTGATAAAGTAACGACCACGACAACCACCCCCTCTAATTCTAATCCTAATGATCAAAATATGGATACTACTGGAAACACCTCTGCACAAGCACCGAAAGCACCACTGACGGATCTTGAAATCAACGATACTGTTGTGGGAAGCGGCGCAGTTGCTGAGAAAGGAGATTTGTTGACCGTCCACTACACCGGGAAATTAAGCAATGGTGTTGTGTTTGATAGCTCATATGTGCGTAAACAGCCATTTGAATTCCAGCTCGGCGCGGGCATGGTCATCGAAGGATGGGACAAGGGATTGGTTGGCATGAAAATCGGCGGTAAGCGTTCGTTGTCGATCCCTGCCAGCATGGCATACGGTATGGTAGAACGAGGCAGCATCCCTGCTGGGTCTGATCTCTATTTCGAAGTAGAATTGGTGTCTATTAAAGGCAAGTAAAGAGCGGTCTCCGCAAGCTTGTGGAAAACAAAAATACCCCGAAAGGGGTATTTTTGGTGTTTAGGAAGTGATTACTTCTTTTTCTCTTGAAGTGCATCCTTGAGCCCTTTTCCTGCCTTGAAGCGAGGAACGATGCTTGCAGGGATATTGATCTTTTCAGTTGGGTTCTTTGGGTTGATACCAACGCGGCCTTTGCGCATTTTTGCCATAAAAGAACCAAAACCAGTGAAGGTAACTTCGTCGCCCTTTTGAAGAGAAGACGTAATGATCTCAAGCAAGGCTTCCATCATGTCCTCTGCCTGCTTTTTTGATACTTCGACTTTCTCGGCGAGCATTTCTACCAACTCTGACTTTTTGAGCTTTGCCATACACGTTTCCTTAAAAATTAATAACAAAATTAAATCTCAACTTCCTTATAAATACGAGAAATGTTTGTTGCAAGCCCGGTATTTTCATCTACCGTGACCAGTACTGAACAGAAACTTGCCATACCTGATTCAGGAATCTCAGCCTTAGGGGGTGTTTGTAACACATGGGTTTGGACCCCGTTTTCCGGACTAAATCCTAATACCGAGTGTTTCGCACCAACAAAGCCAACGTCAGTCATATAGGCGGTACCCTTTGGAAGGATGTGGTCATCAGCGGTAGGTACATGGGTATGAGTACCCAGTACTGCGCTTACTCTTCCATCGCTATACAAACCCAATGCCTGTTTTTCTGAAGTGGTCTCCGCATGGAAATCCACAATGATGGCGGCAAATTGTTTCTCGCGATGCCTTGTAAGGATCGAGTCCAATGTCCTGAAGGGACAGTCGGTGCTGACCTTCATAAACATTCGTCCTAACAAGTTTATCACAAGTATCGATTTTGTGCCAATAGTAAGGACTTTTTCGCCTACACCGGGCCAACCGGGTGGGTAATTGCCGGGTCGGATGACAGGGGAATCAGGCTGGGCTAAAATTTCTAATCCTTCGCTTTTGTCCCAGATGTGATTGCCAGAGGTGCAAAAATCAACACCGGCTGCCATGATTTCAGCAAGGGTTGAATGGGTGATCCCTTTGCCGTGAGCAAGATTTTCAACGTTGCCAATAACAAGGTCAATGTTGTGTTCTTTGCGCAGTTCAGGTAAGACGGCGGCAACGGCTTTGCGTCCGATTTTTCCAACAATGTCACCGATAAAAAGAATGTTCATAGATTATCGAGCGTATTCAATGACGCGCTTTTCGCGAATCAACGTTACTTTAATTTCACCAGGATACTGTAATTCATCTTCAATGCGTTTCGCAATATTTTTTGCCAGTTTGAGGGCGCCGATGTCATCGACATGATCAGGGTGTGCGAATACGCGGATTTCACGTCCTGCAGAAATAGCATACGCGCGGTCGATACCTTCAAAGCTATTGGCAACATTCTCAAGTTCGGTAACGCGCTGAACATAGCGTTCGGCTGTGTCTTTGCGCGCACCAGGACGGCTGGCGGACAGCGCATCAGCAACTTTTACCACAATACCTTCGAGGGTGTGTGGGTTGTCTTCATGGTGAGCAATGGACATGTAGGCTACTTCTTCTGGAAGACCAAACTTTTTCATGATGTCATAGCCGATTTGAGGATGGGTACCTTGTACTTCATGGTCAACGGATTTTCCGATATCATGCAAAAGTCCTCCTTTGCGTGCAATGACGGGATCCGCACCAATGGCTTCTGCAAGAAATCCCGAAAGATGACCAACCTCAAGTGAGTGGACCAGTGCGTTCTGGCCAAAGCTAGTACGGTATTTGAGTCGTCCGAGGATTTGGACAAGGCGAGGGTCAAGACCAGTAACGCCGAGTTCAAACACTGCGTCTTCCCCTGCTTTTTTAATATCCAATGCCAATTCCTGTTTTGCTTCTTCCACGGTTTCCTCAATGCGGCCGGGGTGGATACGTCCATCTTTGATCAGTTTTTCAATCGCAATACGGGCGATGTTTCGGCGAATAGGGGAAAAGCCCGATACGGTAATCGCGTTAGGGGTATCATCGATAAGGATTTCAATGCCGGTGAGATTTTCGATCGCTTTGATATTGCGACCTTCTTTCCCAATGATGCGCCCCTTCATTTCATCATTAGGGATATTTACCACAGAGGTGGTTGTTTCTGAAACAACACTCTGGGCATAGCGCTGGATAGCATCGCCAAGGATGCTTTTTGCTTTTTGCCCCATTTCTTCAATACCGAGCTTTTCTACCTTTTTGACACGAGCGATCATGTCATCCTGTGCTTCTTTTTCTACTTGATCCAAAAGCATGGTCTTTGCACTCGCTCGATCCATCTGCGCGATTTTTTCAAGGGTGGTGAGATGACTTTGCTTCACCTGTTCGATTTCAGTTTTCAAGGTTTCAACGGCTGCTGCTTTTTCTTGAATCTTCGTGTGGCGTTCCTGGAGCTCAATTAATTTTTGATCAAAAAGAGCCTCGCGGCGTTCGATACGCGATTGGCTGGCGCTGAGTTCTTTGCGGCGTTCGACTTCTTCTTTTTTTGCTTCCTCAACGATTGCCATGGCCTTGTCTTTTGCCTGGATCAAGAGGTCGCGTTGCTGTACTTTTGTCTCGCTTAAGATTTGTTCTGCTTTTGATTCAGCGGTGTTGACACGGTTGAGAGCCATCTGGTGTCGGAATACATATCCGATACCGACTCCCGCTGCCAATGCCACAAGGCCGATAATAAGGGTAAGAAAGGTCATAAACTCCGGGTACGTGGGTACAAAAAGGAGCGGATGAAAGGTGCTATTTCTCTAATAAATGGGTACTCGAAACGACCCCTGGGCAGTTATTATCGCGGAGGGACTAGTTCAAAACTATTAGTTACATGAGAAGAAAAAAGAGTCATAGTTTGAGAAAATCGTTGCGTGGAACCAACTTTTGCACCTAGTTACGCTCGTTTTGACGCACAATATTTAATATTTTTTACCCTTCCAGCCTAGCATGGAGGCGGGTTTTGCGCAAGGAGAAGGAAGTCTGACTGTCCTAAATATATTGAAGCGATAGCTTGAAATAAAAGAGCGGCTAATTAAGCCGCTACGGTAAAGTCCTTTAACTGTTATTAGGTGGTTTGCTCCGTTTTTATGCTATTTGCAATGGTCTCAAAAGTTGGTGTTAGGAGTTCGACAAATGCATTTGTATTAACATCAAATGAACCTACTTTCCGTCCTTGTTTGATTGCATTGCATGCCCAGTCAAATATCGTGTCAACTTCCTTCTGCTTTGTTAGTGCCGTTTTGTTTTCTATCTTTGCCTCTGCAGCTTGTTCCATGACTGTCCCGGTAAGAAGCCCATAATCATTAGAAAGTCCAAGATCATCGAGACGTTGACGCCATGCATTTACAATCTCTTCGTGATTTTTTGGAATCTTTGTGGTGATGATGATCCCCGCTATGATTTTTAGTTCCTCAGCTTTTGCACTCTTAATCGCATCTACAACACTTTCGTGAAACGGTTTTCGTTCTATGTCACTCATTTTTTATACCTCAATGAACATAATTCCACGCATTTTCGTGGCGGATATACTTAAACATAAATGATAATGAGAGTCAAGAGGAGCCTTTAAGCGATAGCATGAAAATAAAAGAGCGGCTTAATTAAGCCGCTAGAGTTCAATTTGCCGGATATTATCAAAATTTTCGATGTTCATATCCTTTCATTTCTATAATAATCATATATCAGTATCATCATATCACATCTGGGCTTTTACCAAATTCAATCAAGATTTCTTTGACTTCACGCTTGATGATATCAAGTTCAACTATATCCCATGAAGCGGTAAATATCTTTCCAAGACATTCCCTTTCCTCAAGCTCATATTGATCAAGTGCATGGAGTGCGTGGACAATGCTTGCCGTCATCATCATAAGTCCTTCTTTTGGAGTTATTTCGCCATTATTTATTCCCAAATCAAGAGTATACAGTGTAAATAGTATTTTTGAGTAGATATCCCATTCAGGGGATTTCTTTAACACTATGACGGCCTCATCTTTTTTATTTAAACGGATAAGGCATATACCCCTAATGAGGGCTGTGAACATGGTGATCCGTTCGCCTTCGTAATCGTCAGTATTGGGTTTATTGGCCACAAGAGAAATTGCCCCTTTGGCATAGGAGAGTGCTTTTTCGTACTGCCTCATTGCAAGAAATAGTACTGAGAGATACGTAAATAGTGTTCCATTCTTATTGTCATCCGCAAGGGATTCAATGATTTCAACAAAACTGTGACTATCTAGTTCAATTTCTTTTGAGTAACTTTTACTCAAAAGAACTTTTTTTCCTTTATTAAAATCATAACGAGTCGGAATTTGAATCCATAAAGGTTTTTCATTGAAGATATGTCGCAGCCAGCTTTCATCGCCCATTTCAAGGTCCTGATAGTAATATTCTAAATAACTAACCAAGCCGTCTGAGTTACCGCTTAAGTATGCTTTAACAAACTGGTTCCTTGCTTTTATAAGACTTTTTTTGATTTTCATCTCGTCACCTCTTTTAAATTATCAATGTTCTGGTGCGAATATAGCACATTTTGGTGGTTTTGTCAAGCTAACGTCATTAAAAAAACTTTTCACATAAAGAAAAAAGAGACGTTTGCGCTATGATGCGCTACTAGTCTCCTTGTATTATTTTATTGTGTAATTCACACGCGACATGCCATTTTTTTCAACACTAGGTTTTTTCGCGACCCTACCCAGAGTTACATTTGACACGCCAGAGGTTTCGATTTGGGCGTCATTAACATGAGCATCAATATTTACGGTAGATTGACCAGAAACTTCCATCTCTAAAAATGGAACCGCACCGCCCTTAATTGATATGTGAGATTGGCCAGAGAGTTCAAGTTCAACATTTCCAACTACTGTGTCTACTTTTACAGCCGACTGACCCGTAAGATTTGCATTAAACTTTGCTGTTTTTCCAATATTTACCTCTGAGAAACCGTTGGTAACAATATCAACATCACCCTCTATGTCACCGATATCCGCTTTATCATTTCCATTCGTTTTTAGTTTGATTGTCGTGCCTTTCGGTATCTCCAATGCTATCTTTGACGAGTGTTGGGTTGCGTTTCCAACAGAGATATTCATACCACCGCTACTCATACTCATGTTGCAGTTGTTTATCTGGATGTTGTTACCTATCGCCACTCCCTGAACCGAACTATTAAATATATTGAGGTTAGATGATTGAGATGAGGAAATTTTTGCGGGCACCCTCTCTGCTTTTACTGAAAAGGTGTTGCCTTGCATTTCATACTCACACCCACTTGATGAAATAACTCGAATGTAGTTATCACGAGACAGTCGAATACTAGCGTCATTAATTCCCGCAATGGAAACCAAAGGAGCTTGGAATCTTTGGTCATGGACAGACTCGGTCGCTTTATGTGGTGGCGTTGTCTTTTGTGTATTAATAGTGCTATGTGATGGTGCTGCGGGTTTTTGTTTCTTTGTATTTTCTTTGTATCGTATGTCTTCAAGAAGTATATCAAAGACACTTTCACGATTGGTTATGGGAGAAAATGATTTTTGGGTACTGCGTATAAGAGTATTCACTTTTCCAATGAGTTGCTCAACAACATCCCTATTACTCATATCTTTGCCTGTAACGGTCTCGATCTTTTTTCCTAGGTGAATAGCAATACCTTCCTCTAATTCAATGACGCTTATGCCATCATAATCATTTTCAACTTCGTTTAATCTCTCGTAGAGAGATAAGATGTTTTTGATCAGAGAATTAGCAGCTATATAGAGATTCATCTCGATATTGGGTGCTAATAGTCTTGTTCTCAGGAGACCACAGTCTTCTTTTTGAAATGTTCGCACTATCTTTTTTGTATTGACGGATAAGTCATTTATATAAGAAAGTTGATAGAACATTTCAATAATTGATGAGTCGCTTGT
>CAYHKW010000026.1:0-13554 GCA_964357385.1 uncultured Gammaproteobacteria bacterium
GGTATTGGTATCTGAGCAGGCAAAAAAAGTTATTGCTATTGAGCTGGATCGTAATTTGATACAGGGTCTACAACACTTGGCGGGTGAACATTCTAACGTATCTATCATTGAAGGAGATGCTTTGAAGTGTTATCAATCGGTAGTTAATGAAATAGGCAAGAAGCCATATCTGGTTGTTGCAAATATTCCTTACAATATTACATCGGCGATTATCCGCACCATTCTGACCACGACACCCCCTGCCTCTCGAGCGGTGTTGATGGTGCAAAAGGAAGTTGCACAACGCATGGTTTCCAAACCAGGGGACATGAGTCTTCTTGCTTTGTCTGTTCAACTCTACGGTGATGTTCGTAAATGTTTTGATGTTGCCCCAGGATCGTTCTCTCCCGCTCCTAGTGTAACGAGTGCAGTGATTGAAATTGTACCGTACCAAAAAAATATTCACGCAGATATTGATCGAGAGGCAGTGCTGTCTATTGCTCGAGGGGCATTTGCAAAAAAAAGAAAATTACTCGCATCTAACCTGGCTGATACAACATTGCATAATAAGAATGAAATCATAGAAATTCTTAGGTCTTGTAGTGTTAATGGAAATGCCCGAGCTCAAGATTTGTCGGTGAAGCAATGGACACTGCTGACAAGCAAACTAGTATAAGCGAGTCTAACAACTGTGGATGAGCAATAGAAGCTTATTTTTTATTTTTAATAAAATGTACTCAAAAGAAATCATTTTTCTTTTTACCATAAGAATTAAGTGAAAATGGTATCCATGAATGTGTTTTTCCACGTAATCATCCTATATGCCCTATAAAAAAGTCTTTAAAAACGATATAATTATCTTGTCAGAGATCCCTTTGGGATAGACATAAACATAGACTATGAATTTTGATCAAAATACAACCCAGCATACATCGTCCAATCCTCCAGGGAATGTTGTTATGGGTATCATTATTTTTCTTGCGGTAATGGGTGTTGCCGTCGCAGGCTTAAGCCTTGTTCGTAATGTACGAAGCCCCTTCTTTGCTGGCGATAAAAACAGCCCGTCAGTAACACTCGATACGACTGAACAGGCACAAGCAGCGCAGCGCGCTGAAAATCTTAAAATGCAAGATACCGACAATGATGCGATTAGTGATTTTGATGAGCTGTATACATACAAAACAAGTCCTTACCTTAAAGACACCGATAGTGATAGTTTTGATGATAAAACAGAAGTCGCATCAGGTCATGACCCCAATTGTCCCGAAGGGCAAAATTGTTTCCGTCAGGACTTAGAAGAAAAACCTAAGGATGAAAACGCCGCAGCAGGATTGCCAGGTGTATTTAGCGCAACCGGAACAAATCCTATCGATCAAGCCCTTACGGGCGGTGTAGAGCCTACCCCGACTCAAATTCGTGACCTCCTTCGACAGAAGGGAATGACTGACGAACAGCTCAGTCAATTTGACGACCAAACACTCCTTCAAACATACAAAGATAGTGTAGCGACAGTGAAGAATAACCAAGAGACTAGTCCAAAGAACACGACACCGACAAACTCTATGAATACCGGAGGCACTGATTATTCTCAGCTCACGGCAACACAGATTCGAGAACTTGCTATATCCTCAGGTTTGGTTACCTCAGAACAGCTTTCAAAGATTGATGATGCAACGCTCAAGGATCTTTTTTTGAAGTCCATGAATTCTAATACGGGTCAGTAGATATGAAGTGTTCCATGTTTGTTAAACACTATCTCAAAGGAATGATCGCGAGTCTCGCGATTGTTATGCTTTTTGTAGTGGGGTTTGGGACAACACAGCAGGCACACGCTAATCCGATTGATCTTGCTGAGGCTATTCTCGAGAATTCTGCATCAGCTCCTTCTGAAGTAGCCGCAACTGCATTAAGTGATGCTGCAGGTGGAGCAACCCCGCTCAAGACCCAAGTGCTCAGCGACATTCCTGCTACCATTGCTAAATTTGCGGCAAAAGCTGCTGAGGCAATACAACAAGCGAGCTATAAAACGATCATGGGATTGGTTCGATCATTTACTGCCAAAATGGTGAGCGATACGTTTACCTGGGTTCAGCAAGGGTTCCCTGGTCAAGGAGCTGCTTTTTATACTGAGCCATGGGAGCAGTGGCTGCCAAACGTATTTTCAACCGCAGGAGGATATTTTGTCGAAGGTGTTATTGATAGTTTTGTGCAAGACCAAAATGAGCAAGATTTTATTGCGCAAAATGACAGCGATAAAACTGAAAAAACTGCGTTGTACGATAGTTGTATTAGTGAAGCTACAACGATCCATAATTCAACCAAATGTGCACCGCCGTTTACGGGTGTTTCTGCAGAAGAGTGTCCCGACTATAAAACACGCTTGGCAGAGTGTGCCCTTATCCAAACACAAATCGATAATTTAGAAAATGCATCTAATGTATTTTTTGCACAACAAGAACAGCGCCGCGACAATCGCCGACAAGACCAACAAGGTGCTGTAAGTCCTGAAGCGCAGCAATTCATGAATTCTATTGTTTGTAAACCTTCTGCATCTCTTACTTTGCAGATTGGTCTCAATTTATTCCCCGGCATTGGAAATGTAACGCGTCAGCCAGTGTGTAAGCTTTCAGAAGCATTCCAAAATTGGAGTGAACTTATCCAGCGGACAGGCAATGATATTAACTCTGATAAATGGACAACACTAGGTGATTTTTTTAATCCGAATTCGACTGACTTGGGAATCGTTTTTAATGCCCAAATTGCTCAATATCAATACCAGCTCCAAGCAACACAACAGGAAGTGCTTAAACGCCAAGAGGCTGATGACTATAAGCCTGTTGCAGAAACAGTATCGGGAGCTATTAAAACGCCAGGATCAATTATTGGAAATGTTGTAGCAAAAGCTCTCGATGAAAGTGCAAAGCCAAATCAATTGACGGGAAATATTTGGGTTGATGGCCTTTCGGTAGTCTTGGAGACAGCGACAGATACGTTATATAGCAAACTTATTGAATCATTCAAAAAAGGAGTAGTTGCCTCAAAGTCATGGAGTCTCTATAATAGTGATTTCTTTACGTTTAGTGGTCAACAAGCGGCAAGAAAAACCATTGCCAATTTTTCTTCAACGGTAAAATTTGTGCAACGGGATAATATGGATATTACCAATCAATTACTGTCCACCGATATAGATGGTAATCCTGACGCAGGAACGATTGGTAGTGGTATGGCATTGGCTCTACAAAAAAAATTGACCCTACATGATGCAATTGTCCAGGGCCATATTAAACCTGACGCAGTATTTGGCCTTACCTTTAATGGCGCAGAACCAAAAGCAACAGAGGGAGGTTTTTCATATCAATCATTGACAATCCTGCGTAAGTACCGTGTTGTTCCGGTAACGTGGGAATATGCTGCTTTGTATATTAAAGAAAAAGAAGGCAAGGCATGTGGTGCCGATAGTTGTACGATTCAATATCTTATTGATAATTTCAAGAATCAATATAATCCTGATGACACGGCAAATCCTTTTTATGGTCTTATTGATGAAAATTGGGTTCTCAAACTTCCACCAACCCGTTGTAACATCGAAGGATATGGCCCCAACAATCTTGTAACAAGCACCACGCAGGAATGTAAGTTTGATACTAACGGTGATGGTGTTGTTGATTGTACGGGCAACCTAAAGGGTGCTACAAAGGATGAATTTGATGTTTTAGTACCTCAGGTAAATCGCGATCAGACCTGTGTTGATGTTCAATCGTGTTTGGAGACTGATAATCAAGGGAATTGTATCCAGGGAAGATATGGGTACTGTATCCAAGAGAAACAGACATGGAATTTTGACGCAGAACGCTGTGAAGAGCACTTTGATTCTTGTCGTGTATTTAATAATACAGCCACCGGTGAGACTCTCTCAGCCCTCACTTCGTCTCTTGGGTTGGTAAACAATGTTTGTACTCCAGAAAACGCAGGGTGTCGTTGGTTGAGTTCGCAGCGGGGGACCTCAACGGCGGTTCCTTGGTCGAGTGGTTCTGGTGCGAGAGTATATTTGAATGCAAAAGCAGAAAGCCTTGCGTGTGATGAAAGTGGGGAAGGATGTGAAGCAGTAACAAACACAATAAAGCCTAATGGTACGCAGTATTATAAAGTTGCGCCTGAGGCATTGAATTGTGGTGTGGGACAGGCAGGGTATGGGGGTGCTGCATGTCAGCCGTTTGTCACTCAATGTACAGAAGGGGATGTATATATCAACAATAATGGAACCCGCACGTATGCACCATGCCAACTCTATGAGTCTTCTGATGGTGCAAGTATGGCAGGGAGAAATCCACTTAGTTGTAACAGTCAGTGTGTTGGGCTGGGAGTGTACACTCAAGTTAAAACGCAATTTGAGAATGTCGCAACAGGTATACCTCTTGTCCTTGATACAGTTCAGCAATGTAGCGCGCAGGATGTTGGATGTGAGGAATTTACTAATCTCTCCAATGAAACTAAAACATATTTTAAGGAAGTTCAATCATGTGAACAGACTCCTGTTGGGAGCGACGGCAAAACACCCGCACCTACTCCATTTTATACATGGTATGGTTCCGATACTACGGGGTTTCGTCTTTCAGTAGTTAACCTCGCAGCAGATGGTGATGAGCCGGCCTACGGAACTGACCCTGCTACAGGTAATAAGTATGATGGAAAAACATGTGATCAAACACAATTTAATAAGCAAAGAGAGGATCCTTTGAATACTGGCTTTACGTGTCGTGAATATATTAGTAAGCAAGGAACCGTATCATATCGTGACTCACGAGAGGTTGTCTATCAAACTGACGATTGTAGCCAAATGCGACGATCCGCAGACCAGAAGCTTCACACATTTTCGCCTTCTCACAGTATTTCATGCAGTCCGCAAGCAGTGGGGTGTCGTTTGTTCCAAGGAACAAAGGCGGGCAACACGGCAGCGGTATTGGTTTCAAATTTTGAAGACGGACGTTTGGGGGGTTGGAAAGGATCAAGCGTTATTCCTTCAACTGAAAGCGCAATCCTAAACGGAAAAGGGTTAAAAATCACTAATGGTTCTGCACCTATTTCCCACCCAGTAATACTTCAGAATGGGTATACTTATGTTATTACGTTTGAGATTCAAGGTATTGCAAGGGGAAACGTTAATGCTCAGTTTGGATATGGTACGCCAACCACTTCTCTTCCTATGACAGAGGTTGTTCTTAATGATCGCGGTGACTGGCAACAAGTAACTTTTTTTCTTCCGGCACAGACCAACCTTTCTTCTGAGGGTCAAGATGCCAACCTGATTATTACCACCCCTTCTGGTACTTCCTATATTGATAATGTTGTTGTGCGCCAGGCACAAGGGGTTGTGTATGCGATTAAAGATAAACTGAATGTCCCTCGAGACTGTCAGAATATTATTGCACCAAATGGAGTCATTAGTAATGAAGCATTAGGCACCCAGCTTAACTGTAAACTCTATACTGATACCAATGGCACTTCCCAAGCCTTGGCAGGCGCAGGAACGCTGTGCCCTCTTTCGGCTGTCGGATGCAGTGAATTCAATCTCACCCCCGCAAGTGGAGCTCCTCGCACTGTATTCTTTGTTCCTGATGCCGACAAACAATGTGATCAAAGCCAGCAATCGTGCACTGCGTATGGGTTACCGACTCCTGACCCAAAGACAGGGATTGTTCCTCAGGTAATTATTGCCAAAGATGTAAATGGAAATGATATTCAAAGCTCAAGAAGGGAATTGTGGACCACTCAGTATTACAAAATAACCAAAGACCAAGCACAAGCCGGCAACAGCGCTATTAGCTGTAAACCAGAAGCCCTTGATTGCCAAGATTTTACTGAACAAGCTAGCCCTGATATCCACCAGTATTTCAAAGATCCTCGCAGTGTATGTACGTGGGTACCGGCGACAAACGATCAGCAAGCACGGTGGGTAACGAAAGGTACTACCGAAGCATGTAATACTCAAAACTCAGCCTTGCTCTGTCCTGAAACAGAAGATTATTGCCGTGCGGTTAAAGACCCCGAGTGCGATCCTACTAAAGGGAACACGCTGCGTACCAACTATGGCAATGGCATCACTGCAGGAGCTGGTGTTGGTAACTCCTGTACTCCCCTATATCACATAAAAGCAAGTATTGGTGATTTGAATGAATCCGCAAAAGCATGCAACGGTAAGGTTGATCCTTCGATCGGATGCTTGCTCTTTAGTGATCCCGGAGTTGTGAAAGGAACAAGTGTATATAGCTCATCCTCTATCTATGGGCAATATGGTTCACAGAAAAAATCAGTCGATCTTAATGGTGCGGTAGGTGGATCAAGCAAGGATGCCAATTCGTTGTACAAAGTCAATCTTGACCGTCAATGCGGTGTATGGTTGTCGTGCACTTCGTCGGTAGCGGTAGGAGGAAGCTTAAATAAAGCTCCTCAAAATATTTGTATGGAACAGCGTCCTTGCGACAAGTGGGGATCAACAGATGAACCTTGTGCACATTACGTCAATAACCCCGAAGTGCTGAAAGGTCTTTTTGATGGACGTACCAGTGGCGATCCTGCTGCTATTCCTCGTACCTTGTCCGGTATTGCGCGACCTGATTTTATTATTAATGATTTGAGTACAGGCACGCCACTTACCATTACAGGGGGCCATGACAGTACATTTGCATGGAATCAAACAGCAGGTGCTCCTGATCCTGCAAAAGACAATCGTCCTACTTCCCAATTAATAAGCATCAACAGCACTCTTTCTGTATCACCTACTATCCTCAACTCTTGCCGATTATATCCAAAAGAAGACGCACCGTTGTCATGGGATACCGCATATCGGTTCTGGAATTATAAAGATGAGAATGGGGGAAGCATCGATCCAAAGGTTCCGATCGATGCCTGCTACTATAAAGATCAAAATCTTGATCGCCAGCAAGGCCTGTATGGTTATTGCTTGGAACCCTATCCTGGCACGTCAGGACAATATGACTCAAGTCGCAACAGAGAGGCAGGATACCAAAATTATTGTCTCAACTGGTACCCTGTTGGATATATTGCCGGCCAATCAAATGTGCTGGGAGGAGATCATCCTCTCCCTGCATATTCTGGGAGCAAGCCGTTATATTATTGTGTTGAAAGCAAAGGGGGAGCAAAAGGCTTTGACTCAGCGGTGCCTGCTTCGACAGCAATAAAGACCCAATATGCAGTAAAAACACGTGATACCTCAGTGTTCCGTTTTAGCGATATCAGTAATACTTTTATGATGTTGCGCGATACAAAAGATGAGATTGCACGTAATCAGCAAGCGCAAGCAATTGCATCCAAGGTCGCTGTTTCAATCGTTGATGGTATGACTGGAAAAGCCGAGCTGAATATACCGACATATAACAATAAGTCTAATGCAGCTCAAATAGTGCTTACTTTTCCACAAGAAGAGGTCGGAGCTAATTTTAATCCTTCCTGCGATATCGACAAGACTGAGCTTCTTTCAGCAAAAACAACCCTTGATTTAACGATGTTGACTGTTGCTCCTGTTGGTACTGTGTG
Source organism: uncultured Gammaproteobacteria bacterium (assembly GCA_964357385.1). Lineage (GTDB taxonomy): Bacteria > Patescibacteriota > Patescibacteriia > JACQRZ01 > JACQRZ01 > JAHFJA01. The sequence continues at coordinate 7,534 of CAYHKW010000026.1, forward strand.
TGGAAGCCGTGGTGGTTGTGCTGCTACCCCAAAAAATCAAGTCATTCTTCAGATTACTGGTCAGACAAGGGAAGGATCACTACCGCGTGATGCGTCTCAGTCTGTCAGTATCCATTGTGCATTAAATGACGCTAATCCTATTACTGTAGTTGGTACTGTTCCAATAAATGTCATCAAAGAGCCTATTACTTCAGATGGGAAAAAAGTCTCTGATCAAGTTCAAATAGCATTTAGTAATAATGGCACCCTCAATGTTCCTCGTAATGGTCTCTCAGTGTTTCCATTTGCAAACCGTAATCAGTTCGGCTATATGGATGTTACTGTTAGTAATGTTCCGAAAGATATGAGGGTGACGTGTGATTTGGAAAAAGGATATTGGTTAGGTGATTGGGGCGAGAATGGTGAACGACAGTCCTTTGAACGGAGGTTTAATTTGAATTATTTTAAAGTACCCCCATTCCCCGTAGCTGAAACTGCAGGTATTTGGGATTGGAGTTATAGAACAAATAACTATATCCCCAGTACTGGCTGGGATGTAAAAGATGGTAAATATTCTGGACAAGCAGTGGGGGGAGACAAAAATGGGGGTGGGAGAGTTAAATTTACTGTTGTAGCGGCGAGCACGAGTACAAGCACTCGTTCAGAACTCAAGAATTTGTATTGTTCATTTGGTGCTGGTGCATTTGATGTCGATATTAAGGTGGTGATGAAAACAGCTCCATTTACTGTAGCGGTTGGCAGTCAGGCATCGCTCATAGTAAAGAAGATGATTGCCTTTGCCAATGAGTCATTCATACAAGCAAAGTCAGCAATTGTGCGTGTTGCGTCGGTGTTGCGCCACAAGACAGCCTCCGCACTTGCAAGTATTACACACTACCGAATCGCTGGTGTGAGTCAGTCAAACCCAAATATATATGAAGTGATAAAACCGCAGATCACTTTCTCATCTTCTTCAATTAATTTTATGTTTGATGATGTTGCTGCAGAAACAATAAAATCAGTACGTGTTTCATCAGATCCGGCACCGAGAATTAATGACAAATTTGCATGGAGAGCAGTAATTGATGCAAGCAAGACGCCAAGGATAGATATAGAAGGCGGCTATGTTTCTTCATTATTTTATCTTACGCGCGATCACGGGGAAGCAAATGGTGAAGTTTCTGTGGCGGTGCGAAAAGAAGTTTTGGGGAGCCTTCCGTCAGGTACTTATAAGGGTGCAGTTAAGGTCTATGCAATGGCGCCCCTTGAAGGTATTGCAGCAGGAAATACTGAACGTATACTCAATGTTTCCCTCACCATCCCTAATAATCGCAGTGCCTCAACGGTAAAAAATACTGGCCTTCCCCTCGAAGCATCACCAGAAGCATCAACCATAAAAGATTCATTTTCTGCATCGGTTGAGTACCTTAACTTTGACCCTGCGATCAATGATGGTAGACTAGCTAGCCTTAATCCACCAAAACTGATCACTGGTACATCTCCCCTATATGGTACCAATCAAGAAATCAAGGTTCGTCTTGATGTGTCTGCAGGCACTCCTCCATTTTGTAACGTTAACAGTATTGTTCAAGCCCGTTTGATCTACAGCTATATTGGGGAGGGTGCATGGTTTTCACTTCCTGTAAAAGACCAATTTGGCAATACGATTCCTGGTGCTCAATATCAAGACAACGGTGAAATCAAGAGAAACTTTCAGGAGGGGTCGTGCGAATCGATGGACTTTATCTTAAATTCTGGTACAGGGAGCGGGATCCAATATTATTTCGTTGTACAAAATCAGCAGGAACAGACAGCGATCAGTCAGAGATTCTATGTTGATGTTAAAAACATGGCACAGTTGAACGATGAGCAACAAGCAGCAGTAAAGGATGCTGATAGCAACAATCCGATTAGTGCCCAACTTCGAGATCCCCAGTATGGTATTGGCGACACGCAATACCCTGCGCGTGCATTTAGTGATGGTGATCTTAAACTATCTTCAGTAGTTCCTAAAACAGAAGGATTGTTGGGATATAAGAAATATCACTACAAGAACAATATATCTCGTACGGACAAATTTGGGACAGATACAGACAATACTGAAGAGTATACTTCTGTAGATTATAAAGTTGAGGACGTTACCTCTGCAAATATGATATCGCCTACGGAACCCGTTCCTTATTGTGGGGGTGGTGCAGGAAAGCCCTGTGAAACAAACATTCCATGGCTTGCTCCAAAAGAAAGTCCTGGTTCAACAACGGGTCCACGGACGCGTCTCACCGGAAACAGCAGTCTTCCTAGCGATAGTCCCGTTATCATGAAAGAACTCAATCTTCCTAAAGGACAAGAGAATGATTCTGTAGCAGAGCCCGTCTATATCCAGACAGAAATAATCAATCCCCAAAATGTTAATGAAAAGTTTCTTGTTACGGATACCCAATATACCAAACAGCCATACCAAGGAAATGTAAAAGTGAGGGTAAATATAACAAAACAGACTCATCATGTCGCTACAAATAGCGACGGTTCCGGTGAGTATCAGCATACCAACTGTAATCCTAGCGGTTGTACTATTTCTAGTGGGGGAAGTCAAGCGAGCGGTTATTGGTATAAAACTGACAGCACTAGCAGCTGTGATGGTACTACTTGTACCACTAGAAGTATTAGCACCAATAGAAACTGCGGCAGTGAAGTCACGCCAGCGTGTGGCCAGGAGATAACGACAGTATCAGCTGATCCCCATCTCTATGATTATCTCAGAGATGTATCGGCACGATTGGTGGTGCGCCCTGCGATAACGCTTCCTGACAAAGTTGATTTGACGTTTGCGGATATCGGAATTGCACGTCCGCTTCTGGTTGATGCAAATCCAAAAAATACGGTCTATCACTGGCGAGCGGTGATTGAATCAATTGATAAGATTCCGCGAAGTGAGAATGGTGAATTTAATTGGTTGTCGATTAGCCCCAGTGCGGGTATGTCAGGGACAAATATTTCTCTTTCAGTAAGTCCTGAAGCAGCTGCTTCAGCAGAACCAGGAACGAAATATACTGCCAAAGTAAAAATATATGCAACTTCTCCAGTAGAAGGTACATCGTCAAAAATTGTGAATGTAACATTTATTGCCCCTATAGCCCCTCGACCGTTGACGATTGCGGCTATTAATCCTGATGCGGTATACTCCCCAGAAACCCGAGTAGGCCTTGTTAATGTGTCAGGTGAAGATTCTGTTATGATTTTACAGGAATTTAGCATCGCACAACCTGACAATCGACGAATCATTAATGCAAATGCATTTGAAAAGAGTATTAATAAAGATCAGATTGCCCAGATTAATTACACCATTGAGCATCGTACTCGTCAGACGTTGCCAGGAGTTGATTGGACGACATCCGCACTTAACGGTGTTGATAGTGGCCTTGTTTGTGCATGGGAGAGACTAGGGGGGACCAATCCTGTTACCTATGCTTTTCCACCCTTAACGCTCCTAGAGGCTGTAGGCTTTATAGGAGAATTCATTAATGACCCACAGTGTCCGAAGGCCACTGAAGACACATCACAAGCAATCAATTCTGCTGCTGTTACTCCTAAATATGGTCGCTTCCTTAAAGCACTCCCCAGCATTACCCGCCCTGTCATTGCAACGACCGAACAAACGAATAGCTATACCATGGTGCTGAACAGTGCAAGCACGCAAGACGTCAATGCGGCTAATGCCTTCAGTGCTAATTGCGGAGGGAGGAAAGATGCCGACATTGGCAGAGACTTTGCTGCAATCAAACCAATATTTGATGAGGTGACGGGCAATATTAAGGCATGGGAAACGCGGTATTGTGATGATTCAAATCGTACGTTCTTAAATATTAAGCAGATTAAACTTGGTGAACAGAAATCAATATTCGTCACTGTTACTATCTATTTGAAGGATTATTGTACCAACGTGGTGCAAGTGGTGAAAGAAGATGGAGCATCAGTGCCATGGCGTCAAACAGTTTTGGATGCACCAAAGGATGCCGCAGGCGCACCGTTAGTTTCTCAATTCATGTCTTTGATTCCCCCCGTAGGACGTCCGGAAAAATGGAGCCAGATTCCTATCATCAATGATGGCAATACTTCTATTGCACATGCACAATCCCTTGCGATTCAATCTCCTTTTGCGCAAGGACAGACGACCATTCAGCCAATTTGTCTAGGAGGATCAAGTACAGGCAACAAATGTACAACGAGTAATGATTGTACAGGTGGAGGAAAGTGTTTCGGATCAACGGCACAGCCTATTGATAAGTCAGATCCATTAAATCTGTTAAATCGATATTTTGCGACGGGATATCAGCAGTGGGTATGGAATAGTTCTTCCAAGAAGTATTTGAAGCAAGGGATTCCCCCTTTGTACACCCCGCCCGTTGATAGGGTCGCCTGTTCACCAAGTGAAGTGGCTAATCGGGGAATCGGTGGTGCAAACTGTGCAGTCAGGCCAATTATAAAAGCAAAACAAGATAAGAGTGTTATTGATGGTATTATTCTCACGAGGAAAGCAAACAGTAATACCGTCGAGCTTATCTTTAATAGCGAGATTGACCCTGAGCAAAAACCATTGAAGAAAATAACCATCAATTGGGGAAGTGGTATTGGCGAGCAAGTCATCAGTTATAGCGATGATGATCGACCTATCATTGATAGCACCAAGGAACAACCTCGGGGGATACATCATTTCGCTCATACGTATAAGGATGATCCAATAAATAAGCAAGTATGTGTCGAAATTACTGATAACTGGGGTGCTACCAATGCAGAGGCCTGTGCGATAGTGAAATAAAGTTCAATATTGATTGACTAAAACCCGCTGAAAGGCGGGTTTTGTGCATATACTAATACCTTGATATACTATTGGTATAAACCGCAGGATTCTTCCCTAACGGAAACTCATAAAATGAAGGCAAAAGCGATACTTAAACGCATTTCGCGTTCTCTTTTTTCACACTGGCTTGTCTTGGGTGTGTTTTTTGTGATTGGTTTGGGGGTGTTTAGTTTCACTCAAGGGACGTTTGCGGTGGGTGAGGGGGCACTAACAGGATTACTTAACTATGGAGTAGTCAAACCTACTGGTATTATTATTGGCGCTATTGCTACAATTTTAGTGAATCTTCTCGGTATTTTACTTATTCAGATTATTCACGCACTTCTTTTCTTTGCACAGTACAACGATTTTATTTCATCTCCCGCAGTTACCTTGGGTTGGATCGTCATGCGCGATCTGGCGAACATGTTCTTTGTTTTTGTCCTTCTGGCTATTGCCATTGGAACAATATTACAGCAGGAAAAATATAGCTACCGAACGTTACTACCGGGGTTTATCATGGCTGCGATCATGGTAAATTTTTCTAAAACAATTGCCGGGTTTATTATTGATATTTCTCAAGTCGTAATGAATACCTTTGTCGCGGCATTTGCTCAAGCAGGTGGAGGGAATTTTGTTGTTCTTTTGGGAATACCAAAATACATGAAGTTGGTCGCAGGGGGAGATATTACCACATCTGCTTTTTCGAGTGCCGGTATTATTTTGGCGGTGATTTTTACTGTTATTTCAGTAATCGTTGTCGGCATGCTCACTGCAATGCTGGTGATGCGTATTGTGGGATTATGGTTTTTGGTGGTTCTATCGCCATGGGCATTTATACTCAACCTTATCCCTCGTGGACAAAGTTATGCAAAAAAATGGTGGGAGAGCTTTACGAACCTTGTGTTGGTAGGACCAGTCATGGCGTTTTTCTTGTGGCTTTCATTGGCAGTGGTGGCACAAGTTAATCAAGGGGTTACTGATGTTAGTAAGGCTGGCATTTCACAAGTGGCGGGCGATATTACTGAATCAGCAGACTCTGCGAGCCTTCAAGTTTCTGGTACGGAAATCGGTAGCTTTCAGGGTATTATTGGATAATTAATCGGTAATGGTAAGTTGATTGGAAAGATAGCAGCTGCATCTGAGCTTGGAGCAGGAGGTGGAAAAATTGAATAACCTTGACCTCAGGCAAGCCCGGAAACAGC
>CAYHKW010000027.1:0-13070 GCA_964357385.1 uncultured Gammaproteobacteria bacterium
CGATCTCAAATCGCTCGCATCGAGAAATAATGGTTGCGGGAACTTTATGCAATTCAGTGGTAGCAAAAATGAACACCACGTGGCTCGGTGGCTCTTCAAGAAGTTTGAGAAGCGCATTAAACGCTGAGGTAGAAAGCATGTGCACTTCATCGATAATAAACACTTTGTTGACCAGCTGACTGTTAGCCACCTTTGCCGCTGCAATAATATTTTCACGCACATTATCAACACCCGTGTGTGATGCTGCATCAATTTCAATCACATCCAGTGTTCTGCGCTCTAATATGGCCGTACATGGTTCGCATTCATTACATGGCTCAGCAATGCCCGGTTTTCGTTGTGTACAGTTGATCGCACGAGAAAATACACGGGCTGTCGTGGTTTTTCCCACTGCACGCGGTCCAGAAAACATATAGGCATGCGCAATACTGCCCGCAATAATTTCATTTTGCAGTGTTAATTTGATCGGCTCCTGGCCGACAATGTCAGCAAAGCGCTGGGGACGATAGGTTCGGTAGAGTGCGCTCATGCTAGAATTTTTTAATAATATTTTCGACTGCTGCCCATTTCGATGGCTTGTCACGAGGGACAAGGATCACTGCTTCATCCCCCACCACCCCTTTGAAATACGTAACACTTGCGGTAATGACGCGCCAGAAATGTCCTTCACTTTTTACAACAAAGGTGTGGGTCTCGGGATCCGTTTCAAGAGTTCCCATCACACGGCGTCGCGCAATAGGACCGACTTGTTTATACAGAAACGACCCGTTGTGACTGATGTTGAGCTTGAGCACATCTCCTTCAACAAGCTTTGACTTAGACGCATAGTTGGGCGGAATAGCATACTGTTTTCCATCCGGTCCGATCATTGCTTGTCCGTCAAAAATACCTTCGATCGCATGTTCAGTATCACCAGAGTCGCCGTGGCTATGAGAAGGTGTGTTGCCTGGATGATAGGTATGTCGTGTTGTATCAATCGCCATGCCTGGAACGAGCTGTGAAAGATGATGATCAGATGAAGTATGATGGTGTCCACCTTGCTCATCGTTGATTAAATCAAGAGCTTTTTGAACATTCTTTTTTATGTCTTCCAGAGTATGTTTCAAAAGATCAAGACGCGGACGGGCAGGATGCGTAGTGTGTTCGACTGGTTGTTCAGCAGGTTTTGTCTCTACTGCAGAAACTGAAACACTGGGCATATCGTGTTCAATTTCAAGAAGCGCTTCATCAAGACTTCGCATACCAGAATCCTGTGCAAGCAAAGTCTGGGGAGTTGAAGGCATCAAGGGCTCAACATGTTCTGCTTCCGGAACGATCGAGTCGCTCACTGAGGCATTATGGGAACCTGCACCTTGAACGTTTTGCTGTTTAGGGAAAAACCAGAAGTTATCCGACATATCTTTTTTGTTTATATTTTAGCCTTTTTATTATTATTTTGATCCTAGCACGATGGCGATTTTGATTCAAGAGGTCTAGATAACGGTTTTTTGTGCGCGATCCAAAATCTCCCGTTCTACGATAGCTCGGTCACGCCCATATTTGAGGCGGGACAACTGAGCAATTGCCTGCGCTACGGCAGTATTACCACTGACTGGTGCAAGGGTGCGCATATTAAACGGTCGTGCTGCGGTTCCGTTGATAAGCAGCCTCACATACGCATTGGTGCGTTCGATATTGATAACATCAAATTGATTAAAGACTGGCGCCATTTGCTTTGCGATAAGTTCCGCATCGTCAACACCGACACGAAAGTTTACGATGGTGCCCACATTGCCAAATACTGCATCGCGCACTTTGGTATCCCCTGCCTTGGGTGTTAGCTGTGCAATATATTGATGTCCCATAGTCAAACACAAACGATATTTGCGCGCTTCTGAAAGGATCACTGCAATACTGTCCGTTATAAAATTCTGAAACTCATCGATGTAGAGATAAAAATCATGACGATCTGCTTCAGGAATTTCTCCACGAGACAGTGCTGCCATGGTGATTTTGCTCACTACAATCAAACCCAATAGATAGGCGTTCAGATCTCCCAGCTTTCCTTTACTGAGTTTTACCAACAAAATCTTTTTGTTATCCATCAGATCGCGGATATCAAATGCGCTCTTCTGTTGACCAATGATAGGTCGCATGATGTCATTGGCCACAAACTGGTTGAGCTTTGAAGTAATATACGGAACCATATTAGCAAGTGCGGCTTCACCGCCTGCCTTTTGTGCTTCCTTGATCCAAAAATCGCTCACGACGGGATTTTTACACTTTGAAAGTTTGTATTTTCGGAATTGCTCATCAGCCAATACTTTTGAAACTTCCATCAACGTTGATCCGGACTCAGGATCTTCCATGATCAGAAGCAAGGCATTGCGCAGATACTGTTCAAACATCGGACCGCCCGTTGAACGCAAATCATACAGCTTATCAAGAATCATGATGAACTCATTGATCACAAATGTTTTTTGTTCAGGAAAACGCGGATCAAATTCCAACAAATTCAAACCCTTTGGCCGATCATAATCAGCGGGGTCAAACAACACCACATCATCGGCACGCTCCGGCGGAATCGTGCTCAAAATATGATCGATCGCTTCACCATGAGGATCAATGAAACAGCATCCTTGTCCATTGCGAATATCCTGCACAATCATATTTTGCATGAGTGTTGTTTTTCCTGAACCCGTCATACCAATCACGTACATATGGCGGCGGCGGTCGTCGGCACGGATATATACTGGAGTAACATTGCCACGATAGAGGTTTTCGCCCAGCAACACCCCTTCAATCGGTATATTCTGTGGCGGTGGAGCACTGCGAGATTTGAGCCAGTCAATATTAGGCGTCTCGGTCGTTGAAAGCGGTAAATGAAACAAACTCGCCAACTCTTCAGCGTTCAAAATAAATGACCGACGTTCATCAAAATGACGGTAAATGGAGTGTTGGATTGTTGCTGCTTTGGGAGCGCGCTTTGCTTTAATGATGGATACTCCGGATTCTGGACCGGTGTATTGCGCAAATGCGTTTGCGACATTGTACACTTGCATATCGGCAAGTGCCTGCGTTTGCGCCGATCCAATAATACGAATATTAGTCTGGAATCCTGCCTTTGATCCTTTTTCTTCAACCGCTTTGACTAAATCTTGTTCAAGCGGCGACATGCGGTGCTCAGTTGGTATAGACTTATCGTTGGGTGATTTCATATTCTCTACTGCCGCTGAGCCTGTTTTATTGATAACCCCCCATACCATATCCCCTGCTGATCCTATACGAGCAGCGCTCATTGCTTTTTTGACGGTCTTGCCATGCTGCATTTCTTTTGCAAACGCTTGACCTTTTGTTCTCCATGTCAATGGTGCGGTACGTATCGTCATCTGAATCATGACTCCCTGTCCTTGGCCCACCTGGCTGAGTGCATTGGTCAATGCATTGAGTGGATCAGAGTCCATCTTTCGATAGGTACGCAATGGAAAAATCCAGTGCTTATTTAGCTGCAAAGCAGCCACAGCCACACTTCCATGAGGCAAAAAGATATTGTAATCAGCAGTTTCTTCGATATATGCCGAAGGATATTGTGCTAAGAGTTGTTGTTCAAAAAATGTCTGAAGATAATCAGGAACGACGGCAAAAAATTTGATAAGACCGTCAATGGCTACGATTTCAAACGTGATTTCATCCTCTCGGCCAAAAAAATATGCCTTAAATTTGCTACGAGGGCGCAATGAACCCAACGAAAGGTACAGACTCTCTGCAACCGCCACCACTTCTTTGTATTCCCCTTTGCCGCCTTTTTCTTCCTCCTCTTCACGTGATCCTTCTTTAGGCACTTTGATCTGAAGTACTTTTTTTTGCAATGCGTTATGAGCGATATACCGCTTTTTTAATACCGTACGCAGTATCGTCAAAACACCCAAAGCAGCAACGATAAACAGAACCGCCCCCATCAATACGGGAAGGAAAATTGAATCTGCAATGATTGAAGTAAGAAAATCCATGGCCTATTCTTTTGTTTTGAGAAATAATATTTTCTCTGCTTTGATTTTTGATTCCTGTTCAAGGTAATAGAAGTTCACCCCTGGAAGCAATGACAACCAACGACGGATCAGTTGCACTATGTATCCAATCTTCATTGTTGCTTGACCCATCAAATATTCAATGCGAGATGCCGTTAACTCCCCTTGCTGACGAAACATGATTTTACGTTCGCTCGAAAGCTCTGAATACAAAAACTTAAGGTCTTCTTCAAGGACCTTTTCAATATCGCGACGAACGGGAGATTTTACCATAGGAGCCACCAGCGAAGTGGATGCGGTTGTGGAGGGAATTTCTGGGATTGCCACTTCCTTTTGCGGTGCTGCTGATGTTTCTATTGTTTGAATTTCTTCCGACGCAGTTTCTTTATTGTGCTCAATCACTTCAGGTCGAGGGATGACTTCCGGCATGGAAGGTATCACCTCCACCAAAGGGCGAGCGATATCAGGCATACTCAATATATTACCCTCATAGTATACCATGAGCGCAGTGGTATAAAAAGAAAAAGATCAGTACTGTTTTGTACTGATCTAAATTTAAATATGTTATTGTTCACTTTTTTCCGGTACTGGCACTAATTTCAGCAACCGAATACTGATTATTTGATAATTGATAATACCAAATATCACACCAGAAGAAGCGCCGATATAAATAGCCATGCTGTAGTCCAAAGGGTTAGAGAATCCACTTGTATACCAATACCCAATCATTGCACCAAACAATGAATTAACCGCACAGAGCAATCTTAATTCGGAAAAAATAAGGAACAAAAACGTTTTCACTGTTGATGGTATCCGCAGACAAACTATATATAATACTTTTGGCAGATACCGGAATAGTACAACCGGTAACCACTTTCCAAAAATCATAATGGGGCTTAGTTGAAACACCGTGTTCAGCAATCTCTCCCTTACTTTTTTTGACATCGTCTTTTCTGCACCAGCAACCCATGCATTCATAATGGCGATTATGAGTAGAACAAACACAAAGAAACTTCCAAAAAAATACGTGTTTGATCTATTGAGTATTGCAAATTTATCAGATATAACACAAAGAAACACAACATTACCAAAAAAAGATAAACTCGACAGGATACTCCAAGCAACCAACTCTATAAAATCAGCGCATTCCTGTATCGCCGCATCATCTGTCGCGTGTTGTAAGATAGATCCTCCTGTTTCCCACACTTCTGTTAAGTTCCATCCCAAATATGCCACCAAAGCACCTATCAACATCCCAACCCAACACCATGTTGGCCCAAAAGTAATGCCGAGAAATGCCCCGATTCCCCCTCCACAAGCGGCAACGACGGCGATCTTCGCTGTATTTGTATTTTCAATGGACATTGTTATTTCCCCCTTTGTCCTTTATATAAATAACCTATCCGAGATACTAGCATAAAATCAGCAAAATGTCAATACCAAAAAGCCCCTTGTATAGGGGCTTGATTTCCTTCTACTTATCGGTCTTCCTCCTCATGAATACCATCGCTAGTACTGGTCCTAGCATCCATACCGAACGCGGGAGCGGCGAAGTAAAGAATTGAGTGGCCACCGGACTATTCAGCGTGTCTTGCGGTAAAAATATTAAAATACTGCTCATCAACAGTCCTACTTGAAACCCACTCAAAATAATAGCGTGAACCCACGAATGCCCGCCTTCAGCACGAAGGGCCATGTTTTGGGAAAATAGCACATAGAGTGTCAAAAATGCGACGACAAAAATCCCCAACTGATACATGAAAAATTGTCCGGGCTGTACTGAGGAAAGCCAGTCCTTGATCGCGGGAGTGAGCATGGTTACAGCCAAGGCAGAATAGATACTAACCAATACCACCGAAAGACGTTCACGACTAGCAAAAAACGAATAAATAACGACTGCTAAAAGATAAAACAGGATAAGAAAGGTATCCCAACTCGGATTGCTCAAATTGATCAGTACCGGATTTACGTCCACATTCACCAGCGGTGTAAGCATGGGAGTAGCGAAAAATATTTTTGTACCTATTTAGTATAGCATGGCTCGAATATACGTGATATCCCCACCTAAAATGCGATCAACATATCGAGTCCCGTGCGGTCTCCTTGTATGGCCATCCTTCTCAAGGTAACGACATCCGTTTCCTGTCCGAGCATCCGATGAATGTCGTCAAGTACGACCGTACTTCGTATGCCGCCGTGAGACATTTCAAATGAATGGACATCCACTGCTTCTCGTTCGATACGTTTAGTGAGATACAACGCATGCAACATCGTTCCATTTCCCCCTTCAATCGAGTTAAGATATCCACGCAGATCGCTATCCTCCCGATCAAAGGTAAAACCAGCAAGCGCGGTTAAGAGCGTTGCATATTGATTTTGTAATGGTGACTCCAGTGTTTGAATAAAACTTCCCCCATGATTGCGAGCCTTATGATCTTTGAGTATGTCGTTATACACCACCACCGTATATTCAGTCGCACCCATGCGATCCAATCCAAGCCCAAGATACAATCGATCGATAGGCCTCAATCGTGTGTCATTAAGCAAATTCACTTGCTCTTGCAAGAACGGTTTACCTAATGATGCCAAACCAAAGGCCGCTTGAGCACGTTGTGATGCAGTTGCATCAGCCGCAAAATACACTGATTCAAAAAATATTGTAAGATCATCAACAGGCAACCATGTCGGATCACTGTAGGCAATCAATGCCAATAATTCGGTAATCGAGAAATCATTAGCAGGGTACGGGACAGGGATTTTTCCTGAAGCAGATTCTTGACTTGCTGAGGGAACTTCTGTTGTTATCAAACTCGAATTACCGGTGGCAACGCGTTCAAACAAGGATTCCATGATATGACTTGAAATCACACTGTGGACATCATCTCTCTCTTGAAAATGCTGGAGAGCACGTTGCCATAACGATGAAATATGATGAGAAAGTATATAGACGTCGATACTCGACGCAAGCGGGAGTTGGTCAAATGGTATTGGCTGGTTAAGTGATAATGATAAGACGGTACGATTCTGATCTTCATTGAGTGGGGGCGCTGTATTGAGAGGTCTTTGCTCCGGATACAATCCAAACATATCCTGAACTATTTGTTGCAATGCTGCCGTGTTAGTCATTTGGTATCCGGAAATAGTTTGAGAAACACCTGATGAATGTCGTGCTTCATATCCCCATTTATACAGCCTGGTTACCTGCCTGTCCCCATCCTTGTATGATGTTGGTAATCGAAAATGATAAATGCCAGCTTCAAGCAACGCATCCTTTGGTTTAATACGAATCTCACGCGGTGTTACGGATACCACATCATAGGCAAACACAGGATCAAGCACCAGATGAAATAGTACTGCCTTGGTATCCATATCAACTTTGCTGGTCAACACTATTTCTGACTGTGTTCCCATACCCGTTGCATCAAAGTCAGCAGGTTTCAAATAAAAGTTATCTTCCCCTACTGCCTTAGGCACCACCACATCACCAATCACTTCTTCAGTTGGAGTAGGCACAGGCGCGACTGGTTCCTCTGAAGGAACAACTGCCTCGGGAGTCGTTTTTTGGGGAAACAAAAAAAGAAGCTGTGAACTTCCTATAATAATACCCGCGACAATCACCGCAAATATACAGAGTCCTACCAATACCACAACAACATTTCTCTTACGAAAACGGCGAGCGATAAGATTTGGTTCAGGAGTTCTCGGCTCTTGAACAAGAGGGGGTGTTGACAGCATGGTAGTGAAAAAAGACTTCCTTTAGAGTTTTTCGTTGCGAAGTTTTTCCAAAAGAGAACGCTGAGATCGAGAAATATGTTTCGGGACAATAATATCAGTGTGGACGAGCAAATCACCGCGTCCGCTTCGATTGGTATAGGGAACCCCCAAACCTCTCAAGCGAAACATGGTGCCTGTTGATGTTCCTGCAGGAATTTGTACTTCATACGTTCCATCAGGCGCGGTTACCGTAATTGTATCACCGAGCACCGCTTGCGTAAACGCAATAGGAACCCGGACAATCAAATCATTGCCTTGACGGGTAAAAATCTTATCAGGTCGTACCCGAATCGTGAGATACAAATCTCCCGCAGGAGCGCCGTACAGCCCTGCATTTCCCTGACCCACCAAACGCAATAATGACCCATCAGCAATGCCGGCGGGAATATTGACCTCAAGAGACGACCGATCGCGCGTTACCCCCGGACCATTACAAATCTTACACACTTGCTTTGCTTTTTTACCTTGTCCTTTACAGTCAGGGCATGGGGTAGCGGTTTGGATGTTGCCGATAAACGTTCGATGAATGCCCATGATCTGCCCCGATCCCTGACAACGAGCACAGGTTTCAATGGGGGTGCCTGGTTCAGCACCTCTTCCTTCGCAATGTTTGCAGGCAATTGTGCGCATCGCTGATACTTCGCGTTTGGCGCCAAACAAAGAATCACGAAAATCAATCGTCACTTCCATTGCCAAATCTTCTCCTTTTGAAGCGCCTTGCTTTCTACGGCCTCCTCCAAATCCAAAAAAATCACCAAACATGTCACCAAGATCATTCATGTCCACATTAAATCCCTGTCCACCCATATCACCCCACGAATAACCACCCGCACCTCCTTGTGAGAATGCGGCGTGGCCATATTGGTCGTACTGAGCTCGCTTCTGCTGATCGGAAAGCACTTGATACGCCTCGTTCAACTCTTTGAACTTTGCCTCATCCCCTCCCTCTTTATCAGGATGGTGTTTGTGGGCTTGCGTACGGAATGCCTTTTTGATCTCATCAGCAGATGCGGTCTTAGAAACGCCAAGAATTTCGTAGTAGTCTTTCATTATTCTGCTTTTTTCGTAAATTCAGCGTCAACGGCGTCGGAATTTGCTTGACCTTGTGCTCCTGACTCTGGGTTTGCCTGAGCAGAATCGGTGGTACCTTCTGCTCCCGGCGCGGCTTGTGTCGCAGCGTCAGTTTTATACATTGCTTCTCCTACCTTAGAAAGTACTTCGTTCAGTTGATCAGAGGCTGCGGCAATAGCCGGTGCGTCAGTTCCTTCTTTGAGTGCCTTGAGCGCATCAATCTTTTCTTGTACTGCGGTACGGATATCTTCAGGAACTTTTTCACCGTGCTCTTTCATTACCTTTTCTGCCTGATACACTAGGCTCTCTGCATTATTTTTTGCTTCAATGAGTTCACGCTTTTTCTTATCTTCCTCAGCATGAAGTTCTGCTTCTTGAGTCATGCGCTGTACTTCCTGGTCTGAAAGTGAGGTTGATGCAGTGATGGTGATCTTTTGCTCTTTCCCTGTCGTCTTTTCTTTTGCAGAAACATTCAAAATACCGTTTGCGTCGATGTCAAAGGAAACTTCAACCTGAGGAACACCGCGCGGTGACGGTGGAATACCATCCAAAATAAATCGTCCGAGCGTTTTGTTATCCGCAGCCATTTCACGTTCACCTTGTACAACATTGATTTCTACCGAGGTCTGATTATCGGCAGCCGTTGAGAAAATCTGAGACTTTGACGTAGGAATCGTAGTATTGCGCTCAATGATTTTTGTCGCAACACCTCCCAGTGTTTCCAGACCAACCGAAAGTGGCGTTACATCAAGAAGCAATACGTCGCGTACCTCACCTTGCAACACACCTGCCTGTACTGCAGCACCAATTGCTACTACTTCGTCAGGGTTTACTGATGAATTTGGTTTCTTTCCAAAAAATTCTTCCACCATCTGCTGAATCAACGGCATGCGGGTCATACCACCCACCAGAATGACTTCGTTGATGTCACTATTTGAAAGTCCGGCATCTTTGAGAGCATTGCGGCATGGCTCAAGAGACTTTTGTACCAAGTCGCGAACCAACTCTTCCAATTTTGCACGGGTCATCGTCAACACAAGGTGCTTTGGACCGGCAGCATCAGAGGTAATAAACGGTTGGTTGATTTCTGTTTGCATTGAAGAAGAAAGCTCATGCTTTGCTTTTTCTGCCGCTTCCTTGAGCCGCTGAAGTGATAATTGATCCCTTGAAAGGTCGATACCGTGCTCCTTTTTAAACTCATCGATAATCCAATGAATAATTTTCTGGTCAAAGTCATCACCACCAAGGTGGGTGTCACCGTTGGTTGCTTTTACTTCAACCGTGTCAGCCGCTACTTCCAACACCGATACGTCGAACGTTCCGCCTCCCATATCGTATACAACGATCTTTTCATCTTTTTTCTTGTTAAAACCGTACGCAAGAGCGGCCGCAGTTGGCTCGTTGATAATACGCTTCACATCAAGACCAGCGATCTTTCCTGCATCTTTGGTCGCCTGGCGCTGTGAATCGTCAAAATAAGCAGGCACCGTAATGACCGCTTCAGTAATTTTCTCACCAAGGCGTTCTTCCGCATCAGCCTTTAATTTTTGTAAAATCATTGCAGAAAGCTCCTGTGGTGAATATTCTTTTCCGCCCATGACTACCTTGAGAGCATCTCCGCTTTTTACAATCTTGTAAGACATCAAGGCGAGGTCTTTTTGAACTTCGGCATCTTCAAAACGGCGACCAATAAGGCGCTTTACGGATGCAATAGTATTTTCAGGGTTGGTCACTGACTGGCGCTTTGCAAGCAAACCCACCATGCGTTCCCCTGCTTTAGTTACCGCAACAACAGAGGGGGTGGTGCGATTTCCTTCTTTGTTCTCAATAACGCGAGGCTCTCCTCCTTCGATCACGGCCATACATGAGTTCGTAGTTCCGAGATCGATTCCGAGTATCTTTGGCATACAGTATGCTGGTTAATTAATAGTATTGATAATGACTTTTGCAGGGACCACCGTTCTTCCATGTACACTATATCCTGCATTCACTTCCTTCAAAATCACCCCTTCTTCTTTTGTCGCATCAGATTCCTGGGCAACTGCTTCGTGTTTCATTGGGTCAAACTGAGCACCTTCGATGCCTGTCTCTTGTTCAACCCCTAATGCTTTCATCGCCTCCTGAAGTTGCTTGTAAATCTGCTCTACCCCTTTCACCCAATCAGAGTCAGTTGTGTCTGTTGGTACATGAGAAAAGGCTAAGCGGAAACTCTCCATAACTGGAACAATTTTTATAATCGCGGAAAGCCCAGCAAATTGCACGAGTTCCTTTGAACGCTTGTCCTGTTCGTTCTTGTAGTTAATAAAATCCGCCTTTGCCCGCTTCCATCCATCAAGATAATCTTGAGCTTCTTTCTTTGCTTTTTCAAGTTCAGATCCTTCACTCTGAATCGGTGTTTCAGAAGGATCCTGCGGATCTTGATCATTAATAGTATTTTCTTCCATAAGTACTAAGTATTAATAATGGTATATACCCCTTCTAATAGAGCTTTGTTAAATGCGTAATTCATACGAGTCGGTCCCAATATCCCCAAAACATATGCAGTATTGTCCAGAGTATACCGCATCACAAGGGTACTGCAAGCACTTCCAAACCCGCTTTCTGTCCCTATATATATAGACACTCCATCAGATTGTGATTGCAACACCTCCTCCAATATCACATCAAGATCATCAATAAAGCGGCTAATATCAGCTAAAATGTCTTGCTCAGCGAATTCCGGCTTACTTACCAAGTTTGCCAACCCCGTCACATACGTATCGCGATTGCCAAATGCGACATACATCATTTCGCCCGTGTTATCTGCCAAATGCTGTGCAAGGGACTTTATGTGCTGCCGATCAAGCTCTTCTATATATGATGCGCATTCCTGAGTCTTTTTAGCCGAAAGCGGGCGCGGACCCAACTCTTCAATATATGCCTTATATGCCTTTTCAGTAGGGATACGGCCTGCAGACGTATGGGGCTGTACCAAATATCCTTCCTCTTCAAGACGTGCCAGCTCATTTCGCACTGTTGCTGGACTTACGGAAGGCTGATGCACAGCCGCCAAATACCCGGACGAAATAGGCTGTCCGGTGGCAATGTAGTGCTCAATCAATTCATTCAAAAGGGAATTATGTCGCGAGGTCATATTTAGCACTCTTAGTATTCGACTGCTAACTGTATAATAGAAAGAAAAAAGAATTATGTCAAGAGGTGTTTTGAGAGCTTATAAAAAAATACTAGGAAATTTTTTCCTAGTATAAACCTTAATGAGTTATCTCTTTTCTTCGTGCATATGCCTTAAGAAGAACATCTGTTATTACTTTTGAGTTTGCCATGGCGATCTCTGGTGAAGCGTGCGGTGTGAATCGTGTCCTTACCGTATAACCATCTACTATCATTACATCCTCGTCGGGTATCAACAGGGTTCTTGCTTGCTGAATTTTTGCCATCAGGTCATGAGTGTCACCAACGGCATCTTTTAAAAGAAAATTTTCTTCTGAAAGCCTTTTATTTTGTTGTTTCAAAGCATTAATTTCAATAGTCAACTGATTATTTTTTTCTTCTGCATCAAGCGCTCGTTGGGACCACTGTTTATGCGATTGAACCATATCATCAAGCATAATAGTTGTTTCTTTCAAGCGATTTTTATCCAATTGCAACTCATTTACACTCGAAGCAGGCATTTCTTTGACGGGTGATACTTCAACAGAAGGTGCATTTGTGTTCTGTTTTTGCTTCTTAACGATAAGTTCAGCGATGCACATTACGCGATCCCAGAACATACCAGGGGAAACGATTACCTTACCACCACTCTGAATTTTCTTTAAGGCTGCCAACAAAAGATATGCCGTATTATCTGAAATCGATCTAAGACGTCGTTCTTTTTCAATAGAATCCGCACTCAAAAACTTTCGGATCACCTGCAGTTGTTGTCCTAAATAATATGCATCAGTTGACTTAATCTTGCCTCCAATACACCTTTCAATCGATTCCTGTAACAGTACCCCTTTGTCTTTCATAGAACCCACAGGGCTCCATTCATCAATGATAAATGAATAGAGCACTAGCAAACCTGTATCGGTAAGCCACGTTAAGACCAGGGGATATTCTTGACCTAGTGTTTCAAATGTCTGACGGAATAAAATTGTTTCACTGTTTTCTGGTTCAGATATAATGTGTTTTGCTTTAGATGATTTCTTTTTTTCTGGCTTTGATAATGGCTTTTGAGAT
>CAYHKW010000028.1:0-12685 GCA_964357385.1 uncultured Gammaproteobacteria bacterium
TGATATTTTTGAAAGCTTTTTGAACTCCGGACCTTCGCCAAAAATCTTAAGCTTGAGACCAAGGCGATTAAATGCTTCAACAATCAAGTCAAACCGCTTGTATGCTACCAGACGACCTCCTGCCAAATAGTAATCCCCTATCTTGTCTGAAATAGAGTACTTACTGACATCAACGGGCGGATAAATAATATCACTATCGCGCTTGTAATATTTTTTGATACGCTCCTGAACTGTTTTTGAATTAGCAATAAACTTATCGACACGATCGGCAGCCAATTGATCCCATATCCGAAGATGCGTCAACAAAAATGGCAATATTGGTTTTAAAAACTTCCCTTGCCGCAATCCTCGAATGTAACTATGAGTATCCATCCATAGATAGCGAGTAGGGGTATGACAGTAACAAAGATGTAGTGTCGTGGAGCGAGTAATAATCCCCTTTGAAAATGCTGAACTACTGGATAACACGACATCGTACTCACTCAGATCATATCCTTCTGTTGCGGTAGGCATGAGCGGCAAGAACCATTGATAGTGCTTTGTTCCAAAGGGCAATTTTTGCAAAAAGGAAGAACGAATACTCTTCTTATTAAAAAACTTCCCTAGTCTTTTTTCATCATAGACAAGGGTGTAGATAGGAGCGTCGGGATACATGTCATGAAAAGCTTTCAGAACACGTTCTGCCCCGCCTTCCTGAGTAAGGTGGTCATGTACAAGGGCAATCTTCATGCAGTTGTTCGTTCATTACACGTCTGATCGTCGAGAAATCACGGCCCACGGGGTTTTGATAAGTATGGATAAATCCATCACCAACGACCAGTTTTCAATGTAGTACGTATCTAACCGCACTTCGTCCTCAAAGTCAAGGTCGCTGCGACCGCTAATTTGGGCAAGTCCGGTTATGCCCGGCTTGATAGCAAAGACCTTATGATGATGCTTTTCATACCCTGCAACCTGTACCGGCATATGCGGACGGGGCCCTACAAGGCTCATATTGCCCCTCAGAACATTAAATAGCTGTGGAAGTTCATCAAAGCTCATGCGTTCGATGAAACGGCCTACTTTCGTGCGGCGAGGATCATTGAGGACTTTGAAGACCGGACCTTTTCGCTCGCTTTTTTCTTTTGCCAATTTCAGCTCATACTCCCCTGCTTTGCCGGTAGGGTCATATTGGGAAGGGTTGTCAGAAGGGCCAACACAATACTGGATATACATGGATCGGAATTTATACACCAAGAAATTTCCCTTAGGACCGACCCGTTCATTTTTGTATACTGCTGGGCCTTTTGATTCAAGACGTACCGCGATGGCAACCAGGAGCATGATTGGTGAAGTTACAATGATAAGGAGTAGTGAAACGATAACATCAAAAAGGCGTTTGATGATGCGTCCCCATCCATCGAGCTTCGTGCGCTTTAATTCAATCATTGGGAGACCTGCAATGGTGGTAATTTCAAAATTGCGTCCTCCGAGAAGATCAGCAGAGTAACGCACATTCAAGTGAGCAACATCAGCAAAATCAAGAATCTCTTGAAACTCATCATGTGAAAGGTCGGTGTCGACAACAAATAATTCTTCAAGGTTGTTGGTGTTTGCCAGTTGCGAAAGTTGATTCGCTGTTTTGTCATCAAGATGAGAAACGCGAGCAACGACTTTGTATCCTGCGCCGACATTTTCGCTAAGGCCGTCGTAGAGTTTTTTACTGTTTACTTCACGGCCAATGAGTGCAACCTTGTGAACGCCAATCCCTTTTTTCAAAAGGAAATATCGCGTTGTACGAAGTATCAAACGCGCAGTAATAATGAAAACAATGCTTAATGCCCAAAATGCGAGAACAATAAATCGTGAAGAAAAGAGGTCAGGAATAAAAAAGATAAAGAGAACCACGATCAAAATTGCGGATGAGCACGCGGTAATGACCTTTGGGATTTCATTTTTGATGCGGTAGAACCCTATTTCATATAAACCCGAAATAGCAAATACCAACAGATATCCCAGTGCTGCCAAAATCGTATAGTGAAGGAATTCAGGAAACGCTATTTCATACAACACCGGACGCACATCAGAAAATGCTTGAAAACGCAAAAAGTAGCTCACCATCCCCGCGAGGATAAGCATTGCAAAATCAACCGGTACCAGTATGGATGTAAAAATGAGATCAGCGCGCTTCATGTTGGAATAATTAATATACTCACATTACAAGGTAATCCTATAAGCCGAATCCTGTCATAGCCCAAAGGCCGAGGTGACCATCTCTCTAGCGATACTGTTGCCAGTATCGTCATGCGAGTGTTTATACTCTTGCACCTGGTAGGTGTTTGCCAAGCTGTTGTATCACTACAACACTGGTGCGCTCTTACCTCGCTTACGCGAGTCAGCCATTCAAAAGGCTTCCACACCATTTCATCCTTACCTGTGTCCCGAAAGACGTAGGCGGTATGTTATCAAATCATTTCTGATTCGACCCCTCTTTGCGGGAGGGCTTTTCTGTTGCTCCGGTAGTTTTTAAGGCTATCGAAACCGGTCTGAGACCGACACTATCCCGTGACTTGGTCATAGTTTCAAACGATCGAGCAGGGGTTTAATCCCCTTCCCTATCATATAACGATTCCATGATTGCTTCAGGCCGCCGTTAACGGCTATCTCTTCCTTAGTATACACCAAGGGGTGTTCGGACTTTCCTCTGCGACGCTTGCGCATCACAGCGATCACCCAGATTACCTTGTAATGTCAATGTATTATAATGCCTTTATTATACAGAAAATAGCGATTTTGTCAAGAAAAAAATCCGTGTTAAGACGGATATTTAAATCATTTGAACGTATTAGGTCTCCACTTTTCGACCATCATTGTTATGAGTTCCCCCACCTTACCTGAAGGCAGTTCTGAGGGTACCACCAATTCCTTTGGCATTTCGGTGGATAAAACTCTACTTTTTATGTATTCGTATATTTGAAGATCTTTCAGTTTCTTCTCAGTTACCTTTACAGCTAATTGTTTAGTATCCGTTGATAACACAGGATCGTAAACGGCTAAAAATCCGTTCAGTGCATCCTTCTTAGTCTTTTCGAATCGTAAATGCTCATATACGTTTGGAAAAGGATGTTCACCTACCTCATTGAAAAAGTACAAATGATCATTTCTATGTAGAGTACCCAAAAAAGATTGTAGTCTGTACCCTCCTATTTCACCTTGGTGTGGAGTATTTGTCTTATCATCCCACCGCAAACTATATTCTGTTACCACTTCTCCTTCAGCAACCTTGACAATTGCGTTCCATGTTATGGAACTAATTATCGCTATTTTTGTCGTCATTATTTATCCCCTTTTGATCTTTAAATATAACAAAAACGACTATAGCACATTTTTGAGGTTTTGTCAAGCCTGCTTCTCAATAAATTTCAAGACATAACTGCAATATTTTCCGTACTGCTTCAGTGCATCTGCGAAACTAACGAATTGAGATGTTTCTGATATTTTTTTGCTAAGGCGAGCTCAAGCTCTCGGAGATCATACGAATCCATATATGCACGAAAAGCGTATGACTTGAGTTCTTCAAAATCGAGTGCATTGCCATAAAGAAGGACGCCATCACTGACAACCTCATTCAAAAAAAGTGGGTCAGCTTTCTCAAGCGTCTTAATATCAAAATCACGAGGAATTTTTGAATGAATAGCTTTTTCGAAATCACCAAATAATTTGATCTGATCCTTAAACGAAAGTGGCTTGTCTCCTACCACTGCAATATCAATATCACTATCCTTGTGCATGGTATTGCGTGCAGCAGAACCGTGCAGTATAACAAAACGCAAGCTATATTTTTTAGCAAGTATTTTGAGACTATTTTGGTTGATAGTGAGACCTTTCATATTGGATACTATACCGAGAGATGATGGTTTTGTAAAATAAAAAGATCATATTATGCTATAATACATCGTATGCTTATCAGCACCTTCGGTACAATTTTGATGATACTATGGACTCTGTATGTAACAGTAGGTTTTTTGAGTCAAATCATAAAAAACAAAAACGATAAACACTTTGGATGGAGTAAGCTCCTTTTTCTTCTTGCCTACATTACTTATATTGTCGGTACCATCTACGGCCACCTCTCAAACAATGTGTATATATTTCTCCCCTACATTGTGGGAACTGTCTTTCTCAACATTCTTTTGTATCAGTTTTTTAAATACCGACGTCGGTCAAAATAGGTGAACCTTTATCTCTTGTATCCTAACATAATGATCTTTTTTGGTGAAAATTGTATATCATCACCAAAATCTTTATAGTTCATTTTTTTTCGCAGTTCCACCGGTACTCGTTTACGCGCATACTCCGTCAATAATTTCGCTCGTTCTTTCCCTAGTTGTTTCAACTGAACCTCCTCCTCTTTTGTAAGTGTCCCATTTTTATTTTCGAGTTGCTTGTGTTCTTTTGAAACTAATTCATCCTTTCGCACCAATGTCGAAAGCCGAGGGTAAAATTCGTAATAGTCTTCAACGTCAATAAAACCTCCTTTCTTGAATAACCTTGTTAAATCATCATGTCGGGGAAAATAGCGATTTTGTACCAATTTATCAAATCCTGCCAGTTTGTCTTTCATTCTAATAACATCACGAAAGACATTTTGAGTTTCTTTATCGAGAGCTAACTCCCAAATCACCAATTTGCCTTCCGGTTTAAGAATTCTATTCATTTCCAAAAAGAGTTTGAGTTGTTCTTCTTTGGGGATTTCATGTACTCCCATTTTAATGACGACGGTATCGAAAGTACCATTCTTAAATGGGGTTTCTCTTATGTCTGCTTGGATACGATGTTTTTGGTCAATTGTGGGAATATTGTCTTCTGATCGCTTTAACTGAACAGAGCTATCGTCAAGCACATAAATTTCAGGCTGTGTCTTTTCCTTCATGTTCTTTTTTAAGAGCCATTTTGTCACTGAACCGTACCCATCCATGCCCGCTAAAATAATTTGGCCAGGTTTTGGATCAACAGCTGCCACAAGTTGATTAAACTCTTCGTCGGTAGTATTATGAACTTTTTCGTATTCTACGATACGGTAGTCAAAACCAAATTGTTTGTCAGTTCTCTTTTGTGTTGGGGAGGGCATAGATACAATATGTAGTTCGTATATTGTACCCCCCCCGAGTGATTTTGCAAATTTTAAAAAAGACGGTATCAACCCTAATTCACCCTTGAAATCACAAAATCAATGATTTCTTGAGAATTTTTCTGCAACATCATCATATGCCCGTTTCCGACGAACCCATAGTCAGCCAGCCAAAAGAACTTCGAATCAACGCCATTTTTTACAAAAAAATCGTTAATTCTTTTGTCTCTATCATGTGAATGGCTGATATCCTGATCCCCTGTAAAGATATAAATTTTGGGGTTGTGCTCTTTAATTTTTACAGTATTAACCTTAATTTGAGCACCATTGATATTCATTCGTTCATACATAAGCTCGCTGGGCACACTCACAAGGCTTTCCTGATATTCGTTTAAAAACTCTTCAGGAAAATGAGGATTATTTTTTCCGATTGCTTTTTCTTTAATCCACGACATATCAGCGATCCAATTTTTTTCTCGAGAAAAAGTATAGGGAACCGCATTTAAATGAAAAACTGAAACCGTTTTGCCGTTATCAGATACGGTGTACTCTGGAACATCTTGTATGTTGCCAGGAGGTGCTGGCGCAATAGCGATGATTTTCTTAACCAATGCACTTTTTTCTGCCAATTTCCATCCAAAGACACCTGAGGCAGAATGAGTTAGTAGGCATACGTCTTTTTTAATTTTGTGTTCGATAAAATCAAAGAGGGCATCGACAACAAACATTGAGTTAAAAATACCCTTGTTTGATTCTGTAGCAAGAGAATGCCAATTAATTGCATACACATCAAATCCAATGTCTGACAAATTTACTGCCCAACCCCCCCCGTCAGAAGTTTTCAAAAAATGCTCTTTAGTGTGCGCCAGTCCAGGGATACAAATGATGGTACCTAAAGTAATGTTCTTTTTTGATTTTAAAAAAGTATAATCTGATAGCATATTATTATTTACCTCCTCAAATGCTCATCAATCGCCTCATTCACCAATCTGTCGGCGTGCTTATTTTTTTCACGTCGCACATGGGTAAACGTAACCTTTTTAAATTCAGTAGTGAGATTCCAGACTTGTATAAAAAGCTTAGCCAAGCCAGGATCTTTGACCTTGTATTCTTTCTTCATTTGTTTTACAACAAGCTCGCTATCTAAATAACACTCAACTTCATCGGCGCCTACTTCAAGCGCACCCTCAAGTGCCATAATCAACGCCTTATACTCTGCCTGATTATTGGTCGTTTCGCCAATATACCGTTTGTGTTCGTGAACAATGTCGGTACTCAAATCATGCACAACTGCGCCAATACCCGCAGGACCCGGATTGCCTCGTGCTCCTCCGTCGGTGTAGGTTGTTACTCTTTTTGACATAGTCGCATATCCAATAAGTTAATCTGCAATTCCTGTTGACCGTTCCATTTGTTAATATCTAATTCACCTAGTATATCGACTAAATCTCCCGTTTGGAAGTCCGCGGTCTGGACACCCATCGAAAACCCTATTGCGCGTCGTTTTGTTCCCTCTTGTGAAAACGTACAGCGCACATGCTGACCTGATTTTCCCATCACGGAAATATGTTCGATCATCACCTTTTTAATATGAAAAATAGGCTTTGTGTTCTGTTGTCCAAACGGTTCCAGTTGGTTGATTGCATTGACCAAATCCCAAGAGACATCAGACAGACTAATGGTGCTGTCCGCTGTGATTGCGGGGCGTGTGTCAGTTGATGCGAGTAACTCTTTTACTTGAGGAACTATGTGAGCACGAAATGTGTCAAAATCAATATCTTCTTTCAGAGCAATACCGGCCGCTGCCGCATGCCCGCCATAGTGATGAAGTACGCCTGATATGCGGTTAAACACCTCAAGAATGCTGAGTCCTGGCACACTTCTTGATGTCCCTTCGATAAGATCGCCTTTTTGAGTGCACAACACTACTGGTTTTGAATATTTATTACTGAGTCGTCCCGCAACAAGGCCTAATACGCCCATCGGCCACTGCGGATTGTAGGCACACAATATAGGGCTATCAGATTCAATATCGGCAAGTACCGCCATCTCTGCTTCATCAGCAAGTTTTGTTGATACTTTGCGTCGAAAAATATTGGTTGCTTCAATTTGTCGGGAAAGGTCGTCTGCGCTTTCGTTATTTTTTGCCGTAAGAAGATCAAAAGCCATGCGGGCATGCTCAACGCGTCCCGCCGCATTGATACGCGGTCCTATATCAAAGCCAATCATTTTTGCTGATGGTTTTTGTCCTACCACCCCTGCTTGTGCCATAAGAGCCTTTAATCCCGTGCGTACCGTCTTTTCTAGTACAATAAACCCATAATGTACTAATGCCCTATTCTCATCTACCAAAGGCATACAATCAGTGATCGTCGCAATTGCCACCAAATCCAGTTGCCATTTCTCATAGGCACTCCAATTGATGGGATTACCCATACTATCGCGTGCTACTAAACGACGCTCAACCAGCACTGGCTCGTCCATTGTGCGGATCAATGCCTGTGAAAATTTAAACGCACTGCCTACTCCGGCTAAATGGTCGAATGGATAACGATCCGCATGGACGCGCGGATGAATAATCGCATGCGCTTTTGGCATACGTGCAGGGTCAGTCGGTTCTGTATGATGATCAGTGATAATAACATCAATCCCCAGTGTATTGGCATGATCCACCTCATCGGTATTGGCAATACCACAATCCACCGTGATGATCACCGCGCACCCCTTTGCTTTTAAACTATCAAGTGTTGGTATACGCATGCCATATCCTTCTTTTTCTCGGTGCGGCAGATACACCTCAACGTTGGCACCCAGAAGTACCATGAGTTCGTACAGCAATGTACTGCCACATACCCCATCCGCATCATAGTCGCCATGAATAACAATCAATTCGTTGTTCTCAAGAGCACGAGCGATACGAGCGACGGCCTTTTTCATGTCATCAAACAAAAAAGGATCGTTCACATCCCTTTCGTAATTAGGATGCAAAAAACGATCCACGGCCTGACTACCGACAATTCCTCGTTTTGCAAGAATAGCAACGAGAATAGGATGCAGTCCTTCAGTAATAATTGGTTCAGTTAACAGCTCTCCCGGCGGTAGAATCCAGTTCTTGGTAATAGTGGGCATAGCCTAACGCTTGTCTTCAGTGTTTTCTGAAAGAAAATCCTTCATTGCTTTTTCTTTTGACTCGCTCTTAACATGTTGATTAGATTCTTTTTCCTGTGATTGTTTGGTTTTTTTCCAAAATAGATATGCAAGGAGGAGGAGTATTAACACAGCAATAATACTTCCCATAAGCAGCATAACGTACATATCCAAATTTTTTACTGTAGTAATCAAATTCGCTATCGGGGTGGGTTTATTAAATTTTGTATCAGGAATAATGGCTGAATCTGATGCCGCACTGGGACCAAGGATGGGCTCAGAATCGTTTGCTGCAGTGGTTGCATCTCCGCCATAAGGAGGAACCGTGCGCTGCTCTTCTTGTGCAAGAACAGGGAGTGCTGATCCAGAACTCGCAGGAATTAACGCGGCATACGAGGTATTTTTTTTAGTTGAAGTACTTCCTGAAGCAGATGTATTGGACCCAGATGTAGATGAAGAAGTTGCAGCAGACGCACCACCAGAACTTCCTTGCGAAGGTGATGAATTTGAAGTGGTAGTAGGTGTCGGTGTTGATGAAGGATTTGGTGTGGGGGCAGGAGGAGGTGGTGGAAGCGGCCTCTCAGTTACGGTAAATGTTGTTGAAACAGTCTGATTATTCGAGGTATTTTGATCAAGCGGGGTGCTATCAAGAATGCGAAATTGAATATTATAGGTCCCCTCCTCTGCTACCCAGTCTACCCATACATCTTCAGGGGCTCCACTGGCTTTTGATGAGAGCGGAATAGCCTCCCCAATTGCGTTTACTCCTTGGAAAAATTGCACGTACCCTTTTGTATCTTTATTACCAACATTTTCTACTGTTCCATAGACGCGAATCTGATCACCAACATAAAACGGTTGCGGTTGTGAAAAGCTAATCCCCGCGCTGCGAACAGAAATATCATAATCAAATTGAGCTGCATTCAAGTACGGCAAAACCGAAAACATAACCATACTCACCAAAACCATAACACTAATAATAATCCAGAGGATTCGATGTTTTTTTCGCATAGGGTTAACGACGAAGAAGTTTTAAAAATGTATCAGTAGGAATTTCTACTTTTCCTCTTCCGGATGCTTTAAGACGCTTTTTCCCTTTCTTTTGTTTTGCAAGAACTTTTTGTTTTCGAGAAACATCGCCCCCATAAAGACCCGCTGTAACGTCCTTGCGCATTGCAGAAATGCGCTCTGCGGCAACCACCTTACTTCCCACGGCCGCCTGCAATTTTATTTCAAATTGCTCTCGCGGCAATGATTCTTTCAGTGCATTGACGATTTTTTTCCCCACTGTGTACGCCTGGTCGCGGTATACAATGGTTGCCAATGAATCCACCCGTTCTTCTGCAACAATAACATCAAGGCGCACCACATCTGCATCTCGATAGCCGATGACTTCATAGTTCAAGGATGCATATCCAGAAGAGACACTCTTTAATGTATCATAAAAATCAACCAAAATCGAGGCGAGTGGAAGTTCGAAGTGTAAAATAACCCGACGATCGCTTCCCACTGCGGTATTACTGAGATATTCGGTGTTGACATACATACCTTTTTTCTCTGAAACCAGGGACATAATACTGCCGATATATTGTTCAGGAGAGATAATATCTGCTTTCGTCCATGGCTCTTGGATGACCTGCATGCTCCCCGAATCAGGAAGTTCAAGAGGGTTGTGAATAATTTCCTGTTTCCCCCCTTGCAAAGTGACTGAATACGCGACTGATGGAGTTGTTACAACAAGGTCAAGATTATATTCTCGCTTTAAACGTTCCTGGATAATTTCCAAATGAAGCAAGCCAAGAAATCCACAACGAAAACCATAGCCTAATGCTGGAGAGTGTTCTGGTTCATAACTAAACGCGGCATCATTGAGTTTTAGCTTTTCAACACCATCGCGCAAGTATTGAAATTGATCTCCTTCCCGACAAAATAGTCCGGCATATACCATTGGCACTGCGGCACGGTATCCTGGCAATACTGGCGCATCAGGGCTAGAAACAAGGGTTATTGTGTCCCCCACTGCACATTCTTTTACGTCTCGAAGTCCGGTAACGATGTATCCAATTTCTCCTTCTTGCAAGGCAGGTGCTGATACCATTCGAGGGCGGAAATAACCAACATCCAAGGCCTCTGTTTTTGCAACTGTTTGTCGCAGGAGTACCATGTCCCCCTTTTTTATAGACCCCTCAATAACACGAATATACGCTACAACACCGCGATATTCGTCATATAGTGAATCAAAAATCAATGCACGGGTGCCCGCATTTCGCTGTTCTCGACTGGTTGAAGGAGGAATCACCTTCACAATCACTTCAAGCAGCTCCTTAACACCTTCCCCTGTTTTTGCTGATACTCTTCGCACATCCTCAGGCTCACACCCCAACAAATGGACTAGTTCTTGCGTTACTTCTTCGGGACGCGCACTCGGCAAGTCAATTTTGTTAATCACGGGAATGATGGTGAGATTTTGTTCTAATGCCAAATAAAGGTTCGCAAGTGTCTGAGCCTGGATTCCTTGCGTTGCATCGACTAATAACAGTGCCCCCTCAACTGCTGCCAAAGAGCGTGATACTTCATAGGTAAAATCAACATGACCCGGCGTGTCAATCAAATTTAAAATATACGGGGTTCCGGCTACTGCATATTCCATACGAGCAGGCTGAAGTTTGATGGTGATTCCTCGTTCACGTTCAATATCCATTTGATCAAGCATTTGATCTTTCATTTCTCGTTTTGAAACCGTGCCGGTAACTTCAAGTAGCCGATCTGATAAGGTCGACTTTCCATGGTCAATGTGGGCAATAATACAAAAATTACGGATGTTCATAATTATTCTTGAGGCAATAGTATACTCACTATATTCAACTGGTCGTAACGAATAGGAGGTGAAATAGAGGCTTTGGCAAATAACTCTGCATCATTGCGATGAACCTGGTCGATCGTACCAATCACTAAGCCGCCCGGTATACCATTTTCAAATCCTGATGTAACAACAATGTCAGAAGGATTCATTGTTTCGTTGGATGGAATCGTATCCATAATAATACCCAAGCCAAATTCTCCCTTCACGAGCCCCGTTGCCTTGGCATTATTTGATAATGACGCAGCAAGGGTACTTCTACGATCGTTGAGAAGAATCAATTGACTGGTAGTGTCAGTCACAAATGCCGTTTTACCAATTAGAATTCCATTACTCGCGATCACTGCGTATTGTTCTTTAATTCCGTCTGAAAGTCCTTTGTCAAGTATGAATGCATGAGTGCCGGGTTGGTTAACAATTCCCACCACTCGAGCAATGATTGTGTGTTGCTGATGAGAATCGGTGTAGCCGGAAATTTCTTTAATCTGCTCCAGATCATGCAGGCTCTGATTTAAACGCGCATTTTCTTCCGTGAGTGCATTGATACGATTCTGCATTTCTCCTGTTGGTATGGCTTGACTACAAAAATATCCAGAAAACCATGAAGCTGACGACGATTTTTTTTGATACAACGGAGCACCAACCGCATTAATACTGGTTTGTACAAGGCGCTCAAGCGGTCGAATTAACCCTGTATAATGTGCAATCACCACAACAAACAACACAATAACTATAATAATAGCACTTCTCATCGATGAAAAGGGATTATTCATACATTATTTATGTCCGGTTGCTGGAATCATAACGTTTTTCAAAAGCTCTTCATCAGTCAACAATAAGGCAGTACCCCGTACCACACAGGTGAGCGGGTCTTCAGCAATAGTAACAGGAACTCCCGTTGCTTGGGCAATGTGCTCGTCAAAACGATAGAGAAGCGCACCGCCACCCGTAAGGAGTAGGCCGTGTTCATAGATATCAGCAACCAGCTCAGGGGGCGTGTGCTCAATCGTTGTTTTGATATTCTCAACGATGGTGTAAATAGTGCGGGACATAGCATCACGAATTTGGCTATCCGTAACCAGGATTTCTTTAGGAAGACCAGTTAACAAATCTCGACCACGGAGTTTCATCGCTAATGGTTCAATAAGAGGTAGAGCCGATCCTATCTTTATTTTTGCCTGTTCTGCCGTCCGCTCACCAATCAGCAAATTAAAATAGTCGCGTACATATCGAATAATATCCTCATTAAGCTCATTACCAGCAATTTTCAATGATTTTGATGATACAATACCTCCCAACGAAATCACTGCAATGTCAGTAGTACCGCCCCCCATATCAATAACCATATGCCCCTCGGATGACTGCACAGGAACCCGAGCACCAATCGCGGCCGCCACTGGTTGTTCGATAAGAAACACCTCGCGTGCGCCTGCACCAATCGCGGCATCCTCTACCGCCTTTTGCTCCACTTCAGTGATATCAAGCGGAACGCCAATAATAACCCGAGGGCGCGGCATCAGAGTCATTGATTCTCTATGAACCTTGTCAATGAAATATTTCAACATTTT
>CAYHKW010000029.1:0-12589 GCA_964357385.1 uncultured Gammaproteobacteria bacterium
ATGTATACTCGGTAAAAAAATCGCCATGACCCACGTCTTCACGGACGACGGTCGCATGCATCCCGCTACTATGGTTAAAATAGGGGCGTGTTATGTTACGAATGTTCTCACAAAGGAACATGATGGGTATGATGCAGTACAAATGGGATTTGATACCAAAAATGAAACTCAGGCCGTACGTGGTCAATACAAAGGCGTTGGTAACCTCAAAGAAGGAAAAGGATTTCGCTTTGTAAAAGAAGTACCTTCCAAGACGGCAGTCAGTGTTAAAAAAGGTGATTTGATTGATCCTGCTACCTTTGAATTCGGTGATGATGTGACGGTTGTTGGCTGGTCAAAAGGTCGTGGTTTTACGGGTGTAGTAAAGCGCCATGGATTCCGTGGCCATCCCAGCACCCACGGTCACAAAGATCAGCTCCGCATGCCTGGTTCTATTGGTGCCGGCGGTGTACAACGTGTTTTTAAAGGAATGCGTATGGGTGGTCACATGGGTGATGCTCAAATCACGGTCAAAGGCGCTGAAGTACTTCGCGTTGATAGCGAACAACAGGTGGTATATCTTAAGGGAGGTATTCCTGGTGCACGCAACAGCTATGTTATTTTGAAAGCGGAAGGTGATTTAAAAGTTGTTTCATCAGAAGCACCAGAGGTACATGTTGAAGCTGCTCCAGAACCAGTAGTCGCACAAGCAGCGGCTGATACTACACCAATCGTTGAAACAGCACCTATTGTTGAAGAAACAATTATTGCGCAGGAAACTCCCGCAGTCGACGAAGCACCCGTTGCTGAGACCGTAGAAGCTCCTGTGGAAGAAGTTGCTGCACAAGAACCTGCAAAAGAAGAAACAACTGTATAATTGTATGACCAATACCACACAACAATTAAAAGTGAATATCTATAACCACGAAGGTGGTGTCGTAGGTACCCACGATCTTGATCCTCGTATCTTTGATGTTACGGTGGCAGATGAGCTCGTTCATTTTGTTGTTGTTGCACAAGACGCCAATGCACGCCAAGTACTTGCTCATACCAAGACTCGTGCAGAAGTGCGCGGTGGTGGTAAAAAGCCATGGAAGCAAAAAGGTACTGGTCGTGCTCGTCATGGTTCAATCCGTTCTCCATTATGGAGAAAAGGTGGTGTTGCGTGGGGTCCTCGCAAAGACCGCAATTTTTCAATGAAGGTCAATAAAAAAGTAAAACGCAAAGCATTGTTTGGTGTGTTGTCAGACAAGGTTCGTCAGGGTCATTTGGTCTTGATTGATAATTTTGATGTAACACCAATCAAAACAAAGCGTGCTTTTGAAGTATTGAAAGCATTGCCACTCTCCATCAACAAAGAGCGTACTCCTCGCATTGGTGTTGTAACGCCAAAGCAGGCAGCAAATATGAATCGTTCTATGCGTAATTTGGAGTATGTTCAGGCAATGGGTTCCCAAAGCTTGAATATTAAAGACGTATTGCGCGCTGAGTATTTGGTGCTGTCAAAGGAGAGCATCAATGAAATGGTGTCATTGTATTTTCCTACAAACGAATAATATATGGCCGAAACAAAGAAAAAATTCATGGTAAAAGAGTACGAGATAATGCTTCGTCCTCATATTTCTGAAAAGACCATTGCTTTGGGCCAAAAGGGCGTATATACGTTTCAGGTACATCCTGAGGCAAACAAGATTCAGGTGAAGCTCGCATTTTTTAATATGTATGGTCAAATGCCTTCAAAGGTAACCATTTCAAATCACATGGGAAAGACGGTGCGCTCTGGTCGTACGAGCGGTACCCGTGCTGCATGGAAAAAAGCAACCGTATCCATGGCAAAAGGTCAATTGATTAGTGAATTGAACTACGCATAATTCTATGGCAGTAATTGTCCACAAACCAACCTCTCCTGGACGCCGACATTCAAGTGTTGCTGACTTTTCGATGCTTACAAAAAAACGACCAGAACGATCGTTGATTGAAATCAAAAAGAAGCACTCAGGACGCAACAATACAGGAAAAATTACGGTACGTCATCGTGGTGGTGGAACACGCAAGTATTATCGCATGGTTGATTTCACTCGTATGGCACGTTTGGATCAAGAAGCAACAGTGATTGCACTCGAATATGATCCAAACCGTTCTGCACGTATTATTCTTCTTGAATATACGGACGGTGTAAAGTCATACATGATTGCTCCTAACGGTATTGCTATCGGTGACAAGATTGTCGCAACGCGCGGCAAAGCTGAAATCAAGGTAGGTAATCGCATGCCTCTTGGATTTATTCCTTCTGGTATGATGGTTAACACCATCGAACTTCAGCCAGGTGGCCGCGGTGTTGCTGCTCGATCTGCGGGAGTAGGCGCAAAGGTCATGTCTGTTGAAGATCAATGGGTAATGATGAAGATGCCTTCCGGAGAAATCCGTAAATTCGCTGCTGGTTGTCTTGCAACCATTGGTGAAGTGGGGAATTCAGATCATCGGTTGATCCGATGGGGTAAGGCAGGACGAAGCCGCTTGCGTGGTATCAAACCTACGGTTCGCGGTAAGGCAATGAACCCGGTCGACCACCCACACGGTGGTGGAGAAGGGGTTAACCCGATTGGTTTGAAACATCCAAAGACAGCACAAGGTAAGCCGGCATTGGGTGTACGAACCCGTCGTAAGAAGAAAGCATCTAACAAATTTATTTTGCAGCGCCGCAAGTAACCATTTTTATGTCACGAAGTCTTAAAAAAGGACCATTTATTGAACACCGATTGTTGGCTAAGATCAGCAAGCTTTCTGCTACCGACAAATCAGTGATCAAAACATGGGCACGCGATGCCTCAATTACCCCAGAAATGGTAGGCTTTACGTTTGGCGTTCATAATGGTAAAGTGCACACTCCGGTTACGGTAATTGAAAATATGGTCGGACATAAGTTGGGTGAGTTCTCTCCTACTCGTAAGTTTGTCCGCCATAGCGGTAAGCTCGCTAAAGAAGCAAAGAAATAATATATGGAAGTCATTGCATACTCAAATAATATTCGCATGTCATCTCGCAAGGTACGCCTTGTGATTGATTCAGTGCGCGGAAAAACTGCGCTCCGTGCGATTGCCCAGCTTTCTGTGTTGCCAAAGGCAGCAAGTATTCCGGTACGCAAAGCGATTGAGTCAGCAGTGGCAAATGCAGAGCACAATTTTAGCATCACCAAAGATAACTTGTTTGTTAAGTCCATTGAGGTGAATCAGGGCCCTATGCTTAAACGCTGGCGAGCACGAGCGTTTGGGCGTGCGGCTCCTATCATGAAGCACTCTTGCCACATTAGCGTGGCATTGGCACCGATTCAGGAAACGGGAATCAAGACTCCTAAGGCATCAAAGCCTGTCGAAGCTACTCTCGTAACGGGAACGTCAAAAGAAGGAATTCCTTCCAAAACCGTTACTCCTATCATCGATGTGCCAACCCCAGTGGCTGCAAAAGAGTCACACGAGCCTGAGCAGTTTGATATCCGTCGCCACGATGGACATCCCCATGAACAGCACAGTGCAAAAGGAGGAAAGGGAACAGGAGCAACCATGAAGAAAATTTTTAATCGCAAAGCAGGCTAGTATGGGAAATAAAGTAAACCCAAAAGGATTTCGAGTTGGTGTACTACATGGATGGGATTCCAAGTGGTTCGCTGCACGACCAGAAGATTTCGCGCGTTCATTGCGTGAAGACCTTGCGATTAAAAAATATTTGCAAAAGGAATTGAAAGCGGCCAGTGTCGCAAAGATTGAAATTGAACGCACTCATAATGCAATCACTATCATTTTGCACTCCGCTACTCCTGGTATGATCATCGGCCGTCAAGGTTCTGGTGCTGAGGTGTTGAAGCAACACATCAAGAAACAATTTTTTGGATCAAAGAAAATTGCTATCAACCTCAACATTATTGAAGTGACAAAGCCCGGTTTGAATGCAACACTCGTGTTGCAAGAAATGATCGTTGCTATTGAAAAGCGTATGCCATTTCGTCGCGTACTTAAATCAGCTCAAGACCGTGCTCAAAAGGCAGGTGCTCAAGGGGTGAAAGTATATGTGACAGGGCGACTTAACGGTGCTGAAATTGCTCGCGCAGAAACATTGGCTTGGGGAAAGATTCCTCTCCATACATTGCGTGCAGACATTGACTACAGCCGTGGCGTTGCGCACACCATCTTTGGTACCATTGGTATCAAGGTATGGATTTATAAAGGTGAAGTTTTTGAAGAATAACATATGCTATTCCCCAAGAAAGTAAAACATCGCAAATGGAATCGAGGCCGAGGCCGTAACAAGGGACGCGTTGCGCAAACACGCAACGAGGTCGATTTTGGCGAGTTCGGTCTCAAGTCTTTAGGCGAGTCTTGGGTTACTGCTCGTCAAATTGAAGCAGCACGACGCGCCGTAGCACGCTGTATTAAGCGTGGAGGTAAGATTTGGGTGCGTATCTTCCCTGATCGCCCAGTAACCTTTCATGGTAACGAAAACACCATGGGTGGGGGAAAGGGTGCAGTTGATCATTATGTTACCGTGGTACGTCCGGGAACTGTAATGTTTGAAATGTCAGGAGTCGAAGAAAGTGTCGCACGCGAAGCCCTTCGTTTGGCTTCACACAAGCTTTGTGTGAAGACTGCATTTGTAAAAAAAGTCTAATCGTGTTATATGAAGTTTACTGAGTTAAAAGAACAATCTACCCAAGATATCGAACGCGTCCTTGCCACGAGTCGTGACGAGGTGCGCCAGACACGCTTTGCATTGGTCACTGGCCAAGCTAAGAATGTTCGTGATATCCGTAAAAAGCGCAAAATTATTGCGCAGGCATTAACGCTTTTGACTCAGAAGCGAAAAGCAGAAAAGAAATAATATGAATACCACTTCACACAAGCGAACATTTCAGGGTGTTGTCGTCAGCGACAAGATGGATAAAACCATTGTTGTTCGTGTCGACAGTGTCGTGGTGCACCCAAAATATCGCAAGCGCTAC
The DNA here is from genome assembly GCA_964357385.1 of uncultured Gammaproteobacteria bacterium. Lineage (GTDB taxonomy): Bacteria > Patescibacteriota > Patescibacteriia > JACQRZ01 > JACQRZ01 > JAHFJA01. The sequence goes on from CAYHKW010000029.1 coordinate 4,973, forward strand.
ACGGTTTCAAAGCGGTTTTCTGTTCATGATGAAAAGAATGAACACAAAACAGGGGATAAAGTTCGCTTTATCGAAACCCGACCGCTAAGCCGACACAAAAAGTGGCGCGTGTTAAGTGAAACTACACCAAAGATCTAAACCCATATGATTCAGCATCGAACAATACTCAATTCAGCCGATAACTCTGGTGCACGCCGCATTCAGTGTATTCGTGTGCTGGGTGGATTCGAAAAGCGATATGGTCATATCGGCGATGTAATCACGGTGTCGATCAAAGATGCTCTACCACGCAGTGGTGTAAAGAAAGGCGAAGTGTGCCACGCGGTGATCGTACGTACTCGTAAAGAGTATGGCCGTAAAGATGGAACATTTGTTCGATTTGACGAAAATGCAGTAGTAATTATTGATAAGAAAACAAAGGAACCGCGCGGGACTCGTATCTTTGGTCCGATCGCCCGTGAACTTCGTAGTAAAGGGTTTTCAAAGATTATTTCTCTGGCACCTGAAGTGCTCTAATATATGAAGATTAAACGAAACGACACAATCAAAGTATTGGCAGGTAAAGACCGCGGAAAAACCGGTAAGGTTCTTCGTGTATTTCCTGAACAAGAAAAGATCGTTGTTGAGGGCGTTAATGTCCTTGCAAAGCACGTTCGTCCTCGTAAAAAAGGCGAACAAGGACAAAAAGTATATTTTCCTGCACGTATGGCGATGTCAAATATCATGTTGGTATGCCCTTCTTGTGGTAAACCTACCCGTGTGGGGTATCAGGTTACCCGTAATGAGGGCGGACGAACACACAAAGAACGCACCTGTAAGAAATGTAAAACAACGTTTGCTTAAACGATATGACTAGGATCACCCAACAATATAAAGACAAGGTGGTGCCGGCACTTATGAAGCAGTTTGAATACTCAAACATTCATGAGGTACCGAAGATCACCAAAGTAACCCTTAACATTGGTTTGGGCCGTGTTTCAAAGGATCCTGCTTTTATTGAAGTTGCAGAGGCAAATTTGACGGCAATTAGCGGTCAAAAGCCAGTGCGTAACAAAGCAAAGAAGTCTATTGCAGGATTCAAGATTCGCCAAGGTCAAGTTGTTGGTATGTCAGTTACTCTGCGCAAACAACGAATGTTCGACTTTTTAGAAAAATTGGTGAGCATGACCCTTCCTCGCGTGCGTGATTTTCACGGTATTGATAAGAAACTGGTAGACCAGCACGGTAACCTTAATATCGGATTTCGTGAAAATGCAGCATTTCCTGAAGTGAAGTCCGACGAGTTGGAACGTCTCCATGGTTTGGAGATCAACGTTACTACCACCGCTCGCAACAGGGAAGAGGGCTTGGCATTGTTTACTGAATTAGGCTTTCCTTTTAAGCAATAACTACTCCTATGGCAACTGAAGCACAAGTCGTAAAATCACGACGATCACTCACGAAAGCAAAGTACTCCACTCGTATTGTGAGACGATGTTTTCGTTGTGGACGAGGTCACGCGTATATGCGAGACTTCCAGTTGTGCCGTATTTGCTTTAGGGAGCTTGCATCTCAGGGAAGTATCCCGGGGATTACCCGCTCAAGCTGGTAACATTCCATTACTATATTTTCTATGACAGACCCAATCGCTGACATGTTAACGAGAATCCGGAATGCCGGTGCGGTGAATAAAAACACCGTGCGTATTCCGTTCTCAAATCTCAAAAAAGAAATCGCTCGCGTCTTGAAAGACGAGGGGTATCTTGAGGATGTCCGCATTGAAGCTGAGGGCGTACAACGTGCGTTGGTAGTCACCCTTCGTTATTTGGGTGATAAGGTACCAGCGATTCGTTCAATTCAGCGTGTCAGCACCCCTGGGTGCCGTGTGTACGCAAAGTCAACTGAGTTGCCTGTTGTGCGTAATAACACGGGTGTTGCTATTCTTTCAACATCTCACGGTATTATGACCAACTCACAGGCAAAGCGCGCAGGAGTCGGCGGCGAAATATTGTGTGAAATCCATTAAACTTATGTCACGTATTGGAAAACAAATTATTACGATTCCTTCAGGCGTTACAGTAACGATTGATGGTCAGGCGGTCAGTGTCAAAGGCCCAAAGGGTCAGCTTTCACATACATTGCATTCCCGCGTTAAAGCAACAATGGAAGATAACACTATTTCGGTGACCGTTATGGATGAGACAGAAAAGTTTGATCGTTCCCTCTGGGGCTTGTCACAGCGCTTGATTAGTAATATGGTACACGGAGTTACTGAAGGCTATGAGAAAAAGCTTGAACTCAACGGTGTTGGATTCAAAGTTGCTTTGGCCGGAAATGGTCTTGCATTGAGTCTTGGTTTTTCTCATCCGGTTACCTTTACCGTACCAGCAGGCATTACCGCAAATGTAGAAAAGAACCTGATTACCCTTTCAGGTATTGATAAGCAGTTGGTCGGAGAGACTGCAGCACAATTGCGCCGTCTCAAGCAACCAGAAGTATATAAGGGTAAGGGAATCAAATATCTTGATGAGGTAATCCGCCGAAAGGCAGGAAAGGCCGCAAAGGCATAATTATATGACGACATCACACAACAATTCACGTCTTCATCGCAAGCGCCGCATCCGTGCGCGTGTTAATGGTACTTCATCCAGACCCCGCTTGGCAGTGTATCGATCGTTGGAAAGCTGCTATGCTCAACTTATTGATGATGTAGCAGGGGTAACACTTGCCAGCGCTCGTGAAAAAGAATTGTCAGGTGATGCAGCCAAAGGAACAAAGACAGAACGAGCGGCACAAGTAGGCCAACTCATTGCAAAGAAAGCAAAAGACAAGGGCATTGCAACAGTTGTATTCGATCGAGCAGGATATCGCTATCACGGACGCGTACAAGCATTAGCTGATGGCGCACGTGAAGGAGGATTGGAGTTTTAAATAGCTTTCTACTATGGCACAAACTAAACGCACAAAACGAAATACCCCTCGCGAGCAATCAGAATTTGATCAGCGTATTATTGATCTTGCCCGCGTTACTCGTGTAACCGCTGGAGGAAAGCGTATGCGTTTCCGCGCGTGCGTGGTGATTGGTGACAAAAAAGGCCAGGTGGGGTATGGTATTGCTAAAGGTGCCGATGTAACCTTGGCAGTAAACAAGGCAGCGAATCATGCAAAAAAAGCATTGGTTACCATTCCTATCACTAACGGCACTATTCCACATGAAGTTCGCATAAAATACAAAGCAGCGCATCTCATGCTCAAATCAGCGCCTGAAGGTACCGGAGTTATGGCAGGCGGTCCGATTCGTTTGGCGCTAGAAGTTTCTGGTATCAGCAATATCGTTGCCAAGATTTATGGTTCAAAAAATAAAGTTAACAATATTCATGCATTCTTTGAAGCAATCAAAGAACTTTCACTTCCATCAGTAAAAATGGTAAGTGCAGCAAAGACTACGACGACATCAGCAAAGTAATATGCAACTCCATACTCTAAAACCATTTAAAGGATCAACCAAAAAGGCAAAGCGTGTTGGACGTGGTCACGGAAGTGCTCATGGTACTACCGCAACGCGCGGTACCAAGGGTCAGCGCGCACGCAGTGGTGGACGCAACAAGCTTAAACTTAAAGGTATGAAGCAGATGCTTCTTCGTATTCCAAAAACACGAGGATTTTATCGTGCTGCTGATATTAATACATGTGAAGTGAATGTTCGTGATCTTGAAAAATATTTCAAAACAGGCGAAACAGTAAATTCTGCTACTCTCAAGTCAAAAGGACTTATTAAGCCAACAAAAGGAGCTGCCCATCGCGTGAAGATTTTGGGGACAGGTATCCTCACCAAATCATTAACCGTGGAACAGTGTGTATTGTCCGCTACCGCTCAAACAAAGATTGAAAAAGCAGGTGGAAAAGTTATGGTAGAGGCATAGGTTCCCCTTTCATTTCTAAAATTACCCCCATGAATACGCTTCGACAAATTTGGAAACTTCCAGAGCTTCGCAATGCGGTACTCTTTGTTATCGCAATCTTGGTATTATTCCGTTTTGTTGCTGCTATTCCATTGCCCGGTATCGATGCTGTGGCCTTGAAAGCATTTCTCGATCAAAACCCTTTATTGGGATTGGTCAGTTTATTTTCTGGTGGCGGTCTTGAAAGTTTTTCTATTCTTGCACTGGGAATCGCCCCCTATATTACAGCGTCTATTATCGTCCAGCTTCTTACCATGATTGTTCCTGCTTTGGAGCGATTGTCTAAAGAAGGAGAACAAGGCCGCGGGAAAATTACCCAGTATACTCGCTATCTTACGGTTCCCTTGGCAGCGATTCAAGGGTACGGAATCATTGCTCTCTTGCGTCAATCAAGTTCTCAGATTTTTACCCACACTGACGCATTGACCATTGCAATCATGATCACGGTTCTGACTGCGGGCACTATTTTTATGATGTGGCTGGGTGAACTGATTTCTGAAAAGAAGATTGGAAACGGTATTTCATTGTTGATTTTTGCAGGAATCGTTGCGGGTCTTCCTTCGTTACTGGGTTCGTTACAGGCACTCGATTCTTCACAAATTGTCGGTGCCGTAATCTTTGGTATTGCATTACTTGTGTTTGTGGCATTCATTGTGTTCGTATCTGATGCACAGCGCAACATTCCAGTGCAATATGCCAAACAGCAGCGCGGCGGACGCCTTTCAGCAGGATCGGAAACTCACTTGCCGTTGAAAGTAAACCAAGCAGGAATGATCCCGATCATTTTCGCCGTGTCCATTCTCTTGTTTCCTCCCACGATCGCCCAGTTTTTCCTTAAAGCAAAAACACCGTTTGTTGTGGATGCATCTGAATTCGTCATTCGATTTTTTAGCAACCAGCTCTATAACGGTATCGTATTCTTTATTCTTGTGGTTGCATTTACCTACTTTTATACATCAATTATCTTTAAACCGACTGAGATTGCGGAAAATGTTCAGAAGCAAGGGGGCTTCATTCCTGGTATTCGTCCGGGTGTTCCTACGGCACAGTACTTAGAAACTACCATGCAAAAAATTGTCCTTCCTGGTGCATTATTTCTTGCTATCATTGCAACATTACCGCAAGTAGTCCAAGCAGCAACCGGCGTTACCTCTCTTTCATTTAGTGGTGCAAGCGTATTGATTGTGGTGGGTGTTGTTCTTGAGATCTTCAAACAAATCAAAGCGCAAATGACGATGCGCGATTACGATGAGTTTATTTAAATCAACACGCTCACTTGCTTGTAGCGTATGAATAGAACTTTTCTTCTCATAGGTCCTCCTGGTTCAGGGAAAGGGGAACAAGCCAAACGGCTTGCTTTTGCGACGGGTATGGTTCATATCCCTATGGGATCCTTGATTCGGCGCTATTGCCAAGTACCGCGCGAAGGAAATATTTGTGAGTTGATAGAGCAGAATTACAAGCGAGGGATTCCACAAACAGATGTCGTGGTACTTACGGTATTGCGTGAATATATCACTACGATTGATGCCTCAAAGGGAGTCATTTTTGATGCATTTCCCTTATCAATCGGTGAAGCAGAAAGTCTGCCGGGACTAACAGAAGAATTTCATCTCGGAGAGCCGATAGTGATCCATATTGATTGTGACGAAGAAACGGCAGTGAAACGCATCAGCCATCGCAAGGTCTGCGGCAATTGCGGACGTACGTTTACGCCTGATACACAACCTTACAATAATGACACCTGCGACAACTGTGGCCATGCTTTGATCCAGCGCGAGGATGATAGGGAAGAAATTGTTCGGCTGCGGTATAAAGAATATGAACATCGCATTGCCAGCCTTCTGAAACACTATAAAGAAGTAGGGTATCCGATTGTTACCTACCATACCGGCACAGACAACCCTGATACTGATTTTCAAACATTAAGAAACAAACTCCATGAGATGGGGATTGATCTATGATTACCTATAAAACACCGGAAGAAATTACTCTTTTGCGCGAAGGCGGCTCACTGCTTGCCGCCGCTCTTTTTGAAGTACAAAAGTCCGTCCGACCAGGAATTGCCATATCTGAATTAGATGCTATTGCTCGTGAATATATGGAAGAGCATGGCGGTGCGCCGGCGTTTTTGGGGTATGGTGGATCACGACGCAGTCCGGGATTTCCCGCAACACTCTGTATTTCAATCAACGATGAAGTCGTACACGGCATTGGCACTCGTGATATTATATTAGCCGATGGCGATATTGTGGGTTTGGATATCGGTGTTCGCTATCCAGCAAATAACGGCATGTACACTGACATGGCAGTAACGGTCGGCGTAGGAACGATTTCAAAAGAGGCTCAGCACCTTATTGATGTAACCAGAGAATCACTTGATCGTGCGATTGCATTGGTACGTCCTGGTGCATCAGTGCATGATATTTCAAAAGAAGTGCAAGGATATTGTGAGGGCAAAGGATACTCACTTATCCGCGATTTGACCGGTCATGGGGTAGGGTATGCAGTGCACGAAGATCCGCCCATTCCTAATTTTTATGATAAACGTATTCCGGATGTGAAATTGAAAGAAGGCATGGTTATTTGTATTGAACCAATGGTGGCGATGGGGGATTGGCGCGTTACCACTGATCATGATGAATGGACGATTCGTACTGCCGATCATTCATTAGCTGCGCATTTTGAACATACGATTGCCCTTACAGCAGAAGGGCATGAGGTGTTGACGATTATATAACGAAGCAATAAAAAAGACGCATATTACATGCGCCATACGGAAATCATTTAAATTTCAGTTTATGAAATTTTTTTTGTAGGTCAGATGTGACCATCTCAGCCTGTTTCGTGTGCAGATAAAATATCTGATGTCCGGTTGTTCCAAAGAACGTTAGCTGGAGACCTGTGTCCTGAGTAGCTATTTCTATCGTGTTTTGTTTTCCTTTGCATTTTCTTCCTACGATTTGGGCACAGATTACCTTGTCTATTCCAGTATGTTTGAGAAGGAAGTTCGCGATAGATGTTGCTTCCTCCATTATCGTTTGGTGAGATGTTGAGACTCGTTTCGAGTTTTGCTCGCTGTTTTTTGCCATGTATACATTTCCTCCTTTATAATCGTCAGCATCAGTATACACTAATTGCATATTTTTTGAATATTTCCCCGCTTTCTGCTACGGTAACAGTACTATGACCTATCTTGCTATTGATTACGGATCAAAACATGTCGGCTTCGCCTTGGGTGATGATGAGATTGGCATCGCATCCCCGTTTCGGATTATTGAAAATAAAGGCCCAGAACAACTATTTAGCCAACTGAAAACTCTGGTAAAAGACGAGGTGATCGACGCTATCGTGGTGGGCATGCCGCTTTTGGGGACATCGGATATGCGTCAGCGCACGGAAGTGGAAGGATTTGTTCGTGTTCTTAAGGAGCATGTGAGTATTCCCATCCATACCTACGACGAGAGTTTTACTTCTCAAGAGGCGCAGCAACGTTTGAAGGACACAGGACAAAAAAAAGATCACGCGGTTGCCGCGATGTTGATTTTACAAAGCTATTTTGATTCACAGCGACGATGATACCGCGCCGTAACTACACAGTTAGATAGTAATGTTTATCTAAAGAATCCTTCCACCCCCCCGACGGCGAACGGAAGGCAGAAAGACAGACCGGTTG
>CAYHKW010000030.1:0-12123 GCA_964357385.1 uncultured Gammaproteobacteria bacterium
GTACCAATCGTTGACCAATCAATGCGGTGAGTGCCGGTGCAAGCAAAAACGATTTAACCCCTAATGCCAACAAACGAGGAATAGCTCCCGCCGCACTGTTGGTATGGATTGTTGAAATCACCATGTGTCCCGTCAACGCAGCATTGATAGCGATGTCCGCAGTTTCATAATCACGAATTTCTCCCACCATCACCACGTCAGGATCTTGTCGTAAAATAGAGCGAAGACCGCTCGCAAAAGTATAATCTTTTGATGGATCAACCTGGCTTTGATTGATGCCATTCAATTTGTACTCAATCGGATCTTCCAGAGTAATAATCTTTACTTCAGATGAATTGAGATGATTGAGAATGGCGTACAGGGTTGTTGTTTTACCAGACCCTGTAGGACCGGTGGTTATAATCATGCCATTTGGTTTTTCAACTTCTCGCTTAAGAATTTTAAACGTGTAATCAGTGAGTCCCAAATCAGAAAACTGTAACCCGGCGCCTGATGATCGAAGTAAACGCATTACTACGCTTTCGCCATAGCTTGTCGGCAATGTCGAAACACGAACGTCAACCTCATCGTCTTTGAGAAAAATAGTAAAGCGGCCATCTTGAGGACGATCGGTAATATTGATTTTTACTTTTGCCAAAAGCTTTATGCGGGAAATAATTTTTTTCCATGATTCAAACGGGAGCTTTGCTATATCATGGAGCACTCCGTCAATACGGAGTCGGAAATGAACATCGTCCTCTTCTGCTTCAATATGAATATCAGACGCATTAGACGCCAGTGCCACCGCAACAATCAACGTAATCACTTCCGTGAGGTTTATATTGGTCAATTGGTCTTGAATCTTCCTGATATCACCAAAGCCTGCTTTGTATTTTGCCAGATCGTCCTGAGAAATCTCAACACCTTTTACATCAGGAATAAACGTTGGCAAGGTAGCATAAATCTTCATCGCCGCATCAAAGCTGGTAGCTGACATGACGTGCAATTTTGTTTTCTTATGATTCTTGTCTTCAAACGCTTTGATGTATTGCAGCACCTCATCCCGATGAGGATCAACGGCCGCCAAAAAAAATGCTCCTCCTTGAGCTTGAAAACATACCAACTGAAGTTCTCTTGCTGTTTCAAGCGGAATCAATTCCAAAAATCCTGGTGCAATCACCACACCAACAAGATAGGTATAGTCTATACCCAATTGAACAGCAAGAGCTTGGGCATCGCGCTCACGCTTCTCCAGAGCCATTTTGTGCATCTTCTCATCGAACTTTTCTTGAACATCGGCAAATGGTTGCCCTGCTTGGGGTGTTGGTGTTGACGGCATGGTTATGGTGTTTAAGGCCTTATGCGGGAAAGAAACGAGCGAACTCTTCTTGTTCAATGGTTTCTTTTTCTAGGAGTAATTGTACAATCTCTTCGAGTTTTGCGCGATGGGTGGTAATAACTTCTTTTGCCGACTTGTACGCATCAGTGGTGAAATTGTGTACTTGTTCATCAATCTTCTCTGCACTCTTCTCGCTATAATTGCGTTGCGGACGGCCCATATACGCAGACTCTGTATCATTGCTAAACACTTGCGGCCCTAATGCGCTCATTCCGTAATCAGTTACCATCCTGCGCGCAACCTCGGATGCTTTTTCAAGATCATTGCTGGCACCAGTACTCACATCGCCAAAGATAATCTCTTCGGTAACATATCCCCCCATCATCACGGCCAAATCAGCAAGAAAATCCTTGCGTCGGGTAAAATATTTATCTTCTGTTGGCATGTTCAACGTATACCCTGCGGCACGACCGCGAGAAATAATCGACACCTTTTGTACTGACCCTGCCTTCTTTAATGTGTGAGAAACCAACGCATGACCTGCTTCATGGTAGGCGGTAACTTTTTTCTCTTCAGGAGAAAGAAGGTGGCTCTTTCGTTCAGGCCCGAGCATTACCTTCTCAATACTGGCAAGAATATCGTCTTGCGTAATTTCTTTCCGATCATGACGCGCCGTCCAGATCGCCGCTTCGTTCAAGAGATTGGAAAGATCAGCCCCCGTAAATCCAGGAGTACGTTCTGCAATACGGCGAAGAGATACGTCTGCTGCGAATGGTTTCTTTTGAGCATGAACTTGCAAAATTTCATCACGATCATTAATACTAGGAGGATCGAGATAAACACGACGATCAAAACGACCAGGACGCAATAGTGCAGGATCCAGTACATCAGGACGGTTGGTGGCCGCAATCACAATTACGTTATCATTTGGTTCAAAGCCATCAAGTTCTACCAAAATCTGGTTGAGTGTCTGTTCCCGCTCATCATTGGAGCCGCCTAAGCCAGCACCACGCTGACGTCCGACGGCATCGATTTCATCAATAAAGACAATGCATGGCGCACTCTTTTTTGCCCGAGCAAACAAATCACGGACACGGCTTGCACCGACACCAACAAACATTTCAATAAACTCTGATCCGGATACATGGAAAAAAGGAACATCGGCTTCACCCGCTACCGCTTTTGCCAATAACGTCTTTCCCGTCCCGGGAGGGCCTACCAACAATACTCCTTTTGGAATCTTTGCCCCGAGATCAGTAAACTTTTTGTGATCTTTTAAAAACGCAACTACTTCTTTAAGTTCTTCCTTTGATTCCTTCACACCCGCAACATCTTTGAATGTTACTTTATTCTTTTTGTTTTCTGCTTCGACTTTGCGAGCACGCGATGCACCAAACATCATGGCTCGTGAATTTGCTCCTTGAATCTGTCTGCTCATGAAAAACACCAACACGATCAACAAAAGAAATGGCAACGCAAAAGGGAGGATGGCAAGAACCCATCCTCCGGCACCATCACCTTTTACTTCAGGGTGCGCTTTTGCAACCTTGATCGGATCAAGATTGTAATTTTTTACCACCTCGCTAAATGACTCAGTTGGTTCTTTGCGAACAATCTGTTTGGCATCATCGCTCAATGTAACATGAAGACTATCGCCACGAATCTCAATCGATTTTACTTTTTCCTCATTGATTTGAGAAATAAGCGTTTCCATTCCTGCGATTGTTGGTTTGTTGATCGGTGATGCATTATATAAACTCAGTGCGGCACCTACCACCACAACGACCACTAAAAAAATGACGATATTTTTTACAATTGGTTTCATAGGCAGATGGATTGTTCAAGGAAAGATTACTCAGCGGCCGGGGTTTCTCCTTCTGTAGTTTCAGGTGCTGGTGCTGCTTCGCGTTCTGCAAGGGCAGCCTCTGTATATTTTGAATCAGGCTCACTCAACGCTTTCAAACTCAAACCAAGACGATGCTCTTCAGGCTTGATTGAAACAATGCGGAATGTTAATTCATCACCGATCTTTGCAACATCAAATGGGTTAGTGTCAGGCTTTGAAGAAAGTTCAGATACGTGTGCCAACCCATGGATATCGTGATCTAATTCAACAAACAAACCAAATGGATTTATCTTCAACACTTTTCCGGTAACTTTCTGTCCCAATACATATTTTTCTGCAACATGCTTCCATGGATCAGCAATCAAATTTTTCATTGAAAGGAAAATCTTTGAGCCATCGATCTTAATGATCTGTGCCTTGATCTTCTGTCCGCGAACAACGACGTCGCGGGGGTCATCAATACGCTGCCATGCAATTTCTGAAATATGGACAAGACCTTCGAGTCCTTCGCCAAATTCTACGAATGCACCAAAGTCAGTGATCACCGTAATGGTTCCTTCAATAATATCACCAAGCTTATAGCTCCCGATAACATCCTTCTGGCGTTCTTCCCATACGGACTTTTCTGACACGATGAGTTTTTCATCCTGCTCATTCACATCAATAACTTTTACATCAAAGGTTTGACCAACGTAGGTCTTCAAACGATCAAGAATCTTATTCTTATCGCCCCCTTGAATGCGAGGATAGTGTTCAGGGCACAATTGGGAAACCGGCAAGAAGCCTTTGGTCTTTCCAAGAACTACCATAAGACCACCCTTGTTTGCTTCGGTGATTTGTACCTGTACGATATCGCCTGCTTTTACCAAGCCAGACAATCGATCCCATGCTTTCTTATGACCCGCTGAGCGGAAAGAAAGTTCCATTGCGCCTGATTCGTTTTCCAAATCAAGAACCGTGGCAACAACATGATCACCCAATGAAAGAGTTGAATATTCTTCGGATTCATCGATAAGTTCATATCCGCGAACAATACCGCTGGCAATACCATCAATATCGATCTGAACTTCATTTTTTCCCATGCCAATAACCGTACCCTCTACCATATCTCCTACTTTAGGGAGTTGGGCGCCGAATTCTTGGACTAATTGCTTATATTCTTCGCGTTCTGGGGCTGTTGCGCTTTCTTGAATTACGTTGTTAGACATACCGATTATGAGTTAAATTATGAATTAGTTAATTAATATAATTAAGCGGTCTCTTGTGTTGATTCTGGGATAATTTCCGTCTCTGGAGCCATTTCAGGGGTATTTTCGACTTCTGTAGGGGTCGTTTCTTCTGGTGTAGCGACCACTTCTCCTTGTTCTGATACTACTTCAATATTCCAATGTGTCAATTGCGAGGCCAAACGAACGTTCTGACCCCCTTTACCAATCGCAAGGGAAAGCTGGTCGTCTTTCACAAATACCCGGGCACGATGGTTGCTTTCATCCAGTTCGATGCGGGATACTTTTGCTGGTGAAAGAGCGTTCATGATGAACGTCGACATATCTTCGTCATATTGGATGATGTCTACTTTCTCTCCACCCAACTCAGCGATGACGGTCTGAATGCGACTTCCGCGCTGCCCAATACATGAGCCGATCGGATCAATATTTTCCTGATGTGCCATGACCGCTACCTTTGCGCGTTCTCCGACATCGCGTGCCACTGCTTTGATTTCAATCGCACCGCTTTCTACTTCAGGAATTTCTGATTCAAATACTTTGCGTATCATGTTTACATGTGCACGAGAGACAATGATCTCCGGTCCGCGCGTACCTTTTGCTACTGAAACAACATATACTTTGATGCGATCGCCGGGCATGTATCGTTCGCGAGGAGAAAGTTCTTCGTTGGGCATGATTGCCGTACCACGGCCGATGTCCAACAATACGCGCGAGCTTTCTTTGCGTTGTACCGTTGCCATGATGAGCGTGTCTTGCTTGTCTTTGAAATCTTCAAATACCAAATCACGTTCAGCTTCACGAAGTTTTTGAATAATAACCTGCTTAGCGGTCTGTGCAGCCATGCGTCCGTATTCTTCATTGACCGGCAATTCTGTTTTTATTACATCGCCCAATTCTGCATCAGCTTTCAATGCTGTTGCTTCAGAAATCATTATGTCGGTCTTAGGGTTAAACCGCTTTTCGCCTTCTGCTTCTTCATGATCTGTTTCATGTTCTTTTCCTTCTGCAAACTTTGCCATATGTGCTTCAAGCTCTTCGGGTGTGTAATCGCGCACGACGGTTTTCACGTCAAAAATCCGGGACTCGCCGGTATTGAGGTCAAACTCTGCTTTGACGTTCTGATTCTTTTCGCCAAAGTCCTTTCGATAGGCGGCTGCCAACGCAAACTCAAGAGCCTCAATGACGTATTCTTGAGGGATATTCTTCTCATCACAGACCTGCTTGATAGCAGAAGCGATTGGGTTATTCATAGTATATAAATACCTTAAATTAGAGGAATTTCGGATAAAAAAAGATAGTTTAACCATGTAAACTATCTATGTACGCAGTATATGATAGGGGGTAGGAAAAGTCAAGCGGGGTACTGATGAGGCTAGGCTGTCTGTTCGACGTCAGAAAAGAGAAAGGAAGTACTAAAAATATAAAATCAAAAAAGACCTTGATGATTTATTCATCTCAATCTTTTTATTTTTTACCCTTCTTTAAAGAGCTATAATTATACTTATATTTCTCCTTCTTCAATTACTTCAATAGTGAAGGGAGGCAAATAAATAAAGGAATGTAAAAAACCGCAATATGTTTTTACATTATCGCGGTTTTTAATATTAGGTATACTTCCAATAATCAGGTATTGCTTCCAGCCATTGCTGAGGAAGATCTACCTTATAAGCTACATAATCCCATCCAGCAGGAAGAGACTCTCCACCCCATTCCTTATTGGCAATCATTTCCAAAGAAGCATCACACTCTTTTAGTTTTTTAATATAACTCTCAACAAATGGATCTTTAAGCAGTTTTCCTTGTTTATATAGAGTAACTATACTTTTCAGGCAAGCTGCTTTCTTGGCCGAAAGCTTCAAGCAGCGCTCTTTTATCTTTTGCATTGCCGGAAGTCCTTCTGCAAGACTAAGAGCTATACTGACCATCTTGGTTTCTACAACACCTTTATTCTGAATATCATCCAAAACATCATTTATTACAGAAATTGAGCAGTTATCTTCCTCTAAATCCTGAAATTTTTTAGAGACATCTTCCAATGTCTTTTTTGTGGTTTCAGAAACTTCAGATCCCAACATTGTTAATGGTGCTAAAACCTCTTCTTCATCCCGAACATTTAATCTACCCATTGTAAGACCTCCCTACAAATTATAATACTTTCTTATTATTCATTATTCTCTTCGCTGTCCTCATTACTAAAAAGGTAAACCCTCAGAGCTTCCCGGATAGTTGGCTTCCACATTTTAGACTCAACCAATATGCCACCAACCATGCCTTCAATTTTATGATCTCCACTTGCAACCGGACCAAAACCATCTCCTCCTATGCAGAAATGTCCATTATCATCGTAAAGAACATTGGGAGCAGCACCAAGCTTAGTGGTGGTCTCAATGATGAAATCTACAGGAAGATTATCAAAATGTTGTCTTAAATCCTTATAAATGTCATTTCCGATTTCAAAGACTTCATTAGGGATCTGTACTTCTATTTCAATATCTTTAGAGGCTGCCTCTTCATGCTGATCACAAAAAATTTTACGTTTAGCTATTTTTTCATTTATAGCCAGTATTTCTTCGTTCATTTTTAAAGTCCTTTCATTTCAACCAAAAATATATCAATTTCTAAAAATAAGTATAGCATAAAACTCTATATTTGTCAATAGTCTTAATGACATTTAAAAGCTTATATTTATAATCTTTTTAGATAATTGCCGTATTTCCTTGTAAATATAAGGAAAAACAGAAAAAGCATTGGAAATACAAGCTTTTTCACAACAAAGGAAGGTTTTTGGTCTCTTTTTCAAAAATGTTATGAGCGAGTCAATGTATGGGGTTAAATATTGAGACGAACGAATACAAGTGAGGATGGGAGCAGAAACCCTCGATACAACCAACGTGGCCGAACGGTTTTTGAAAAAGAGACCAAAAACCAGACGTTCATTTATAAGAAAAAGGCTCAAAAAATAGAGCCTTTTTCAACCAATATCGATACAAAGCTAGTGCTTTGCACCAAATGCCTCCTGTGCCTGCTTGATTATTTCATATGCCTGTTCTTTGGTACCAAATCCGCCAATTTCTACTTTCGCATATTTTTCTTTCTCAAGTTTTTTGATTTCTTTGAAATGAATCAGAAGTTCTTCTTGAAAATGCGAAGGAAGATCTTCAATGCTTTGAATGTCTTTAAAGCGAGGATCTACTTTATCGGCAGGAACCGCAATAATCTTCATATCTTCTCCCTTTTCATCGGCGGTTTTGATGTAACCAATTGCTCGAGCCTTGATAACACAACCAGGAAACGTTGGATACGTAACCAATAAACATACATCTACCGCATCGCCATCGCCTGCGTGAGTCTGAGGAATGAAGCTATAATCAAACGGATAAAACATTGAGTGATGAAGCACTCGATCCAATGCAAAATATCCGCCCTCTTCATCGTACTCATACTTGTTACTTCCCCCTTTAGGGACATCGACCACTGCATGAAAAATCCCTTTCTCTTCATCTGCGAACGCAGGAATATCTTTGTACAAGTTAATTGCCATACGCTATTGTATTACATTAATGGTCTTACGCTATCATAATAGCAACTACCTTGCAACCGGCTTGCTTCCTTCACTTCCGGGAGTAACACCCCTCTGGTGTATAGGGATATTGACGCGAACCACCTCATTATCTTTTCTCACTTCAATATTAGCTCCATAATACAAATGTGCATATCGATGAATTTTGTGATTGGATGATGGGAAATCAAAATTAGGTCGCGTAGCAATAATCTTATAGTGTCCAGGAGGTGCAAGGAAATTGAAGCGTCCACGATAATCAGTCAGACGCGATCGCATCAGCTTATTACTCTTTGCTTCAAAGAGAGAAATCGTTGCCAATGAGAGTGGCTTCATTGTTGCATCATCAAATACGATACCCCATGGCTTTCTCAAACGAGGAACAACCAAGAATTGTAAGAGAACGAGAATCGTATTGATTATAAAGATCACAATATTGAGAGCGCTAGGATTGTAGAGTATCAAGAATACTGTAATAGCAAAGCTTATAACAGCAACATATGGTCCTACTTTCTCCAATATATTAAGGAATCTATCAACAAATGACCCTGCCTTAATATGCTCTCGCTTCATAGAGTCGATCGGTATACTCATCGCCATATCATCATTGTCTGATTTAATAACAATCTTTTCACCATGATAGACGTTCGCGTACTGTCCATCTGTATGTCCTTTCACTACGGATGAAGGAAACTCAAATGGCGACTTGGTTACCTTTATCATATACGCACCCGGTTGCGTGAAGAAGCTAAAGCGGCCTGTCTGATCAGTCACCTGTGTTTC
The DNA here is from genome assembly GCA_964357385.1 of uncultured Gammaproteobacteria bacterium. Taxonomy (GTDB): domain Bacteria; phylum Patescibacteriota; class Patescibacteriia; order JACQRZ01; family JACQRZ01; genus JAHFJA01. The sequence continues at coordinate 8,736 of CAYHKW010000030.1, forward strand.
AATAAGCTTATTGGTTAGTGCGTCGTAAAGACGAACAATGGCAAGGGGCTCTGGTTCTTTGCTAAATGCGTCATAGACAATACCCCATCGTTTGCGGCGTTTCTTCTCCACGAACAATGAAAAAATATTTCCAAATCGTTGCGCGCCATACCTGACGATGTTGGGGATATTGGTGAGGTATGAAGGGAGAAATAACAACAGACTCCCTGTCATGGCTACTGCCAGAGCCTGCATGATGCCTTCATTTACTAAACCACCTGCGGTATTAACAATATCACCTATTCTATCAGATACGAGCTCCGCCTCTTTGACAGTATTTTTAATCACATCTTCCGCAATAGTTGCGCTGATAAAAAATTGACAGGTTGTGCGGACTGAAATTGTCGTATCAACCGTCGTGGTAACGCCATCAGTATAGGTAGTTAGCAATGACATTGGGTATACCCCTAAAGCCGGAGGGATTGGGATAGTACCGGTAAAACATTCTTTAACTACATCGTATGTTAATTGATACACACTGCCGCCAACGCTCATACTCATTTGCGAGACAGGCACTGGTGATCCTGCTACCTTCACACAAGGACTGATGGCCGTTAACCGTCGTGCGCAAAATTGACCTCCCGCATACGGGGTACTTGCTCCATTTACCATGGTCATACCCCACGCGGATGCATCACCGAACTGCAGACTACCACCAAGGCCATCCGCCCCGGTAGCTTGGTCGATACTGGCACCACCGAAACCGCCGCCCACACTACTACCAAGATCTCCTGCTCCGGTAAACTGATCACCGCTGGCATCACCGAAACCGCTAGCAGGCGTTGTTGCAGTTGCAGTATTACTATATGCGGACTCACATTCTTCATTGATAGCACGAGCACGGTACGAATAGGCGGTGTCTGGGCTTACACTTGCATCAACAAATTTAGTAAGGCTTGCGGGGGTACTTCCTATTTGTACAAAGGGTGCACCGGCGGTACTTCTTTCAATGACAAACAAAAGTTCTGCAGGAGAATTCCCATGACACTCAAGATCTATTTGTGCTTCACTTACGGGTGCTGCCGTAATCACCGGTGCTTCAAGACATGCCGGTGGTGGAAGCGGGGTAGATGACGGTACTACCGTTGAAGGAGATGGTGAGGGGGCAGGCGCTTCAGAAGAAGGCTCTGTGGGTACTGAGGGAGGCGGTAGCGGTGTTGCGGGAGGAGTGGGAGGAACAACGGTAAGCGGCGTCGGCAATGAGGGAGGGGGTGTTGTCACATCTTCTGCTACAACGGGAGCAACGAGGGTGATTGTCCCCTCTAAAAGGGGAGATGGCTGTCCTCCTTGGGTAAAAAATTTAACATAAATAGTTTTAGAGCCTAATTCAGGAGTAAGTGTCCATAGTACACTCGATGAATACGGCTGCGTGCCAACATCGCTAAAATCAGGATCATTTGATATGGCCATGTAAAAAATATCGCTTCCCGCATTGAAATGCAGCACCACCTCCGTATCATCCGTCGTCGTGTTCCCATCATTGATACTTACCTGATATCCTCCATCAGGAGGAACAGGTTGTGAAAAGAAACTGGGAGCAAGACCGCTTCCACTCGCTGCCGGTGCTGCCGGCGGACTGACGACTTTGAACACGTTTGCCCCTCCCGATGCAGAAAACACCCCCGCCGCATTATTGGTATCCCAAAATTTGATACGCCAATAGTATGGAACATTAAGGGCTGGTACCCCTCCCGTAAATAAATTTGTCACTGCTCCACCACTAGGAAGGATGCTTATATCTGGCGAACGTGCTGCGTTGTTCGTTGAAGTCATGCTGGTACCAGCCAGTCCCGTGTTTTCCGAATCATAGAGCACGCTGGAAAAATCATTATCATTATCAATCTGCAATTGATATTTATTCGCGGCATTGCTATCTGGATCATTGTGGATAGCTGAAAATACAACACTGGTACTCGTCAAAGCTGCCGTTATTACTCCGTCAGGATTAGTAGTACCTGACTGTGCTGTATTGGCGGAAGTATTTGCATACAGCGTAGTCGGTGCCGTCGGTGCAGAATTCGGAACGGTCGGAGTACCTATATCATATATCTTGCCAAAATTACCGGCGGTAATTAGGAGCTTACTGGCATTGTATGAAACATACGTTGGTTGAGTCAATCGCTTAAAAATATCGGTAGTACTATCAGCACTCGTTGCATAGGTGCCAGCGGTCGTAAGGTTATCCTGACCTATCACATAGTTCGCCGCTTGCCCATTTGCAGTGATAGCAACCGTCCACACCAGCACACGATTATTAAGGCTATCGGCCACAAATAATCGTGTTCCGTCATAAAAGACACCTCTTGGTCCGCTCAACCCGCACGCATTCACTGCTGTTCCACATCCCGTCATTGTCGTATTGTTTGCCGTACTACTCGTAAAATTTGGCTGACCTATGACGAAATCAGGGGAGACTCCCGAAGTAGTCGGTATAGTGTTCCAAATCAAAATACGATGATTGTTTGTGTCAGAAACAATGAGCTTTCCATTAGACAGAGATACCGCTTGGGGAGTATCTAATGTTAAAGCACTAATGCCTCCATTGTCCGCGGTACTACTGGTAAAATCCGGCTGCCCAATAACGAGATCCGCATCAGCATTGTTGCCAGAGGGAATAGAGTTGTAAATCTTTACCCTATGTTTAAGCGATTCGGCGATAGCAATTTTCCCTCCGCTGATAGACATATTTCGCGGTTTATTGAGCGATGATGCGTCGACGCCGCCATTGTCAGCGGTTCCTGTAGTAAAATCCGGCTGCCCAAAAACCACATCCGCCGCTTGTCCCGTCGAAGTGGGGGCGGTGTTCCACATCAACACGCGATGAGCAGAAAAATCACCCACCAGAAGACGAGTGCCATCGCTCGCCACGCCAGCGAAAGGGAATGCTGGATCAGAAGTAAAATTTAATTTGCTCGAACTGAAGGTAGCGTTGGGATTTTTGGTAAACGCATCACTATGGCCGACTATGCGATCAGCGGCATTGCGATCTGACGTTGGGATAGAGTCATACATCAATACACGCCGATCACTGACGACGCTGTACATATAGACCCTTCCTGAGGAATCAAGAAATCCCCCCACCGACGACCCGTCCATGAAGCTGCCGTCAACAAGAGTGGTGGCTGAGTCGGTGTACTGTCCGACGACCGCCGATGCAGTCTGGTTATTTGTTGTAGGGAAAGTATTGAAAATCAAGATGCGATTATTGATTCCATCAGTAACATATAAGGTTGTTCCATCAGAAAACATATTGACACGAGTGCCGACAGTAGCACCGCTTACAGGAGCAACGGAACCTCCTGAATTAAAAGGTGTCCCATCATCGGGTTGACCCAGTTCAAGATCTGCT
>CAYHKW010000031.1:0-11981 GCA_964357385.1 uncultured Gammaproteobacteria bacterium
TGCATGCACAGCTGAAGAAATGCTCTGCCAACCTGATAAATTCCCTACTTGTTAAAAACTCATTGTACAAATATCGCTCTGCAAATATATCCCAGACAACAACAGGGCTGACATAGAGGTTGATAGGCCAATATTGCTCGTCGGCATTACTGACCATTTGGGGAAATCGTAGAATATTTTGAGGAATATATTCCCCCTCCACATTCCAATGCAGTTCTGGTATGTTGTGATCTGTGATAGGCATCCTTTCCACTGCATCTGAAAGCCGGTCATGAAAGGATAGGTTCTCCTCATCCACTCTGACATACCAACGATCTTTGTAGTGGGGATTGAGAGGAAGAATACGTTCCATAAAAAAAACGAGCATCTTCCTCTGATCTATGGTCTCCAAAATATCCGGCTGCAATGCTTTTTCAAGAAGCCGTTCATAACACGTCCGTCCCACTTCATACGCATCATCCAGGGCACCTCCCCTAAGAAAATACCGTGCTGCGTTTGTGAGAAACGGAATATCATCCATCAATGCAAGCCACCCTGATCCGGAAACCATCGGAAATGTACTACCTTCTTTTGATACCATAGTGGTACCTCCTCTCCGTTTTAAAATATCCACTCTTTCAGAATACAAATCGCTTCATACTCTGAAAAATGGATCCGAAGACATAATGCGTCTTCGGAAATAATATTATACTGCCACGGTATTATTGGCATTAAAATTATAAATTTCGGGTCTTCTTAGGAAGAACCCTTCATCACTACTAATGTCTGTAAAATGATCAGCTATTTCTTTTAATTTTGCTGAAGTAGCTCCACTCACAGCCATAACTTCAAATTTACAACCCCGTTCTTTCACATACTGTCCCAATGGAACAAAATCGCCATCACCAGTAACAAGAATGACTGCATCCAACTTCTCGGCAACTTTGACTATATCAATACTGATCCCAACATCCCAGTCTCCTTTTTTTATTCCCGTATGAAATACCTGGAGATCCTTTAGGCATACTTGGTATCCACTTCTGGTAAGCGCATCAAAAAATAGGTCTTGATCGATTGGTGAGCGTATTGCATACGCCTTTGCAACAATCAACTTTCTACCTGCGACTGCTTTCTCCATAATATAGGCAAAATTCACCCGAGCACTATGGCATTGCTTCGCCGAATGGTAGATATTTGATACATCTACAAAAATCCCTACTCTCTGGTCTGGTCTCTGCATGAGCCCTCCTCCTTTTTTCTTCTAAAAATTGTAATATAAAAGTCTCTAAATCAAGCCTTTTATGCTAAACACTATAGCATATTTTAGTAGCTTTGTCAATATATATAGTTACATTAAATGTTTGAAGGTATATAAAAAAATTATCGAGGATTAGTCGATAATTAAAATCTATGATTTCGATCTTTAAAAAACTTTTAGTGCTACCCAATCCCTCATGGGATCCAACTTGATTGTTTTCAAGGTATGCAATTCCTTGAGATTTTGGTCAACCGCCACAACTGATAGGTGAATCCCATCTTTAGTGTTGCCAAGTGCATAAAATTGCCAAACAACCTTACCTTTTTCTTCTTTGATAATTTTTTTGTTAGAAAAAGGTATTGTGACCCCATCTTTAAAGACAGTACTAGCCGTCATTTGAATGAGATAAATTTCACCCGGCTTCACGCTCGGCTTAAAGCCTTTGATACGATATTGAACCGTATACTCTACGTATTCGCCCACTAGTGTATGGGACTCTGTTAATTCAATATGTTTAGGCAAAGCCCAAGCATTTTTTCCAAAAAACATTAAGACAATCGCCACCAAAATCATTAATTTTTTCATTTCTTTCCTCCAAACTACAATAATATTTTTTAAAATGTTCACTTCCACTCTTTCAGAATACGAATTACGACTCATACTCTGAAAAATGGAGTCCAGAGGTGTATTTGCATACAAGTATGGACTTCTAATTTTAAGTATTTCCTCTTTTTTAACTATCGATAGATCTAATATTGAGAGGTTCATCATATAACTCCCAGTACTTTGTAATTACGTTGGTCACATCTGGATCCTTCTGAAGTTCGGGAAACACAAACAGCAAAACTTCAAGCACCTGTTTGGGATGAGGGAATTCCATCTCCGAATCATCTTCATGATAATCGCCTCCAGACAACGGATGGTCACCATATCTATAGTGCTCAATTCCATTATCTGTGTGATATACCTGAAAGGACTCTACCATTGCAGCATAATAGTCTTCATCACATATCCACCTTTTTGCTTCTGTAGTAAAACCCGTTCCTAATACCCTCTTTAAAGTAAGTACTCCCATTTTTTCGTCCTCAACATACTCTTCATGCTCTTCAGCCACAATCAGACAATGCCCGAATAGAATATTAAGGTAGTAGGGATACACATCCTCTTTCGAAAGATTTAATTTCTTTGCAACTTCTAGTAGCGCATTTATCTCTTTTTCTGCACCTTCAACATCATTTAGCACCTCCTGGAAGTAGTGAGCAGTAATTTCCTCAAAGTCTTCCTTAATAGAACTTTTTACTGTTTCTTTGTTGCTCAAATCGCTTTCCTCCAAACCAGTTATTTTAGTGATTCCTGCAATAATAATGACACTTAAAAAATCTACTGCGCTAAAAATACCGAATTTCTCAAATAAACTCATTTCCTTTTTCCTCCAACTTCAATAATATTTTTTCAACCCCTGTTTCGTCCTCTTGGACTCGTCAAGGCAAGGACACACATCCTTGGACAGGAGGAAGTTTGTATTAAACTTCCCAGAGAGAAATTGTTTGGCAATTTCGAGCCTCTTGTTTGATTTTGTTCAATTATTAATATTTTTAATGCTTTTTGCTAATGTAGCTGACATGGGGTATTCAAGATACTTCTCACCAGCAACATTGAATTGAAGAAATCCCTTAAGGAAGGAATCTCCAATATAAAACATTATAAACTCAATACTCGCCTCTTCGGTATTTTGTAAGTCCATTTTTTGCTCTTCGCTAACTAGTGCGAGCATAAGTTCAAAGAGCTCCTTGTCGACTAAGTTTTTTCTAATCGGTAAATCTGTTTTGTGAACAGCTAGTCCGTTTGCATGCATTATTTATTCCCTCTTTTAAAATAATTTGTTGTAAAAAGCTCGTTTCTTAACCTTTTACGACTTAAGTATAGCACAAAACTCCAGATTTGTCAAGGGTTTTTTGGACATAATTAATGGTATTTTTTAAGCCCGTAAATATAAGGAAAAACGACTATTGAGCCGAGGAATTGCCAAAATCCCGAATATCCGCTATAATTCCCGCATTACATTATATTTCGTTATGAAACAAGACATTCACCCAACCTATTACCCTACCGCAAAGGCTATTTGTGCCTGCGGAGCCATCTATGAGACCGGTTCAACCCGTGAAGAGCTTCATGTTGAACTTTGTAAGGCTTGCCACCCTTTTTATACTGGCAAACAGAAGCTGGTGGATACAGAAGGTCGCGTTGAAAAATTCGCTGCTCGTGCCGCAAAAATGGCTGAAACAGCTGAAGGACGCAAAGGAAAGAAAATCAAGGCAACAACCCGCGTTCGTAAGGAAAAGAACGAAGCGTAACAATACTCCCCCACTCAAAAGGATGGTATGATGTTCATGCCATCCTTTTGTATATATCTATGGATTCCCGATACCCACAACTCAAAGAACAGGTTACCATCCTTGAAACCGAGCTTTCCTCAGGCGCGGCTGTTTCTGATCCCGGAAAACTGGCAAAGATTTCAAAAGAATATAATGAAATAAAAGGCATTGTAGCTGCCATGGAGCGGTTTGATCAGGTTGAGAGAGGGATTGCTGAAACCAGTGAAATGCTCAAAACAGAAACTGATCCTGAGATGCTTGCCATCGCCCAACAAGAACTTGAGCAATTGACACAAGAACAAACAAATCTTCAAGATGAACTGAATGACTATTTCTCCCCTGCTGACCCGCGCGACAAAAAAGATGTCATTGTCGAAATTCGCGCCGGAACCGGAGGTGACGAGGCTGCGCTGTTTGCCGGTGACCTATTCCGTATGTACACCCTTTATGCTGAAAACAAAGGGTGGAAAGTTCAGCTGATTGATTCCAATCAAAACGGTATTGGCGGTTACAAAGAAGTAATTTTTGAAATTCATGGAACCAATGTCTTCAAGCATTTGAAATATGAAGGCGGCGTACACCGTGTCCAGCGCGTTCCCGAAACCGAAAAAAGTGGTCGTATCCATACCTCTGCCGCAACAGTTGCAGTCATGCCAGAAGCAGAAGAAGTTGATATTACCATCAACGCAAAAGACTTGCGCATTGATACCTTTTGTTCGGGTGGTGCGGGTGGTCAATCTGTTAACACGACATATTCTGCTGTCCGTATCGTCCACATCCCCACGGGCATTACTGTGTCATGTCAAGATGAACGCTCCCAGTTGCAGAACCGTGAACGCGCAATGATTGTATTGCGTGCCCGTCTTCTTGCTGACCAGCAAGAAAAACAAATGAACCAGGCATCATCTGATCGTAAGGCTATGATTGGCAGCGGTGATCGTTCTGAAAAAATCCGCACTTACAACTTCCCGCAAGACCGTCTTACTGATCATCGTATAAAAAAAAGCTGGCACCAATTAGACGCCATTCTCCGTGGAGAAATTGACGAAATAATTAATGCCATTTTACAGGAAGAACGCGATTCGCGCTCTGCCATTACCTCTGATTAATCCATACTAACAGTGATTTTCATCAGTGCCAACGAGTAGTTATCCTTATTGAACTCAATCGTAAAACTAGAAAAATTCTTAAACGCATTTGCTAATGCGTTTTCGTTTTTAAATGTTTTAAAAGGATTTTCATTAGCTCCTTTTCCATACAAAGTTACATCAGGTATGATGTTTGCTCCAGTACGGGAAACAAGAATGGATATATTCTTATGCCGTATAGTCTCATGACTATTATGGTCACGAATATGCTTTTGTGAACCGTCAATGATCTTATTTGCCAAGGCCAAAGCCTCGTATGTATCGATCGTATGTGTTCCTTTCACTACCATTTCCAAACTCCTTGTGTGCTATACTAACAATATTACTTCACCATAATACCATCAAAAACTGGTCTTGTCAATACACCTTATGACAATCGCTTGGGCATTACGCGCTACATATAACAGTCTCACCAAAAAAAAGATTCCGATGGCATATCTTGATGCAGAGCTTTTGCTTGCATTTGTGCTAAAAAAAGACCGGCCATACGTTATTGCCCATAGTGCAGATCTCATCACCAAAACACAGCTAACAAAGTTTCAAGTTTTGGTAAAAAAAAGAGCTGCCCGAATGCCTCTTGCGTACATTGTGGGTACAAAGGAATTTTATGGACTTCCTTTTTTTGTATCAAAAAACACCCTTATTCCCCGCCCTGATACGGAAACGTTAATCACTGCTATCCTTAATCATCTCAAACAGCATCCGCATGCCAAACATCTTGTTGATGTGGGAACTGGCTCCGGATGTATTCCACTTGCCATCGCAGCAAATACAGGAACAGCAATAAAAATCGACGCTTTTGATGTTTCTGCACCTGCGCTCACATCAGCAAAGAAAAACGCGAAGGTACTTTCGTTGGATAAACGCGTGAAATTTGCCAAACACAATCTTCTCAAAGGAGTAAGTAAAAAATATGATGTTATCATTGCCAACCTGCCATATCTTTCAAAAAAGGAATACGCATTTGCCATCAAACATTTTCCTGAAATACAATACGAACCAAAATCAGCATTACTTTCAGGCAAAGATGGCCTTGATCTCATTCGAGTCCTCATGACTCAAGTGCCGAAACGACTGAGGAAAAAGGGTGCCGTATTCCTTGAAATCGGATATGAACAAGGTATTGCCGTTACTGACATTGCAATGCAACATTTCCCTAAAGCAAGTGTGTCGATTATAAAAGATGATTGCGGACGCGACCGGATCGCACATATACAAACTCATGCATAGCGGATAACAAAAACCCCCGAGATACATCCGGGAGTTTTTCTAAATGGTCTGATTATTACTTTTTCTCTTCGTCACCTTCCTCTTCGTCCTTGCCTTTCTTTTCTACTTCAACAGCTGACACATCCTCAACAGGCTTTTCATCAAGAGCTGCCAATTCTTCTTCAGAAGCTGGCTCAGCAACAGAGATCAATACTTCTTCCCCATCATCAAGTGCCTCCATACCGGCAGGCAATACAATATCTTTTACCTTGATCACATCATCAAAGGTAGCAAGACTTGAAATATCAACGGTAATTTCGTGAACAAGATCGCTTGGCAAACAGCGTACTTCAAGCTCTTCAATACTCTTTACGAGTGTCCCCCCGAGTTCTTTTACTGCTTTTGATTCACCAACGAACACGAGAGGAATCTCAGTCTCAAGCTTTTCTTTCATGTTTACCTGATAAAAATCAACATGTTCAACAAAGCCTTTGACCGGATTGCGGCTCACATCATGAATCAACACTTTAACAGGTGCGCCACCATCAATCGCAAGGTCAACCAACGCACTTTCACCTGCCTTTTCGTAGGTTTTATCAAACGCCACGACGGGCACTGACAAAAGCTTATTTTCCACCTTATGACCGTACAAAACTGCTGGTACAAGCTTTTGAGCACGTAAAACAGCCAGCTTTTTACCGGTAATTGTCCTTTGTTGTGCAGTAAGAGTAATTGTTTCCATAAAAAAAGATACGTATATATGTGCATGCACTATACCCTTATAATAGAAGGGTGTCAAGGTTATCCACTATGACTGCGAATCCCCTGGATCAAACCAATAGCTAACATCGACGCCAGCAGCGAACTCCCCCCATAACTGATAAACGGCAATACCAGCCCCGTTACCGGCATAAGCCCTACTGTTCCACCGATATTAATAGCCATACCAGCCCCAAACATGAGGGCTACTCCCAGACATACAAACAAGGCATAATCATCACGGGCACGTCGCATACTTTGGCTTAAACGATAAAACAACAATATCCAAAACAACAAGATGACCGACACCCCAACAAGTCCCATCTCCTCTGCTAATACCGCAAACACAAAGTCTGTCTGGTTTTCAGGTAGGAATTTTAAATGGCTCTGTGATCCTGACCCCAATCCTCTTCCCAGGATCTGCCCTGATCCCACCGCAATTTGAGCCTGAATCACGTTATAGCTTCGACCGCTGACATCTTGGCTTGGATTAATAAACGCCAGGATGCGATCTTTTTGATAATCCTTGAAGACAAAAAACCAACAAAACGCCAGTCCGACCAATATTAATATCACCAGCGAAAAAAAATATCGTTTAGGAATTCCGCTCACTAGTATCATTCCCAACCAAATGAGAAACAACACGACCGCGGATCCAAAATCTGGCTGAATAAGAACCAGACCGATTGGAATACTGGCGATAGCGGCGCTGATAAAAATATGGCGCAATTGTGTAATCTGGCGAGTATATTTATCAAAATACGCGGCGAGGAAAATAATCAAGGCAATTTTTACAAACTCAACCGGCTGAAATCCAAACCCTGCAATATTGAACCACCCGCGTGTACCGCGCACCGTACTGCCAAAAAACAAGACACTGATCAACAATATGCAGGCGGCTAGATAAATCAATACGCTAAAATTGCGCACCAACCGGTAGTGGATCATGCCAAGAATCGCAATCAACCCCATCCCTATACCAAATGTGGTGAGCTGTTTGTAAAAAAAACTAAAATCCTGAGGGTCTTTCCCCAGCCCAACACTGTAGATCGCTGTTGCGCCGAATGCAAACAGAACCACTACAGCTAATAATAATACCCAGTCAAAACGGGTAATGCGTGCAAGTAACAACGACCACATACCATGTTCAATTATTCATTCAAAACGGCGGGAGCAGGCTCACCTTCTGGTGTGAGAAATGTTTCTGAGCTAAAAATATCGATGTGCGGATCAACCGCATATCCATCTACTGGTCCTGTGGGAGTAAACCAACGAACATCACTTTTCCGTGATTCTGCTGACATCAATCCATCGATAATCGTATAGTTGATGGCGACAACCCTGCCACCATAGCGTAGGACAATAGGAAGTGCAACGTGTGCAAAGCCATACCCTGTTGGGTTTTCAACAGTGAATACCAGACGGCTAAACGGAATAGCGCTGTCATTGGGAATAAACTGGAAATCCTTGGTGATAAGAGCAGTGCGTGCCTTAATTTCCTCAAGACCTTTTTTTGAAATTCTCGTCCAGTGAATAGTAGCAAGCCGTACCGGAGGCACGTTTTCTGATAATAATGGCGAGCCTATCTCAACAAGATATTTTTGCTGCCCTGGATATATAAACCCTTCAAACAAACGGGTGGCATCCCCATCTCCAAACGAATATGTAAATCGTGCCATAAAATCCGCATTAGGATTTTGGATAAGCGCATAGAGATCAGAACGGCCCGCCCCTGAGGCAACGCCGCCCGTTTCTACCACATGCAATGATTCAACCAGTCGGGAGGACGCACTGGTGGTCATGAAAGGAAGCGACATAGCACGCAACGCACGTTGGTACGATAATAGTTGAACGCCATACAAATTGACTATAAACCACAGCACAACCAGTCCCAGGATGCAGTCAATAATGAAAAAAATCGCGATCCCTATTTTTTTTGCATCAGAAATATGAGACAGCATCCAGTAGCGTGCTCGCAATTCTTGTGCAGGAATGGGAGTATAGTTTGAAGGCATATGTATCATTCAGTATAGCATCTGAAAAAGAAAAAGACCCTTATTTTTTAGATAAGGGTCAAACAATAATTAAAATTTAAGCTGTTTTACAGAAAAAACGATACAGATGAGTAGTGCATGGGAATTTGGGGGATAATTACATGATGTATTTGTTGCCCCGCTAATTCTCGCTCCTCCTTCTGCATCGTCCTTCCTGCAAGACAAGTAGTCTCGCAAGAAAGTTGTAAAGTTCAAATAAAGCTTAGCGTTCCTAACGGACATATAGTCAATCAGGAACAAACCTTATTCCACAAAGAAGTATACCATGTTAGTCAGGCTTTGTCAAGGGATAAATAGGCATTTTTACCTTTTATTTAAAGGATTTTCTAAGATTCTTTCCATTATAAGAAAAACGGGTATTTTACATTCCAAGCCATTGACAAAAGTGGGGTTTTGTGCTATGCTTTTGGGTAGTTAATTACAATGTATAAGGGGAGAACAAAAAATGGGAAATACTGCAGTCTATCCAGCAAAAGTAACAAAAGTAAATGATACGTATATTGTAGAATTTGCTGATTTACCTGGTTGTTTTAGTGAAGGTCCAACTGTTGAACTGGCTCTTAAGAACGCACAAACACAATTAAAAACCTATTTAGACAGTCTAATGGAAGCGAAGGAGCCTATTCCCCTTCCTACTGAAGGCACTGATGAATATGCATATGTAGTTGAGCTCACCAGATAGGTCTGCTTACCATGAAATAAGGACGAAAAAAATTCGTTCTTTTTTTTATTCCAAAATATATGCTCCATCTTTAAAGATCACTCTTCCATCAGCGACAATCTCCTTTGCATCAACAAATACATCGATATGATAGCGGGTTTTCTTGTTGTTAAAGCCTGGTTTTTTATACACGCCATGTTTCGCACCCAGTGAGATATGCAAGCCGATTCTTCGTTCATAAGCAGTGATGTCATTTACGATCCGTTGTTCATCCATCGCCGGATTAAACCCCAACCCAAACTCGCGCACCGTCACTTCTTCATCAGCGCGAATGAGATCAAGAATCTCATGAAATTCCGCGGGCGCATCATCGCCGGCAGTCAAAATACCTTGCTTCACGGTTACTTTAAACGGTGTTGGCTGCTTGAGGGTGTGATCCATTCCCGCAAACCCCGCGAGCATTGCCTCACCGTTGATTTGTTTCAAGTCTTTCGGCTCTGAAAACACTTCACCAATCGGAAACGTCCCGCCGACGTTTTCCATGCCCGTGTAGTCGCCAATATTAAGTTTTGCTGGCTCCATGCCGCCTTCATACACCAACTCTGTCCCCTCCCCTTTCACCACAACTCGTTGCGCATTATCAATGATCGGTTTTAGTGTGAGTCCGTGTTGTTGGAAATACTCTTTGTTATAGGCAAGCGCCTCTATATAGGTTGCAAATTGGTCTTCTGAAATTCGCTTAAGGTGCATGTGTTCAATGGTTTTGAGTTTACGTTGGAATAATTCAATACGAATACGAAACTCATTCAGGCGAAAATTGCTTGATTGCACCAAAATAACCAAATCTTCGGGCGCAAGCGCATTAATGCGATTCAAAATATCTTCTGCTGAAGTATCCGCAAAGTCCAAAAACTCCCCTTCCGGTAATGCAACCATGTACGCATCAGTAAGGATGCCCGCAAGCGGCGCTTCGCGATCATAGATAACCAACGCCTTGTGCTTGGGAGTGTGTTTAATCGAGAATGTTAGTACTTGAGAAAGATGTTTTGATGCTTGAGCGATGAGAGAGTCCATAATTGATTGAATATAATATCCCCATAATATAGGGCAAACTTGCGTTTAGTGCAATGAATAGGTACTATGCGAAATAGGTTAATCGTATATTTTGGTTTGAAAGGACGGAAAGGATGAAAACGTACATGTTATTGATCACAATGGATCAGACCGAAGCAGCAACACAAATACTGACCAAATTGGAGGCAGAGGGTGTTTACTTCAACAATGTCCATTGTGGATACAACTCTTTTGCAGAGGTAAGCGAGAAATCAGGAAATCTGATTAGTGCATATAATACAACATCTAATAGCCAACATAGCCCGCACGTTGAACAACACAATATTGAAAATATAGGGTCATGGGAACTATTTGCATGGCACGCTGTCGGAAAAACGTTATTAGCATTTAAATCAGTAGTAGACGTGTATTTATTTCCACAGGAATGCGTTGATAAAATTGTAGAAGCATTGCAGGTTAAAAAACCTGATTACCAGCTCCCCTATCTGCTTGAGGTTAAACCTCATGCCATTCATGTGAGTCTTAAATAGTTGTGGAATAATTTCCAACCCAATCGTCAGCCTATCGGCAGGCGATTTTTTATTTCCATAACCATTGACAAAAGCCCTATTGTCAGCTATTCTCTGGATGGAACATTAAAAATTACTGAGGAAAGGAAGTGTCAAATGAGTAAACGATTAGAGCTCACCCTAAGTGATGAATTTTACAAAGAAATTGAGGGTTGGGAAAAGGAATACGGGGATGACAAGCAAACAATATTAATTACAGGTTTAACCTGGTATCAATTTCTGAAAGAACAGAATATTTCATTCACAGAAGAAGATATAGCCGAATTGAGTCTGTTTCTCACGCAATGTGAAAAGTTTGAAAAAGCAACTGGTAAAAATGGAGATGGCGTATTCAAAGCAATGGCACAAATATTCGAACAAATACTTAATGCAAAATTAAGCGGCAAGGATATCCTCATTTGCCACCGTGATCCTGATAATACAATTCGTGATGTTGTTGAAATCAATGACCCGATATTTTATAATCTGAACGTTGATACGTAATAATGCCCTGGAGATAATATTCTCCGGGGTTATTTTTTATCTCACTACTCACCTATCCCTCCCCCAAGGGAACCTTCGGCTTGCTCAGACCGAGTGCCTATGATACAATACACAGACAATAATACTTCTGAACTTATGGCAAAAACGGAGAAAAAAGATGAATATGGAGCCGGACAAATCAGCGTCCTTGAAGGTTTGGAGGCAGTACGCAAGCGTCCGGGCATGTATATCGGTAACACTGCTGAAACTGGTCTGCATCACCTGATCTGGGAAGTCGTCGATAACTCCATCGACGAGGCAATGGCTGGATACTGTAATGATATTTACGTACAACTTCTGCCTGACGGCTGGGTCAAAGTAACGGACAACGGGCGTGGTATCCCTGTCGAGATTCACAAACAAACCGGTGTTT
>CAYHKW010000032.1:0-11639 GCA_964357385.1 uncultured Gammaproteobacteria bacterium
AAGCACCAGTTCTTTTATTTTTCGCGTGTATGTTTTTTCAGTCGTAAGAATAGCATTTTTTACAAACTGTTGAGTGATCGTTGATCCGCCTTGTGCCTTGCTCCCTCTAAAAATATTAGCAAGAACAGAACGAGCAATGCCTTTGAGATCAAAGCCTTTATGGGTATAGAAGTTTTGATCCTCAGCAGTAATACTGGCATTTTTAACGGTGTCAGGAATTTGTTCAATAGTGATAAGGGTGCGCTGTTGATCACCATGCACTTCATAGAGAACATGGGTGCCGGTACGATCATATATCTTTGTGCTCAACTGTATTGAACGATCAATCAACTTGTTTGGGTCAGGAAGATCGCGGGAAATCCAGGCTGCCATAGCAAAAAATCCAATCGCACCCACAAGGATCGTCGTCACGCCAATAAGGATAAGTCGTTTTATGAGCAAACTTCTTCCTTTTTTTGTTTTAAAAAAATCTAAAAAGCGATGTTTCTTTTTTGGAACAGGACGAATCTCTTTATGTTTGTTCTCAGATGGCCGATCGTACGAGTAATTGATCTGCATACATTATTGATTCAATAGGGCTGATGCGCTGCTGGCACAAATGGCGATAGCCAAGGCATCAGCAGCGTCGTCAGGTGTTGGGTGCTTTTTAAGGCGTAATAATAAGGTAACCATTTTTTGAATTTGGAGCTTATCTGCTTGGCCGTAGCCGGTCACTGATTGCTTCACTTGAAGAGGAGTAAACTCCAAAACAGGTAATTTTGCAAGCCTTGCCGTTAATAATATGACCCCTCTGGCTTGGCTTACATCAATAGCGGTTTTTGTGTTTTTGCTGAAAAACAGCTTTTCTACGGCTACTAATCGGGGGGCAGTTTGAGCGATTAAACGACTAAGTTCATTATACAGAGACAGCAGGCGGTCGGGAAATGACAGATCAGGACTGGTGGTAATGCATCCATAATTGATACAGCTAAATGAAGAGCCATTTTGTGTTACCAAACCCCATCCGATGGTTCCATACCCTGGATCGATACCTAATATAGGGGCGGTTGAGGGGGTTGGTATCATGAAAGGTTTGAATAGACGCGATCAACGTCATCGTGATCTTCGAGAGTTTCAATGAGCGATTGGATTTTTTCGTAGGTCTGTTCATCAGCTTGTGCAGGGGTCTTGGGGATGTAGGTAATCTCTGTGCCTTCAAGGGGTATATTGAATTGTGTGGCTGCTGTTTGTACTTGACCGAGCTGTTCTGGTGTGGTAACGACGGTTACCATTTCATCTTCTTGTATTATATCCTCTACCCCGTTTTCGATAAAGCACATTTCTGCTTCTTCATTAAAGTTAGCAGGGAGTATTGAAATAAGTCCTTTCTTTTCAAACATCCAGGCAACACTATTGACCGCCCCCAAATTGCCACCTGCTTTGGTAAGAAGATGTTTGATTTCATTCACCGTTCGATTACGATTATCAGTGATGGTAGTAATAAGAAGAGCAATGCCATTGGGTCCGTATCCTTCATACGTAATTTCTTCGATTTGTGTACCCTCCAGTTCGCCGGTACCCCGTTTAATAGCCCGTTCGATATTATCTTTTGGCATGCTTGCTGCGCGTGCATTGTCAACCGCAAGACGCAATGAAAAATTCATATTCATATCGCCACCCTTCAATCGGGCAGCAATCGTGATCGCATTTCCTAATTTAGTAAATGTTGATGATTTTTTGGCATCGACAACTGCTTTGTGACGTCGTGTTGTCGCCCATTTTGAGTGTCCTGACATACAGAGATTGAAGAGGGATTATCTGGTCTTAGTATACCATGTCCGTTGACATTTTTGTGGGGCCATGGTAGCTTAGAATGCGTATTTTACGCGGGATCAGTATATCCCATTTATCCAAATAATTCAAGATATGATCCTCAATATTGTTGCGTCTCTCTTCAAATCGCCTACCTTGCGCATGTATCGTAAAATGGTAGTAGGAAAAACAAAGAAAGAAATGCGTCGCTTACTGCGTAGTCCAAAACGTGCTTAAATAACGACATATGAATATTGGTATTGTCGGCTTGCCCAATGTTGGCAAGTCAACTCTTTTTAAAGCACTGACAAAAAAACAGATCGACATTGCAAATTATCCGTTTTGTACGATCGAACCCAACACGGGAATTGTCAAAGTGCCTGATGAGCGGCTGGAGAAGTTAGCCGCTTTTTCTCATTCTGAAAAAATTCTTCCCGCAGCGATGGAATTTGTTGATATTGCAGGATTGGTCGCCGGCGCATCAAAGGGCGAAGGGTTGGGAAACGCATTTCTTGCCCATATCCGTGAAGTTGATGCGATTGCTCATGTGGTGCGTGTATTTGAAGATGGCGATGTGATTCATGTGTCCGGCAAAACAGATCCCTTTGCTGATGCGGATGTTATCAATCTCGAACTCGCGTTGTCAGATTTGGCAGTCGTACAAAAACGACTTGATACACTCAAGAGTAAAATGAGATCAGGAAGCGATGCGGAAAGTGTGGCACGATTAGAGCTGTATCAAGAAGTCGAGAAATTTCTCGAACAGGGGGTCATGCTCTGTACAAAAGAATGGACACCAGAACAACGGGAGCTTTTGCGAGAACTCAACCTCATTACCCTCAAGCCAATGATCTATGTTCTTAATACCGATGAGACCGGAGTAGTTTCGCAAGAAGTCGTGGATGTATTTAAAAACAAAAGCAAAGATCAAGCGGTGATTACGCTATGTGCAAAACAGGAAGCAGATATGGCAGAGCTTACGGATGAAGAATTGATTGAACTTGATATGAAGCGCACGGGGCTGGACCGTCTCATTGTACAAGGCTATACGACACTAGGATTGATCACCTATTTTACGACTGGGCCAAAGGAAACGCGTGCGTGGACTATAACAAAAGGTATGACGGCACCCCAAGCAGCGGGTAAGATTCATACTGATTTTGAAAAGGGATTTATTCGCGCAGAAGTGATTAATTGGAACGATTTGGTTGATGCAGGCTCAGAAGTAGCCGCAAAAGAAAAAGGCCTTATCCGATTGGAGGGTAAGACCTATATCGCGCAGGATGGCGATGTGATGGTGTTTCATTTTAATTAGGGAAACAAAAAAGACCTGAATCATGTAGGTCTTTTTTAATACAGCTGTGAGTGGGTGCCGATTGCAACAAAAGTAACGACATCGCCTTGTTCAGAAAATATTGCCCGATAATCACCAGTAATATTAATGCTTCGACACCCCGGATACGTAGGGTCAACTGAGTGATTATTGAGAACTACATTATACTTATCCTCAATAAAGAGTTCAATTCTTGAATAAAATTGATCCTGTATTTTGACGGAAAGTTTTATGAAATCTTTATCAAAAGATTTCTGATAAATGACTTTCATTGACTATAGACTTTTAAGATAAGCGATGGCATCTTTTGCATTATCAAATGCTGGTGAAAGATTTTTACCTTCTTTAATCTCTTTGAGTGCTTGGTCAATGATTTTTTTTGTCCTTGCGTTAAATGGTGGATGTGCAACCAACTCAACATTAAGTTTACCTTCAACAAATGCTTTTGTCGCGTGCTGTAACACCGAAGAGAATGCCACTCCTTCTTTCTGGGCTTTTTTCATTGCTTGTTCTTTGAGTTTGCTATCAATTTTGAAGATTACTTGGGTAGTCATAAAAGCCAGTAAATTATGTATATATACATTATATATACTTTGTATATATGTGTCAAGTGACTACCTATTGCGTATCACATCAAACAGTACTCGAAATGTCTGGGCAATAAGAGGATTAGTTAACACTGTACCAAAAATGGGCTCGCGTAAGGTAATCAGGGCGATATTGTTATCCCAGATAAGGATATCGGTAGGGAGTTCAGTATATTTCGAAGGCAAATATGATTGGCTGTAGAGCCCTTTTAAAATATCTTGTGTTTTAGGTCCGGTGGTTTCTTTTGAATCGTAGCTAAGGATGTCATTGAGGATAATACCTCTCTTTTTTATTTCCAACAGATAGTCATCGAAAAATGGAGCATTGATATCTGATAATTCCTTCGTTGATCCAATCGCAAATATTTCTTGTGCAGAAAGTGTTTGCCAATAGATTTCTTTTACTTGTTCAAATCCTTCAAAAAAACGTATTTTAGGCTTATTTTTCTGCGTGATATAGAGACCCCGCAAATCAGGTAAAATACGCTGTACTGCTTCTTTTTTTTCTTCGAGAGAGCGAAGTATTGCCTCAGGATCAAGGGCAATATATGCCTTGCGTTTCCCTTGATCCTGCTCACGAATAAGAACCTTGTCTTTGAGGGAAACAAGGATGTTATAACAGTTAGTACGGGCAATTCCCGTTGCTTTTGCGATGGCGGGGGGAGTGGAAAGGCCATTTTCTAATAAGTAGAGATATACGGCAATTTCCGACTTTTGAAGGCCTATTTTCTTTAATTCGTCTATTAATTGCATAGAGTTATATTATTGTCATTAATAATTATATCATTTTTGTATTTTAAAGTCAATAAAATAAATAGAAAGTATATAATTACGACATATATAGTATTGACAAATTAGGATAAAAAGGGTATACTTATAAGCGTAAAAGATGAAATGATAGAAAAAGGAGAAAACAAAATGAACAATCAATTAAACAATGTAAATGAGGAGAGTATGGAAATGAAAACGTTTTTTGAAAATTTAGAGAGCAAAATGAGAGAATATCGCTTTTTAAGCGATAATCCAGTGGTAAAACGCATTAAGGCAGGGAAAGGTAGTAAACAGTTTTTGGTAGAAACAGTAAATGATTATGCGGGATTAGTAGTGTTTATCGTTCCATTTTTGGCGAAAGCTCAGTATTCTTTAAAAAAGTTTCCTGAAATTGTCAAAGAGTTGAAGCAGAATATCAGCGAAGAACGTGGCGCAAAGACACAGGGCATTACTCATCACGATTTATTGAACAGAGGTCTCTTGCTAGAAAAAGAGATAACCATTTGTAAGAATGATTGGACGAATGAGACGTTAGAATTTTTGTATGGGATTGATGAGGCAATGCATGAGCAAAAGAAAAACCCTTCGTTTGTGGCAGGGATGATCTATGCACTCGAAGATTCAGCAACACCTGAATTAGCAATCATTGTTACACAGTTGCTTTCAGCCATACAATCAGACAGTACTGCTCATGCTGAAATAAGTCTTAAAGACTTTGTTCAGATGCATACTGAAGATTTTGAGCCAGGTCATCGTGATCGCTTCGCTGAAGCGGTTGCAGGCTATCTTGGATCGGGCGCTCTGAGTCAAAAAGAGTTTACTGCGGGGTTTATCACCATTATGGACATGATGGAAGTATGGTGGCAAGAACTCGCACAGTCACAATCATAAAATATTATTAGAATAAAAAAGGAGGAGATGTCCCTACGATTAACCTCGTAGGGATCTATTATGAAGAAACAAGAATTACAAAAAGTATTTACCGCAAGTTCACTTGAAGTAGCGGATTGGGGAATGGATTTCCATACCTTGATGTTGGGCGATACCCTAAGAATGGATGCGTATAAGAAAGCAATCTTTGAAGTAATAAAGCCAGGCATGTCAGTATGTGAGATCGGTGTAGGAACGGGTATTTTATCTCAATGGGCATTGGAAGCGGGAGCACGTATTATTTACGGCATTGAAGTGAATAAAAAAGTACTCGATGTCGCCCAAACAAACCTTGCACAATTCGGTGATAGATTTGTTCCTTTCGAAGGTTTCAGTCAGGAAGTAGTTTTACCTGAAAAGGTAGACTTACTTCTGTCAGAGATTTTAGGTAATATAGTAGATAATGAAAATTGTGTAGCTATCTTATCCGATGCAATAAAACGATTTTTGAAAGATGATGGACGGATGCTGCCGATTGAAGCGACATCGTATCTTGTGCCAGCGTGTGCAGAGCAAGCACATAATGATATTGGCAATAAACTCATTGTGTCAACGCATGAAGGCAGTTTATTGATAGAAAAATTTGAGCAAATTGATCGTTCTGAGATGTTTAACTTTTATTTCGACGCGATAATCTCGGAAGATGCATATCTTGCAAGCCCTTGTGCTGTCATGAGTTTTAGTAAAAGTATACATGAAGAAATATACGCAAAGAAAGTAAAGTATACGATTCTCGCAAATGGAATTATGACAGGATTCAAAGGATGGTTTCGTGCACAATTATCACCGAGCGTAGTATTGGATATTGAATCTTCAGAATCGTTTTCTACGAGTTGGAAACATGCATTCTTTCCGATAGAGTTTCCGATCAGTGTGCAAGGAGGAGATGTTGTCGAACTTGAATTTTCGCGAAGTGGTGATAATAAGTATCAATGGAGAGGCGAAGTAAAAAGGAAAGGAGAAACGATCGGAACGTTTTCTCAAACAATAAAATAAAAAGGGTAAATTGAGATCAATTAATATTTGGTCTCTTTTTATTTTTTCCTCCACACAAACAACTCGCGCATGACAGTCTGACCAGCGCGTGAATACATTAATGATTCGCGCTTACTTGGCGACATAAATGGGTCAAGTTCCTCCGGGAACGTTTCATTTCTGAAACCCATCTTTTGAATAGCATCGATAATAGGTAACTCAATCGTTTGACCTCCGATATTCCACGAAGGAAAAATGATAGAAACAACGCCATCTGGTTTCAGGATGTCTTTGAATACTTTGAAACTTTCTATATATAGTTCTGCCAGCTCTTTTTGAATGGTTTGGATGCGTGCTTGAGGAGTTTTGTTGTTCACGATGGGGCCCAAGAATGGTTCGGTCACAATGCAGTCGATTGAATTTGCCGTGATCTCTTTTGCGAGATGACGTACGTCGCTTTGAAATAATCGTAACGAAGTGGGGGATACAGTCTCCGGATTTTGTTTCTCAAGCCATAGTAAATTTTTTTCGGTGCTTTCGATATTTTTTATTTCAAGATCACTACCGATGAAATTGCGAAATCCCATGAGCCAGCCTTCTTGCAGGACGGTTCCTAGGCCGCAAAAAGGATCAAGTAAAACAGTATCAGGAGAAGGAGAAACACCAGCCATGTTGATCATGATCTGCGCAACTTTTGGGGGAAGCATACCGACATCCATACTTTTTGCGGGACGATCCCAGTCACGTTCTGAATATTGTTCAAACGGCTGTACCCACTCTGTTCTTCCCACTACCCACTTGCCGGCATTAAAGAGCAATACAAATTCTGCGTTTCCTTCATCGGTGAGATGTTGTTTTTCTACCACGACCGATGATAGTGCATGGCCTTGTTGGGGCATGGCAAAGCGTACGACACCGCCTTGTGATTTGAGTTCTTTTTTGATTGAAAGTCCGAGGCGCTCAATCCCTTTTGGACTGAGTAGGATAGGCTTGTTTGAAACGGTGCCTCGTGCTAGCGTGTACGCACTGATTCCAAAGACGGTCTTTTCTTGTGGTGTCTCTGAAAGGTGAGTGATAAGATAGTCATAGATGGTTTCAGGATCGTCAGAAATGGTATCAAGGATAACCCCCGCTTTGATGGTGCCCCCCAGGCGATTACAAATCGTTTTTAAATTAAGGGGAGAATCGGATGAAATTGTTGTGGCATCAGAAGACACCACTTCAATGGTGTGGGCAATGTTTTCTGATCGAAGCACTGCAGAAATTTCCGCAAGAGAGAGTTCTGGGTGGTTTCCTAAGATGAAAAAATAGTTCATATGAATAGAGTACTTGAATGGGGAATATATATAATGCTGTTTTCTTTGCCGCTGTATGTGGTGCGGGTTTCTTTCGGTCCGCTTCCAACAACAGTGGTTGAGGTACTTTTTTTTATAGTATTGATCGCTTGGTTTGTGGCAAATCGAAGTCGTCTTTCAGTAGTGTTTTCAAACGTTGTCACTGTGATTCGAAGATATCCGGTTCTTTCCATTATTATTGGGTTGATCCTGCTCTCAGCTACCATAGGGATTTTTATCGCTCCTGACAAGCTTTCGGCTCTCGGGGTGTGGCGTGCGTACTTTGTTGAACCGCTTGTATTCTTTCTTTTATGTTTATCTGTAATAGATACTGCCGGCAAGATTCGTCGGGCATGGTGGTTATTACTGTTGTCGGGATTGTGCATTGCAGTCTTTGCTATTGTACAAAAATTCACCGGGTTTGCTATTCCAGAAACATGGCTGGCAGAACTCCGAGTAACGAGCATATATCCATATCCTAACGCAGTTGGATTATACTTGGCACCGTTGGTCGCAATGGCGTTGCCATTTGCTCGCTATTATTGTACGCGAGATTTGATCAAAGAAAAACTAAAAGGGATTGCTGTGTTGTGTGTCGCCATGATTATGTTGATTGCAATTTTCTTCGCGCAAACAGAAGCAGCTCTGGTTGCGCTGGGTGTTGTTGTGTTGGGGTTCGGATTGTTGGGGGCAGGGAAGAGGATTCGGTATGCAAGTATGTTGATTGGTTTTTTTATTGCACTGACAGTATGGCTTTCACCCGTCGCGCAGCAAGTATTGTATCCAAAATTATTACTCCATGATTGGTCAGGTTTTGTGCGTCGCACGACATGGAGTGAGTCCGTGACAATGCTACAGGATCACTGGATTACGGGAGTAGGACTTTCAGGATACCAAACAGCAATGGCGCCCTACCATAAAGCAACCTATATAGAAATTTTTATGTTCCCCCACAATATACTATTGAATGTGTGGACTGAAATGGGGATACTGGGAGTAGCGGGGGTGCTACTGTTGTTGGTGTGGTGTGCGTATGGGGCAGTGCGCATTTTTATGATTATAAAAAACAAATACACGATTGATGCACAATGGCATGGTTGTGTACTTGTGGTATCAACGGTAGTAGGACTGACAATGTTGATACATGGCCTCGTTGACGTGCCCTATTTTAAAAATGATTTGGCGATTCTGTCCTGGTTTTTCTTTGCGATATTTTTTATCACGTACGTGAGGGTGCAAAAAGATTTCTCTCACCGAAGTAATGCATTGCAGTAATTGCGAGTTCGGGTGAATCTGGTATCCTAAAGAGGAGAATATATACTTTTAATTCGTAATGTTTTTCTATGGATGAATCAACACAAACAATGGGGACACAAAGTCCTACTCCTGTTCCTGGACCTACTGTCATGACGTCTGACTCAATGGGCGGTAAGAGCAACAAAAAAATAGCTGCTATTGTAGGGATTATCGCCCTCGTTCTTATTGCAGGAGGTGTTGGTGTATGGGCGTGGTTCACCTATGGCATAGTCAAAACTCCAGAACAAGTTTTTGCAAAGATGGTGGAACGTTCAAAGACCATTAATTCCCACGCATTTGATGCGACTATTAAAGCGGGGTCTACTAACTCTACCGATCCTTCAAAACAAGATACGATTACTATCACAATGCAGGGTGCCCACGAAGGCAAGGCGTTGCCAAGTGCAAAAGGATTACTGAATATTGGTGTATCATTTTTGGGCGCAGACAGCACTACACCCATAGAAGCTTCATTTGAATTGCGTCTCACTGATAATGTCGCATATGGCCAAATAACGAAATTGCCTGATTTGGGCGCGTTATTATTTGGCACGACAGAAGGAAGTACGGCCGAAACAACTAACCAAGTTGTCAATAAGTGGGCTGCCCTTGATTTCAATGCTTTACAGCAGTATCTACAAGACACAAAGAATCAGCCCGGCCTTGCGGAAGAACAAAAAGCAAGTATTGATGCAGGTCTTGCCGTGCTCACGGGAGCGCAAAGCAATAATCAGGAGATGATGGAGCAGGTTGTCGAACTTGCGAAGAAGCATAATCTTATTGCCGTAAAAGCAGTTCTTCCATCAGAAACACTTGATGCTCAAGCAATGTACCATTACGATTTGGTGATTAACAAAGCGAACGTATTTCCTTTTTGGAAAGATGTAATGACTCTGTTTGCGCCTGATGTCTACAACAGTATGACTTCTGAAGAATTAACTCAAGCTGAAACGGAATTAAACAGTGCATTAGCACAGGTACAATTGGGTGCACAAGTATGGATCGGCAAGAAAGATTATTACCTTCATAAGTTTATTGTTACCGTAACACCGGATGTGGGAAATACGAGCGGTAACCCTGCCATCACTATGGATGTACACTTCAAGGATTTTAATACGTCTGTTGATGTGGCCAAGCCAGAAGGTGCATATCCCGCACTTGATCTATTGGGGTCAGTTGATGCATTTCAACAGTCATTGATGGGTGTTAGTGAACCAACAACACCGGATACTATCATTACTGATACCGAACAAGATAACGATGCTGATGATTTGCCTGATTTTATGGAGGTTCAGTTCTACAAGACTGATCCCAATAATCCTGATACTGACGGAGACGGTTTCAAGGATGGTGAAGAGGTTAAAAACGGATACGACCCACTGGGTCCAGGAAAGTTGTACGAGTAAGAAGTACATAAAAGGAAACAGCGGTTATTATGACCGCTGTTTTTGTTTAGCAATCTCGCAATTCTTGAGATTGATTAAGGAGTTGGGATTTTATTGAGGTAAATTCGTGGTACTCCTTTTCATGCCCTGGCGGGAATACCCCGACTTTATGACAGTTTTGGAATCCGAACTTCATGCGAAGCAATATTTCCAGTGATTCTCGAATAGAAGTGCTTGCCATCATGCGCAGCAGTTCACCTCGAGTAGTATCATCCAAATTTGGAGGTGAAAATATCGCAGGTTGTTTCGTACCCTCAGCTTCTGTAACAAGTCTCTTTATAATTTCCCATGCTTTAGGCAATGATTCCGCTATGATAGAAAACCATTCATCAGAAGAAACCATCCCCCCTGTTTTGAGCACAGTAGTTTGCTCAGGTGTTATTGCAGTAAGACTCATGATCTTATCTCCTTTCGCTCATCGTATGAGCGCACAATACACATATATGTACTCAGCGCTTACACGATACGGCGATTAGGCTGCAGGGAATATAAAGTGGGGGTCTATTTGTTTAGTAAGATCAACGCCTGTGGCGGTATTTCCCCAGCTTTCTGCATTTTTGATGTGGAACAAGAGAGCGTGATTATGCATAGCTTCTCTATTTTGCGCGACAGTAGCGGTGTATCGATATAGGATTTCAAGTGCTGACACTGTTTCTTCTTCAAGTTCGTCAAATGTTTTTTTATTTCCTTTTTCGAGGGATCGCACATAGTGCGAATCAGGAAGTGTGGCGAGAATGGCGCTATCTATATTTTCGGTAAGGAATTGTATGTCATTTGTGGTTATTATTTTGTTTGCAATAACAACGATAGGAATATTAAATTCAGATGCATATTGTTTATATTGTTTGTAAACGGCTATTGATTTTAACGTAGGTTCTACGACAACGCAGGTAATATCAAATTTGGTGAAGAGGCCTGATGCAAAGGAGTCAGCACCGGCAGTCATATCGGTCAAGATATATTCCTCGGGTGTGTCGATCATGTGATTGAGTAATAACTCAACAGCACCTGTTTTAGAGTGATAACATTTTGTCCCTATATCATCTTGCGAAAAGCCGCCGGTGGCGAGAAGTCGTATGCCGTTTTCATGGCGCGCAAAGTGTTCAAACAGTATATTTTCTTCAAAAGGTTTTAAGAGACGTGAACCCAAGCCAGGAGGTGTGGTTTTAATCATTGT